>NZ_JAMYNW010000004.1:0-399432 GCF_040319365.1 Mesorhizobium sp. M0923 | reverse complement strand
GCCGGAGGACAAAAGCACCCGCTTCTTTGCCAACGGCAATTTCTACACACCCGACGGCAAGGCACGCTTTATTGCCATCCGCCCAACCGCCCAAACCCGCACCAGCCTGGACTACCCGTTGGTGCTCAACACCGGGCGCGTGCGCGACCACTGGCACACCATGACGCGAACCGGCAAGAGCCCGCGCCTGTCGCAGCACATGGCCGAGCCTTTCGTCGAAATTCACCCGGCTGATGCGCAGCACTACGGCATCGGCGATGCCGATATTGTGCGCGTCTCGACAGCTTATGGCGAGGTCGTGGTCCGCGCGCTGGTGACAGGGCGCCAACGCCAAGGCTCTGTGTTCGTGCCGATGCACTGGACCGATCAGTTTTCCGCGCGCGCGCGCGTCGATGCCCTGGTCGCGCCGACGACTGATGCGATTTCAGGCCAGCCGGCTTCAAAGAACGTTGCCGCCCGAATCGAGCGGTTCGCCGCCACGGCCTTCGGCTTCGCGGTGCTTGCGGAACGGCCCGCATCCATCGACGCCGATTATTGGAGCCTCGCCCGCTGCCCCGCCGGCTGGCGCCTTGAAATTGCGCTGCAGGACAGCCGCGACTGGACCGGGTTTGCCGCCGCGCTGTTCGGCCCGGAAGGCGAGGCGCTCGCCTATCACGACATCGCCGGCGGGCACCATCGCTTCGCCCGTTTCGCGGGCGGTCGGCTGGTCGGCGCGCTCTATCTTGCGCCTACCCCGGTAGCGGTGTCGCGCGGCTGGGCGGCCGAACAACTGGGTGCCGACCATGCCGATCGGCAGGCGCGGCTGGCGATCGTCGCCGGCAGGCCTGGCGGCAAGAGCGTCGACCGCGGCGCCACCGTCTGCGCCTGTTTCGGGGTCGGTGCCAACCAGATCGCGGAAGCGGTGCGCGGCGGCTGCACCAGCGTCGCGGCAATCGGCGCCGCCCTTCACGCCGGCACCAATTGCGGCTCCTGCCGCGCCGAGATCAAGACCATTATCGACGGGCGGCGTCTGCAAGCTGCAGAGTGAATGCGCCGAGGAACTCTGCCGCGCCGCTGCATGATGCTTACTAGCAATTTACAAACCATAGGCTACCACCGTTCTGACTTCGATTCGTTCGGAACGGGAGCCCCATGAGTAAAGCCCTGACCTCATTCGCGCTTGCGAACGTGCTGACGGCTTTGCTGATGGCGCTCAGCCTGGCGGTGGCCAGGCATGGCTATCCCTATGGCGCGATCGGCGCCAAGCGCTTGAGTGACGTCGCCGATGCAGGGGCATTCATTCCGCTCGCGGCGGTCTACTTCCTCAGCGCACTGCTGATGATGGTTCTGCCGATCAGGCTCGCCGGCATCGTCCTGACGCATGCCGCCGATGCAATCTTCTGGACGGTCATCGTGTTGTTCGCGGTCATCGTTGGATGTCTCGCCGCCAGATTTGCTTTCGGTCAGCACGATGTGCTCTCGGCACTGCTGAACTGGCGGTTCCTGTTTGTCGCAGCCATCGTCGGATGCCATCTCTTCATCAACGAACTGCGGCGCAACATCCTGTTGAGAAGCCTGTTCTTCGTCGTCTTCGCCGCTGCGACACTGGCCTGCCTGTTTTGGTCCTTCACGATCTGAGCATGTGCGACCGTCGGGACAGACGGCTTAATTCTTGTCGACCGGCTTTGAGCGCATTCGCGAAACGGTCTCACGCTCGGCCCGCTTCGAACGCATCGGCGGCAGGCCGCGGTCGACCAGGTCCATGTCTTCCAGCACCATGTCGCCCATCCGCTTGAAAGCGATGTCGAGTGCGCCGGCCCGGTGGGCGGAGCGCAGGAACCCCGGCAATGTGCGGACCGGGTGATCTTGGGCCAGCGGCTCCTCAGGAAAAACATCACTGGCGGCGACGATGTGGCCGCTGCGGACAGCATCCATCAGTGCCGGAAAATCGACCACGCCAGCCCGGCTGAGTAGGATGAAAGCGGATCCCTCGCGCATCCTGGCAAAGGCTTCGGCGCCGAGGAAACCCTGGTTTTCGCTGGTCACCGAAGTGACGACGAAGACGAAATCGCTGCTCGACAGGACTTCATCGAGCGAGGCCGGCTCAACGCCGTTCTCGATCAGGATCGACGGCGGCAGCCACGGGTCGAAGACTTTTGTCCGCGTGCGAAAACCCGTCAAAAGCCGGTTGAGCGCGCGGCCGAGATCGCCGAAGCCGATGATGCCGACATCCGCGCCGGAAAGAAGCCGCGCCGTCCGGTTGCCGTCGCCGCCCCACAATTCCTTGCCTTGACGAAAAGCGAGGTCGGCATCGACGATGTCGCGGGCAAGGTTGAGCGCCATGGCAAGGCCGAGCTCGGCCACCGGTTCGGCAAAGACCAGCCCAGTGGTGACGACATGGATGCCGCGCGAAAACAGCGTCTCATATGGCATGTTGTTGATGAGGTTGCTCTCGACATTGAAGATGCAGCGCAGCGCCTTCATTTTTTCCAGTGTCTCTGGCGCGATCGGCGGCTGGCCGACAATGTAGCGCGCCTCGCCAAGGATATCGGCCGGCAGCGCCGCGACACCTTCGGGCGATGTTTCGACGATGCGGTATTTCGACCGAAATTTCGTCAGCGCAGCCGGCGTGAAGATCAGGTCGAGCGTGCGTGGATGGGGTGCGCTGATCACCAGCGGCAACGCGTTGTCGGACATGATACTTTTCCTCCCGTGCGATCCACGACGCACCATACTGGAATCATCTTTTCCAGCCCGACCCCTATCACATGCCTGTCGAGGAGGAGAAGTTTGCCCGCCTTTCGGCCTTGCGGTGTGGCGGTCGGTGGTCCAGATAGACGGCGATCGAAGGACGACAAGGAAGACAGCGACATGATCCCGTTTCGAAAGAACCTCATCGATGGCGAGTGGGTGGGCGATGCCGGCTCCCGCAATATCAACCCGTCCAATCTCGACGACGTGGTCGGCGAATATGCATCGGGAGGCGCCGAGCACGCCCGGCAGGCCATCGCGGCGGCGAAGGCGGCATTTCCGGCATGGTCCCGATCGGGCCTGCTGGCACGCCACGCGGTGCTGAGGAAGGCGTCGGACGAGATCACCGCGCGGAAAGATGAAATCGGCCGGGCCTTGGCGCGCGAGGAAGGCAAGACGCTGGTCGAGGGCATTGGCGAGACTGTGCGGGCTGCCCAGATATTCGACTTCTTCGCCGGCGAGACGCTACGCCTGTCGGGCGAGCTGGTGCCAAGCGTGCGGCCCGGCGTCGGCGTCGAGATCACCCGCGAAGCGGTCGGCGTCGTCGGCATCATCACGCCGTGGAATTTCCCGATCGCCATTCCGGCCTGGAAAATCGCTCCGGCGCTGGCCTACGGCAACACTATCGTCTTCAAGCCGGCGGAACTCGTTCCGGAGAGCGCCTGGACAATTGTCGACATCCTGCACCGCGCCGGACTGCCCAACGGCGTGCTCAACCTGGTGATGGGCAAAGGTTCGGTGGTCGGCCAGGCCATGCTCGCCAGCCCTGATCTCAACGCCATCACCTTCACCGGCTCGGTCGGCACCGGCAAGCGCGTGGCCGCCGCCAGCGTCGAGCACATGCGCAAGTTCCAGCTCGAAATGGGCGGCAAGAACCCGCTTGTCGTGCTCGATGATGCCGACCTTGCCGTCGCCGTCGACTGCGCGGTCAACGGCGCCTACTTCTCGACCGGCCAGCGCTGCACGGCGTCGTCCCGCCTGGTGGTGACGGACGGCATCCATGACCGCTTCGTCGAGGCGATGAAAGATCGCCTGGGCAAGCTGGTCATCGGCGACGCTCTCGATGCCAAGACCCAGATCGGGCCGGTGGTCGACCAGAGCCAGCTCAAACAGGACGAGGACTATATCGCCATCGGACGTCAGGAAGGTGCCGATCTCGCTTTCGGCGGTGAGCGGCTCGATCGCGAAACCCGCGGCTTCTATTTGCAACCGGCGCTGTTCACCGAAACCACCAACGCCATGCGCATTTCCCGTGAGGAGATTTTCGGACCTGTCGCTAACGTCATCCGCGTCAAGAATTATGATGAGGCGCTGGCGGTGGCCAACGACACGCCGTTCGGGCTGACGTCCGGCATCTGCACCTCGAGCCTCAAGCATGCCACGCATTTCAAGCGCAATTCGGAAGCCGGCATGGTCATGGTCAACCTGCCGACGGCGGGCGTCGACTTCCACGTGCCCTTCGGCGGGCGCAAGGGGTCGAGCTATGGCCCACGCGAGCAGGGCCGCTACGCCGCGGAGTTCTACACGACCGTGAAGACCGCCTATACATTCGCTGGCTGATCACGGCGGCACTCATCCGGGACCAGCCAGGCAGGCGAGCAAATCGATGGCATCTGAAAATACGGACCTGACCTGGCTCAATCCGCCGCCGCACCACGAGTTCGGCGACAATACGGTGCATGTGCGGACCGGCAAGGAGACCGACTTCTGGCGAGAGACGTTCTACGGCTTCTGGCGTGACAATGGCCATTTCCTCTATCGTGAGGTCGAGGGCGATTTCAGCGCCGAAGTCACGGCCAAGGGGCACTATGAGGTGCTTTACGACCAAGCCGGGCTTATGGTCCGCCTGAGCGAGACCCATTGGATCAAGGCCGGCATCGAATACACCGACGGGCTGATGTATTTTTCCGTCGTCGTCACCAACGATGCCTCCGACTGGTCGCTGGCCAATATTCCGGCCAACCCGGACGGCGTCAGGATCCGCTTGACGCGTCATGCCGAGACGATCCGTGTCCAGTATCTGGACGCGACCGACAAACATTGGAAGCCGGTGCGGCTTGCCTATTTCCCGCCGTCGAAAACGGTCGATGTCGGCATGATGTGCTGCTCGCCGCAGCGCGAGGGCTTCGAGGTCACATTCAGCGACTTTTCGATCGGCCCGCCGATCTCGCGGCAGCTTCACGACTGAGGCGCCGCGATCCGGTCGGGCGGTTTGCGTCCGGCCGGCCTCAGTAGGTCGCCCGGCCGCCGGAGACGTCGAAGACGGCCGCCGTCGTGAACGAGCATTCCTCGGACGCGATCCAGCAAATCAGCGCCGCCACCTCCTCGACCTCGCCGAACCGCGCCATTGGTATTTTGGACAGCATGAAGTCGATGTGCTGCTGGCTCATCTGCTGGAAGATCGCGGTGCGCACGGCCGCCCGCGTGACGCAGTTCACCGTTACCCTGGTCTTGGCCAGTTCCTTGCCAAGCGATTTGGTCATGCCGATCACCGCGGCCTTGGAGGTGCTGTAGGCCGAGGCGTTCGGGTTTCCTTCCTTGCCGGCAATCGAGGCGATGTTGACGATCCTGCCGTAATTGCGTTCGAGCATATGCGGGACCAGCGCTTTGTTGCAGAAGAAGACGCCGTTGATGTTGATGTCGATGACCCGGCGCCAATCCTCTACGGAATACTCCCAGGTCGTCATGTTCGGTCCGGTGATGGCAGCGCTGGTGACAAGGACATCGACTGCGCCAATCGCTTCGATCGTCTCTCGGGCGGCGGCTTCGACCGCTATGGGGTCGGCGACGTCTAAGGTGACGCTGTGCAGGCCTGGAACAATGGCCTTGGCCTGCTCGATCTGGGCGGCATCGCGATCCCAGACCGAAACACGCCCGCCTTCCTTAGTGATCCTTTGCGCGACGGCAAGGCCGATGCCTGAGGCGCCGCCGGTGATAACAGCAGATCGTCCGGCAAATCGTCCCGCGAAACTCATCGGCATGTGGTCTTCCTCCCAATCGGCGGCGAATGTGAAGTCAACGGCGGACAAGTTCAAGCGCGGACTTGCAGCCTCCGAACAGCTTCGTGATGGGCCAGCACCAGGCAATTGAACGGCACTGCCTCCTGGCCAAATCGTCTCGTCCGGCATGGGAGAACTGCAGGAACGACTTCGCCCAGTTTGTCATCCAGGTGACATGCAGCGCCGGATGCGCTATATTGCACTGCACAATGCGAGCGCCTGCAGGCGAGGCTCCCATCGATCCAATGAATCGACCCATGAGCGGCCCATGAAATCGGCATTGAGCTGCAAGGGCGGAAAACCGATACCGAGATGAAGATTCCAAAATCTCTGTTGATCGATCCGGACAAGAACACGGTCTATGGCAGCTTTGCCGTTGCCGTCTCGATCTGGGCGTTCTCCTACTCGACCATTTTCGGCCAGGCCATGATCCTGGCCTATTATGCAGTCTGGCTGCCGCTCATCCTGGTCGACTACCGGAAAATATTAAGGCACGCTTCCAGCGCCTGGCTTCCGCTGGCGTTTGCAGCCTATGTCTGCTTCTCGGTGTTCTGGTCGGCAGCTCCCGGCACCACGGCAAGGACGGCCGTGCAATATTGTTCCCATATCGCATGCGCCTACATTGCCGCGCGCACGGTCAGCGTCCGGACCTTGACCATAGGCGCCCTAATAGGGATTTTCGTCGTCCTGCTCTACTCGCTCAAGGTCGCGAGTTATTCCTACGACGTTCTCGACGGGACATACAATTTCGTCGGCGCTTTCAGCTCCAAGAACCAGATCGGCTTTGTCGCATCGCTTGGCATCTATTTCTGCGTTGTCTACCTGGCCTTTCTCAGGCGCGGCCGCATAGGTTTTTTGTTGATTGTACCAATCGTCCTTCTGTCGGGCTATCTGCTGGTCGTGTCGCATTCGGCCACTTCGATGGCATCGACCCCGGCGGTTCTCGCCCTGGTCGCGCTGCTTTCCATGGGCAAGCTGCTTTCGCTCCGCCATCGCCGGGTTATTTTCGTGATCGGTGCAGGCGGGCTGGTCGCCTGCACCGTGATTGCGCTGAATCTCGGGCTAATGGACTTTGTCCTTGGCCTCTTCGGCAAGGATTCGACGCTCACCGGACGAACCTACCTCTGGCAGCAGGGCTGGAATGCCGCGCAGCAATCGCCCATCCTCGGCGTCGGCTACGCGGCGTATTGGGTGCAGGGCTTCTCCGAGGCCGAGCGGCTGTGGAATGAATTCTACATCGCCGCCCGAAGCGGCTTCCACTTCCACAACACCTACATCGAGACCTTGGTGGAACTCGGCTTCGTCGGAGCGACACTGCTGTCGCTGATCATCCTGCGCACGCTCTGGGGGCACGTCTCGGCGCTGATATTCAGGACATGGCAAGCCGAGTCTGTGATTCTCGCAGGCGTCATGGTGCTTTTGTTCATCCGCTCCTTCGTCGAGGTCGAGACCCTCAATCCCTACATCATGGGATCGTTCCTGCTGTATTACAGCTACTTCAAGCTGGTGAAGGTGCCGTCCGTCGCCCGTTCCCGGTGGAGCGCCGCGAACCATCTCGAGGAACCGGACGCCGTGCGAGGCTAGAGCGGGGCCGATCCGGGCTGTTCGTCGCCCAAAGGCCGCCTTGTTTTCTGATCCATAAAATACGAAGCCCAAAACCCCGCAGGCCGCCGCCTGCGAGGTGGGTGCTTCGCTCCGGTGGAAAGAAGCTACTGGATGGCCAGGGGCGCCGGTTTGACCTTGATCACGTCCCCGGGCAGCACCGGCGTGTCTTCGTCGGCGGTGATTTCGCTGGTCTTGCCGTCGACCACCCGCACCAGGGAAAACGACATGGCGGCTGGTTCGTTGTTGCCATAGAATTGCGGCATGGGGTTGCCCGACAGGGCTTCGGTCATCAAGCCTTTTTCCATATTCAGCTTCAGCGTCGCTTCGTTGAGGTCGGCTTCCGTCTGTTGCCGGTCGGTCGCGAGGGTGGAGTTCTGGGTGTTCTCCAGATCGATAGCGTCCTGAGTGGCCTTGCTGATCGACTGCTTGGCCGTGAGAATCGCCGTTTCATAATCCAGTATCTGGCCTTCGAGGTCGGCGATGGTTTGCTGGGAATTCAAAACCCGGGTGTTGACGACCAGGCCTTTTTGCGCCAGCGAGCCGATACCGTTGAGCTGCTCCTTCGCCAGATCGACCTGCTTCTGCTGGTTGACGATCTTTTTCTGCAGCGAATCGATCTCGCTCTGCAGCAGCGCCTTCAAGTCGTCGAGCGCCTGCAAGCGTAGGTTGAGTTTCTTCTGGTCGGCCGCCAGGATCGCCGTCTCATCGGCAACGATGCTGGGCAGCTTCGGATCGTCGGCCACTTCTTTCGGCACTTCGAATGACGGTTTGTTCGCCAGTTCCGCTTCGATGCGGGCGCGCTTGACGATCAGCCTGACCTGTTGGTCTTGAAGTACGTCGAAATTGCCCTTGGCATTGATCAGGTCGCGGTCGTAGCGCTGCCCGCTCTCCGAGTTCCGCCGCGTTCCGCCGGCAATGCTCATCGCTTTCAGCACCGTCAGCCCAGGCACGCAAGGATACTGTCCGGGCGATTGCACCTCGCCAGAAATATAGAACGGCCGGTACTGCGCCATTTCGACGGAAGCCTCGGGCTTGTCAGCCAGGGCGAGCTTACGCTGTAGCGCCTCGCCGAGCGATGCCGCGATCTCCGAGGTCGTCTTGCCGGATGCGGGCATCTCGCCGACGAACGGCACCGACAAGGTTCCTGCCGGCCCGACCGTGTATTCTCCATTGATGGCCGACCAGTCACGGAACGTGCCTTCGACAGTCTGCCATTCCGCTACGCGGATGGTTAGCTTGTCTTGTGCTCCAAGCCGATAGTCATCGGCGAAGGCAAACTGCGGCAGGGCCAGCGACAGGCCGGTCGCCAGCGTGAGGCAAGTCGTCAAAAGTCGTACTCGCCGCATGCGTCTGGAGAGAATGCCGGTGCAAAAGATATCGATTATATCTGCTTTCAACTGAGCGTTTCCGATCTGGTTTGCCCCGCCCGATGCCTGAGTCCCGGGGCCTGAGTTCCGGGCTCGAATTCCGGACAGTCGCTCCTCGATGCACGGCCAGCAAGCGGCCGTCAGTAGCAGCCTCGCGACATCCAGACCGCAGGTACGGTCTTGATGATGATGCGAATGTCTTCGAACATCGACCAGTTCTCGACATAGTGTCGATCGAACGCGACGCGGCTGTCGTAGGAAACATCGTTGCGTCCGCTAACCTGCCAGAGCCCGGTCAGGCCGGGGCGCGATTTCAGGTAATAGACGGCCGAATTGCCATAGATCTCCAACTCATCGCGTACCACGGGACGAGGCCCAACCAGGCTCATATCCCCCTGCAGGATGTTGATGATCTGCGGCAACTCATCGAGGCTGAGCTTCCTCAGCACCGCTCCGACGCGCGTGATCCGCGGGTCGTTCTTCAACTTGCGGGTCGCTATCCATTCGGCGTTGGCCTCCGGATTCGCGGCGAGATAGGCAGCAAGCACCCGCTCGCCGTCTGGAACCATAGTGCGGAACTTGAGGCACGGAAAAATCCGTCCTCCGCGGCCGATCCGGCTATGACCATAGAAAATCGGCCCGCCATCGGAAAACCTGACAAGCAGCGCTATCATCACGAACAGCGGGCTGAGAGCGATCAGGCCGATCAGCGAACCGGCAATATCGAAGCTGCGTTTGAGCAGGCCGCCGATCGGCGGCGGAAAATCGACGCCGGCCTGCGAAAAATCCGCGTCGGCCGGCTTGGCTACGTCCCTCATGCGTAAACTCCATACGTTGAACGGATGGTTTAGCGCACGATACCAAAAAAATGCTGCAGCGCAACACACAATTTCCCAGCCGGCTGTAATAGTCGCGTCATGAACTGACTAAATAATGAACTCGTCCTGCACAAAATTTTGCCTTTATGTCGCAAAGGCGACAGATTATGGGCAATTTTGGAAAATCTAGTCCAATTTTGGGGCTGATTTTGGGCGAATCGCTCTTTATACCCGGTTGTGGAGCTTTGCCGTCACTTAGAAGTTCAAAATATCGACTGATGTTATGATAAGATACTGGTCAATATTATAAATCTTACTGGAGCGAGTCGATATCCGTCAATCAGTGGTGATGCCGACGTGTGCATTGCACCATGGCAGAGGCGATCCTGAGGATTCGCTTAAAATTATTCCGTAGCTGCCCTTGCCGCCTATTGCTCGCCTCAATAGAGTTGCAAATTGTTTCTGTCGGAGTATGGACAGATTGGGCAAGGCCGGAAGCAACCGGCCAGAAGCGGGCAACCTAAACAAGCTCGCAGAGTTTAAGGGAGGTGCTCGGGGTGGGCTTGTCGACATTTTTTCCCGAGCCGGTTGATGGGCTATCGGGTATGTCACTGCCAAAGTTCATTATCGGAATGTGTTTTGCGCTGGCGATCGTGGTCGTCTGGTCCTATTTGGGCGGCGCCTCGCTCGGCACGACGCTTTTTCGCGTCATCGGCTGCGCCATAGTCATCCAACTCGGTTATTTTCTGCTGGTCTTTGCCATGGTCGCAAGAAATGCCCCGACCTCGGCCGACAAAATTCGCGACGCAGAACGAAAGCTGAGTTCGAACGAAGCGGCCGAAGGCGAGAAATTAAGCGCCAGGAGAGGCCTTCACTGATTTCGGGCGTTGGCCTCCAGCAACACGCCGCAAGTCGGCATCCCGTTTCTTCAATTCCTCGATGCTCCCGGCCTCCACCAAGCGGCCGCTCTCCATCGCCACGACCTACTCGGCAGTGACTGGTTGGCCAACTGAGCGCGCCAGTGGCTTGATCCGGGCCGTGCAGGAGCGGCTCTGCCAAGCGGCGCCTTTCGGGAGCTATCCCGATTGCGGCTCGCCGCCTGCCCAGCCGCGTCATGACACCCAGCCAAATGAAAAACTGGACGGCGCCGATGATTTTGGCGATGCTTGCTTCGCACTTGCAGCATAGGCATTTGGGCCGATGCATGTCAGACGGGCGGTGAGGCATTGAGCGGGGAGGGCGAGGAAATCCGCAACGATTTCTGCAATCGAGAGGCATGTCCATGACATCATCCCAAGTCTGCGTGATCATCGCTGCCCGTAACGCGGCGCGGACAATCCCGGCTGCCATTGCATCGGCATTGCGCGAGCCGGAGGTTGCGGAAGTCGTCGTCGTCGACGACGCGTCCACCGACGATACCGCGAAAGTCGCCCATGCAGCCGACGACGGCACGGGCCGCCTTTCCGTCATCCGCTTCGACGTCAATCGCGGCCCCTCCTTTGCCCGCAACGCCGCGATAGCCGGTTCCAGGTCGCCGTTCATCAGCATCCTGGACGCTGATGATTTCTTTTTCGAAGGCAGGTTTCACAGACTGTTCGCCAGCACCGATTGGGATTTCGCGGCAGACAACATCATGCTTGTCAGGGATGACGCGGCAACCGACGTCTCGAAAATCGTCGCTCCACCGTTTTCGCCCGAGCCGGAATTCCTCGATTTCGAGGGTTTCATCGACGCCAACATCTCCAGGCGCCGTGTGCAACGAGGGGAACTGGGCTTCCTCAAACCCGTGATCAGCCGCGCCTTCCTCGATCGGCATGGGCTGCGCTACGACGAGAAGCTGCGCCTTGGCGAAGACTATGAACTCTATGCGCGCGCGGTTGCGCATGGCGCGCGCTTCAAGGTCATCAAATCCTGTGGCTACGGCGCGATCGTGCGCGCCGATTCGCTGAGCGGACGGCACAACACCCAGGATCTGAAGCATCTGGCCGATGCCGACCTGGCACTGCTTGCGATCGACAGTTTGCCGGAGGCATCGAAGGCTGCGCTGAGAAGGCACGAGCGGCACATTCGCGACAAATACCGGTTGCGGAAGTTCTTAGACGTGAAGACTGAGCGCGGGCTGGCGCCGGCTGTGGCCTATGCCTTGGCCGGCTCGTCCAACCTCACGGCCGTCGTCCGCGGCGTTGCCTCCGACAAGCTGGATGCGCTGTTTCGCCGCGCTGGCTTCGCCGCGAAGCGTCAGCATGTGCCGCCGCTGCGCTTCCTCATGGCCGGAACCAGCACAGCCGGCGAAAGCTAGGCTCGTCAACGTGGCGATCGCCTTACCTCGGTCAGCTCGCACCATTTCGACGCGATTTATGAGTTTACGATCTAGGTGGTTGCCTATGCGCGCGGGGAATGGCAATCTATGTTGCGGTGCAGCAATTTTGGACGGCCAACCGAACTGGCCCGAGACATCCCCTGTCAGAGGAGCTGGACGATGCGAGAAATGTCTTTTGAACGTGGACGGGCGCCAAGGCCGGTCATCGTCTCGACGATGATGGGGCGCTGACTGCATGGCCTCGATCTTTCGCTTCCGATCGAGAGATCCGGCGCGCGACACGCAGACCGACACCGCGCGACTCGATCGCTTGGCGAAGCTGCTGGACCAGATCGCGGCCGAGGTCGAGGCGGAGAAGAACGGACTTGAGAACCGCTACAGGACAACGGCCACCAATGCCGCCTTCCTGGTCGAGGCCATGGAAAACGGGGCGGTCTCCTCCCGCAGGTCTTCCGAAGTTGGCGAACTGACTAGGTCGATCCTGAATTGCGAGCGGCGCATCGCTGCGCTCTCGCGCCAGAAGCAGATGATGAAGGATCTCCGTCATTCGCTGGATGAAATCTTCGAGGAGGATCGGCAGAACGGCCCAGACATAAGGACCGATTTTGTGAAACCCGCCGGTCCCGGCACAGGTTGAGCGAATATCCCGGAGTCGGCGCAATGGTTTTGGGCACGCTACACGGAGCCTAGGAGCGACAGAGGTCAAGATTAGCTTGTTTCGTCACGGTTCGAACGATCGCTTTGGGGGCGCACAGCACAAAGGTGAGTTTGATATGAACGCAGATCCTAAAAGCACGTCCACCCCGGCAACCGGCGGCACCCCGTTCACGCGCCCGATCCCAGGCCAGCTGCGGCGGCTCCGTTCAGACGGCGCGTTTCTGCTGATCGTTCTCGGCAGCCTGGTTGCGGGCCTGGTGCCCGTCCGCGCCCAGGATCTCCCAACCGCGCCGTCCTTTGTCGATGATTTCACCAGCCTCAGTCGCGCGCGCTGGTACATTTCCGACGGCTGGACGAACGGCAAGCATCAGAACTGCACCTGGTCCAAAAGCCTGATCGGCCTTTCCGACGGCATGCTGACGCTCGGTTTCGAGAAGCGCAAGCTGAAGGATCGCGAATTCGCCTGCGCCGAGATCCAGACCAAGCAGCGCTTCGGCTACGGCACCTACGAGGCGCGGATGAAGACCGACACGGGCTCCGGCGTCAACGCGGCATTCTTCAGCTTCGTCGGCGATGCCGACAAGCAGCCGCATGATGAAATCGACTTCGAGGTGCTGACCAAGGACACGTCCAAGGTCCAGGTCAACGCCTACATAGCCGGCAAGGGCAAGAACGAGAAGCTGGTCGACGTCGCCGGGGGCACCGACAAGGCCTTCAACGACTACGCCTTCGTCTGGGAAAAGGACCGGCTGCGCTGGTACGTCAACGGCAAGCTTGTCCACGAGATCACCGATCCGGCGAAGCTGCCCACCCATTCGCAAAGAATCTATTTCAGCCTGTGGGGCAGCGATACGATGAAGGGCTGGATGGGGCCGTTCTCGGATCCGGGCCGCAAGCTCGCCATGCAAGTGGACCGCGTTGCATTCACCGCACTCGGCCAGCCCTGCCAATTCCCGGAATCGCTGGCATGCAAAACGAACTAGAAGCGCATCTGAACCCGCCGGGCCGAAGGTGGTCCGAGCCCGAAGCTCGAACAGGCCCCGAAGCCTTGAACAGGAATGAAACCGAATGAATTTGACTGTCTTTGGAATCGGCTATGTCGGTCTTGTACAGGCGGCGGTGCTTGCCGAAGTCGGCCATCAGGTGGTCTGCGTCGACATCGATGCAAAAAAGGTCGAGCGGCTCAACCAGGGTCATGTCCCGATCTTCGAGCCTGGGCTCGAAAACATGGTCAAGGAGAACCATGCCGCCGGCCGCATCAAGTTCACCACCGACGCCGCCGCGGCGATCAAGCATGGCCATATCCAGATGATCGCGGTCGGCACGCCTCCGGGCGAGGATGGTTCGGCAGACCTGAAATATGTGCTGGCCGTCGCCGAGGCCATCGGCCGTGAGATGGATGCGCCCAAGATCGTCGTCGGCAAGTCGACCGTGCCGGTCGGTACCTGCGAAAGGATAAAGGCCAGGATCGCCGAGACGCTGAAGGCGCGCGGGCGCGAGGATCTGGCTTTCGACGTCGCCTCCAATCCGGAATTCCTCAAGGAAGGGTCCGCCGTGAGCGACTGCATGAAGCCCGACCGCATCATCGTCGGCACCAGCAACGAGGACACCGAGGCGGTGATGCGCGAGCTCTACGCGCCGTTCAACCGCAACCACGAAAAGATGATCGTGATGGACGTGCGCAGTGCCGAGTTCACTAAATACGCGGCCAATTGCATGCTGGCGACCAAGATCAGCTTCATGAACGAAATGGCCAACCTGGCCGAGCAACTGGGCGCCGACATCGAGGAGGTCCGCAAGGGCATCGGCAGCGACCCGCGGATCGGCTACCACTTCATCTATCCGGGCCTCGGCTATGGCGGCTCGTGCTTCCCGAAGGATGTGCGCGCCCTGATCAAGACCGCCGAAGCCATCAAGTTCGACGCCAAGCTGCTGCGTGCCGTCGAGGAGCGCAACAACCAGCAGAAGTCGGTCCTGTTCGAGAAGGTGGACCGCTATTTCAAGGGCAATCTCAAGGGCAAGACCTTTGCGCTGTGGGGCCTGGCCTTCAAGCCCAATACCGACGACATGCGCGAAGCCCCGGCCCGCACGCTGATGGAGGCGCTCTGGGCCGCCGGTGCCAATGTGCAAGCCTACGATCCCGAAGCGATGCAGGAATGCCAGGCAATCTACGGGTTGCGCGACGACCTGCAATTGTGCGGCACCAAGGAGGCCGCCGTGCGAGGCGCCGACGCGCTCTTGATCGTGACCGAGTGGAAGAGCTTCAGTGCGCCGTCCTTCGATGCATTGAAGGACGCGCTGACCACGCCCGTCATCTTCGACGGACGCAACCTCTACGACCCCAAGGTCATCGCCCGCTACGGCATCGAATACCACAGCATCGGCAGAATGGCGGCGTGACGATAAGGCGGTCCAGCAAGGAGCCAGGTCCATGAAAGTTCTGTTTGCAGGCGGCAACGGCTACACGCCGCAGTTCAGCGGTGGCGTTCAGTCGAGCACGCACCATCTGGTCGAGCAGCTGCGCGAGCACGGTCATGACGCCTCGGTCCTGGCGGCACTGTTCGGTGATGGCATGTTTGGCTTCAAGGCGCGCGCCAAGATGAAGCTGCTTCGCCAGCGTGCGGTCATCGACAGCTATCCCGGCTATCCGGTCGTGCGGGCGTGGTTTCCCTGGGAGGCGGCGCGCTTCGCGGTCGAACGGCTCGATCCCGATGTCGCCGTCGTGCAGTGCCACAAATCGGTGCCGATCGGAAAAGCGCTGCAGGCGCTCGGCGTGCCGCTGGTGGTCTATCTGCGGAACGTCGAATTCCACGAACTGGCCGGCGACCTGCGCGAACTGCATTCGGCGCTTTATATCGCCAATTCCGAATTCACCGCGCGCACCTATAAGGAAAAGTTCGGCATCGACTCGACCGTGATTCCGCCGACCATCAATCCCAGGCTCTACAGCACCCCGACGACCGGCGAATTCGTCACGCTGATCAACCCTTACAATGAAAAAGGGTTCGAACTCGCCGTGCGCATCGCCGGCCAATGCCCCGAAATCCCGTTTCTGTTCGTCGAAAGCTGGAAGCTCGACGACGACCACCGGGCGCAGATCGAACGGACCATCGCGCCGCTGCGCAACGTCAGGCTGGAAGGCCGTACCACCGACATGAAGACCGTCTATGGCCGCACCAAGATCCTGCTGGCGCCCAGCAAATGGGAAGAGGCCTGGGGGCGCGTGGCATCCGAGGCCCATTGCAGCGGCATTCCGGTCGTCGGGTCCCGCCGCGGCGGCCTGCCGGAAGCGATCGGCGCCGGCGGCGTTGTACTTGACTATGACGCACCGCTCGACGACTGGGTCGCCGCAGTCAGGCGGCTATGGAGCGACAAGGCCGAGTACGACCGGCTGTCGGCGGCGGCGCAGCTGTTTTCGGAGCGGCCGCAAATGAATCCAGACATTCAGTTCGCGACCTTCCTCGGCGTTCTCGACAACGCCAGGCAAGGCGCGCTGGAGCATGCCGCCTGATGCATTTCGTCCAAAACCATGCACGTTCCCCAAAAGCCGGCTCTCGCGCCTGACCGGGGTGGGAGCTGCTTTGGGACAACGGCACGCACAACACCAGACGCTTGGGGCGCCTCGCACGGCGGCGACGGGCTTCAGCCCTCATCCGCGCGAGCAGATCGCCGACCGGCCTCGAAAGATCGTCCATTCGATGAAGATTTGCTTCGTAGTTGATAAGTTCCCCTGTTTGTCGGAGACCTTCGTCCTCGACCAGATAGAAGGGTGCCTCGAGCGCGGCATGCAAGTCGGCGTCGTCTGCAACGAGACGTCGTTCGGCAAGGACAGCAACATCGACGATCGCCGCTGGCAGGCGCTGCCTGGCAAGGTCGTCTGCTGGTGGGGGGGCGGACTGGGGCGCTTTCGCCCGATGCTCAGGAGATGGTCGGGCAGGTTCTGGGATAAGCTCTCGACCGCTATCGACATCGCCTTTGCGCGCAAATTGCAGAACGCCGATGTGATCGTCGCGCATTTCGGCAATAACGGCATGCGCGTTGCCCGCGCCATGAAACGAGGCCGGATTTCCGCTCCTTTGGTAACCATATTCCACGGCCGCGATGTCGGCGAACCGCTGCATGACGACACGCTCACGCGCTACAAGGTTGTTTTCGAAAAGGGCGTTCTCCAGCTGCCGGTGAACGCGTTTTTCCGCGACGCCCTGATCGGCGTCGGCGCGCCTGCCGCGCAAGTCATGGTTCACCATATGGGCGTGCGGCCGGGCGAGATCAGCTATCATTGGCGTTCCTGGGACCGGGACACGCTGTCCTTCATCTCGGTCTGCCGGCTGACCGAAAAGAAGGGCATCGAATTCGCCCTGCGCGCCCTCGCCGGCCTTCCGCGGCGCGACTGGGTCTATACGGTGATTGGCGGCGGCGAATTGCTGGAAGAGTTGAAGAAGCTCGCCGCAAATCTCGGCGTTGCCGACAGGGTGACTTTCCTCGGGCCGCGCCCGCACGCCGAGGTCAAGCAGCGCCTGCGCGACGCCCACGTATTCCTGCTGCCCAGCGTTGCTGCACAGGACGGCGATCTCGAGGGTATTCCGGTGGCGCTGATGGAAGCTATGGCCGCCGGGCTGATTGTTGTCAGCACCTATCACTCGGGCATCCCCGAGTTGATCGAGGATCAGGAGACAGGCTTCCTCGCACCGGAGCGAGACGTTGCGGCGTTGGCCCGCAAGCTTGTCTGGGTGGCCGAGAACCCGGACAAATGCGAGCGCATCGCACGTGCGGCGCGCCGCAAGATCGAGCAGGATTTCAACGCGGACCTGCTCAACGAACGTTTTGCGCAGATCGTTGCTCAACTGGCCGAAGCCAGGCGCCCGGCATGAACGCCAACCCGCCCCCCCAGTTCGGTCGCGTCGCTCTGCGCGGCGGCGTGGTGACGATCGGCGCGCAAGGCTTCAAGATGGCGATCCAGTTTCTCTCGGTCATCGTGCTTGCGCGTCTGCTGGTCCCCGAGGATTTTGGTCTCGTGGCTTCCGTCGGGCCGATCGTGGCCTTTGTCGGATTGCTTCAAAACCTAGGCCTGCAGCAGGCTGTGGTCCAGCGCAAGGACATCAGCACCGAACAGCTCAACCAGGTATTCTGGATCAGTGCGCTGGTTGGGCTGGGCAGTGCCGTGGTGGTGGCATGCCTGGCGCCCGCCATCGCCGCCTTCTACGGCGATCAACGCATGGTCGGGATCACCATCGGCTCTGCCTTGCCGCTGCTTCTTGGCAGCCTCGCCGCGGTGCCGCTGGCGCTGATGAACCGTCATTTGCGCTTTGGCCAGCTCGCGCTGAACGATGTGATAACCGCCGCTGCCGGACTTGCGACTACCGCAATCGCCGCCTATGCGGGACTGGGCTACTGGTCGCTGGTCATCGGCCCGGCGGTTTCGGCTGTTGTCGCGCTGGCCGCGGCATGGCAGGTGGCGCGCTGGACGCCGTCGCGGCCGGACCTGAAGGTCGATACCGACATATTGTCCTTCGGCGCCAATCTGACCGGCTTCAATCTGGCCAACTTCTTCTCGCGCAATCTCGACAACATCCTGATCGGAAAATATTCGGGCGCGATCGAACTCGGCTACTATGACCGCGCCTATAAGCTCCTGCTGTTTCCGCTGCAGAACATCAACCAGCCGCTGACACGCGTGATGGTGCCGCTGCTGAGCCGCATCCATGAGGACAAGGCGCGGTTTCGCGACATCTATGTGCGGACCAATTGGATGCTGGCGGCCATCACCATGCCCGGCATCGCGGCGCTGACGCTGACGTCGGACCAGGTCGTCGGGCTTCTCTTCGGCGAGCGCTGGACAGCGGTGGCGCCGATCTTCGCCTGGCTGGGCATCGCCAGCCTGATCCAGTCCGTCTCAAGCACCACCGGATGGATCTTCATCTGCCAGGGCAAGACCAAGACCATGTTCCACTGGGGCATCTACTCGTCGCTGACGACGGTCGCCGCCTTCATTATCGGCCTGCACTGGGGCGCCGTCGGTGTCGCCGCGGCCTACGCGATCAGCGGCTATATGCTGCGCGTCCCGGTGCTTGCCGTTCTTGTCCACCGGGTCGGCCCGGTGACCGCAGCCGACTTCCTGATCATGCAGGGGCTTTTCATTATGTCGTCGCTGCTTGCCTGGTCCGTCTACCGGGAGTTGCCCGTATCGCTGGCCGGCCAGTCAGACCTGCTCGCGGTGGTCCTGGCGGTTGCCCTCAATTATTCGATCGGCCTGATCCTCATGCTTGCCCTTCGCCAGTCGCGCAGTGCGTTGTTCACCACGCTTTCCAGCGCCATGCGCAACGCCCGCTAGGCAGGCAATAACCGGCCTCAAAAGCTCACCTGCCGACATCGCCGACGCATGCTCCTCAAGCACTGCCTGAAGGCTCGTCCTGCGATAGAGGTCGAGATTGGCGGTAAGTCTGCCGAGCTTCTCGCTCGCTTCCTCGGGCGTTACCGTGTCGATGTCGAGCAGCAGGTCGGCGACGCCGATCCGCTTGGCGAGTTCCTTGGTCTTGAATTCATAGGCGATCGGCAGCACCGGCGTGCCGACGCAG
Organism: Mesorhizobium sp. M0923; assembly: GCF_040319365.1. Lineage (NCBI taxonomy): Bacteria > Pseudomonadati > Pseudomonadota > Alphaproteobacteria > Hyphomicrobiales > Phyllobacteriaceae > Mesorhizobium > Mesorhizobium sp. M0923. Next base: position 380,361 of record NZ_JAMYNW010000004.1, on the reverse strand, counting down.
AGCGACATGATCATCATGTGCATGCGCGTCGCGACGACGAAGTCGAAGCCTTTCACCAGGGCCATCAGTTGCTCCGGCGTGTGGAACCAAGCGTCCACGCTCACATGCTTGGCGATCTCCGGATCGAGTTCGGCAACGATCGCCCGCGCCGTCTTGGAATCGTCATGGGCGTATTCCGGCACGCCCTGGCAGGTAGAGACGAAGGTCACCTGCTTGGCGTGGTCCCTGACCAGGATGGTCGCAATCTCGCGGATCGAGTCGATGTAGCGGCGCATGCCGCCCTCGCCGTCGCTGACATAGTTCCAGTGACGGACGGAAATGGCGACGCGGCCGGTGACAGTCGCCGACTGGCCGGAGGCCAGAAAACTTCCGATCCTGTCGGTATCGGCCAGCGCAAAGACGGCGTCGGCCACGACGTGGCATTTGCCGGGGTCTTTCACCATGTCCACAATGTGGCCTCTCGAACGTTCATCGCGCAGCAGGATGAGCGGGCTCCGGTCGAAGATCGGGCTCAACTCCTGGCGATTGTAACTTTTGTTGAACGGGCCGAGCGATTGCGTGAAGAAGACCGGGTCCTTGCCCAGAATCGCGTCGATCCGGAATTGATTGAGGCGCCGTTCCAGATTGTAGGTCTCGACGAGATAGGTTCCGCCTGTCGTGACCACGAGGTCGGCGTCTTTGTAGATCTTGAGACCACGGCGATTGCTTGAGCTGAACAAACGCCCGAGAACGCCGCGGATGCCGAACCGCCGCAGGGCATTGAGTACGAGCCGATTGTAGATCGGCTTGAACAGGTTCTTCAGCCCACTGCCGTATTTGTAGCGGAACAGCGATTCCGACAGCAGCTTGTGGAATTCGAGATCTGGATACTCCTTCTTCGTGTAGAGCCTCGCCGCCACCTCCGGCTGGCTGTCGAAGACGTAGAACTGGATATCGTCCTGCACGATCGTCTTGAAAACATGGCGAATCGCCAGGAGAATCGCTGCGTCTCCGGTATTCAGGCAGACGGTGTTTTCAACCGCGATCTTCATTGAATGACCTCATTTCGTGAGTAGTCCCGCGGTTCGGTCGACGGATGCCGAGGTGCGGGTTGGCCGAAAATGCTGCACGCCAAGGATGGTCCTCGCGTCGTGATTATTGGCGCGCAGCCCAATGGCAGGGCCAACGCGCGGTCCATGCGGCCCAAGCAGAGCGAGATTAACCCATCGATTTTGCAGTGCAACAAAAAATGTGGATCTTTGCTACGCTGCAACCAAAAATGTTGCGATGCAGCAAGAGCTGTACTAGCATTGTCGCGGGCGGGCCAACAGCGGTCGAGTTTTCATGCTGCATGTCTTGTACTTGGTACACGACGTCTCCGACCCGGCAGTGCGCCGGCGGATCATAATGCTCAAGGCAGGCGGCGCCCAGGTTACGCTGGCGGGCTTTCGTCGAACGGCAAGCGCGGTTGCTGATGTCGAGGGCTTGCAGCCGATCGATCTCGGCCCGACGCGTGATGGCCGATTCGCCCAGCGTCTGGCGGCGATCATGAAGGCGGTGGTCTCGACCGGCTCCAAGCTGGGTTCAATGCAACGGCCCGACCTCATTATCGCGCGCAATTTGGAAATGCTGGCGCTTGCCCGGCGCGCCAGGTCGGCTTTCCAGGCAACGGTGCCGATCGTCTACGAGTGCCTCGACATCCATCGTCTGCTGCTTCGCGACGATCCGCTGGGCTGGACGATGCGCGGTGCGGAACGCTTCCTGGCCAGGGATGTGAAGCTTCTGGTGACCAGCTCTCCGGCCTTCATCGCCAACTATTTCAAGCCGTTCGGACAGATTGCCGCGCCGGTCGAACTGCTCGAAAACAAGTATTTCGAGCCAGCCGCGGCTTCCCTGGATGACCGCATGACGGAGGAGAATCCTGTTGCGCCGCCTTGGCGAATCGGCTGGTTCGGGGCGCTCCGCTGCCGCCGCTCCCTGGAGCTTCTGGCCGAATTTTCGCGCCGCCTCGACGGCCGCTTCGAAATCGTCCTCAGAGGCCGCCCGGCGTTGTCCGAATTTCCCGATTTCCACGGTTTTGTTGAATCGGAACCCTGGCTCTCGTTTGGCGGACCCTATCGCAATCCGGAGGATATGGCGGCGATCTACCGCGAGGTTCACTTTTCCTGGGCCATCGACTTTTTTGAGCAGGGCCTGAATTCCGAATGGCTGCTGCCCAACCGTCTCTATGAGGGCTGCCGCTTCGGAGCCGTGCCGATCTCGATGGGCAACACCGAGACCGGCCGGTTCCTCGATCGGCAAGGCATCGGCGTTCTTTTGCCAGAAGCCACGCCCGAGGCGCTCGAAGCTGCCCTCGGCACCATGGAGCAGCATCGGTTCGAGACATTGAGGGCACGTGTTCTCGCCCGCAATCCGCGCACCTGGAGCTACGACCGCGCCGATTGCCGGGCGCTCGTCGAAAAACTCCGCGGCCTTGCCGCGGCGCCCGGTCCATATGCTGCCGAAGCATTGGCATAGAAGGACGGCCGATGACGCAAACCGAAACGCTCCCATCCTGCATGATCGTGGTTCCGTGCCTGAACGAAGCGCCCCATATCGGCGCGTTGCTTCGAGAGCTCCGCCCTGCGGCCAAGAGGCTGGGCGCCGTGATCATCGTTGCCGATGGCGGCAGTACGGACGGCACCAGGACGATCGTCGCGGATATCGCCGCAAAAGATCAGCGGGTGGTCCTGCTCCACAATGAAAAGCGCTTGCAGAGCGCGGCGATCAATCTCGCCGTTGCCAGGTTCGGGGAGGGCGTCGACTATCTCATTCGCATCGACGCGCATGGCGGCTATCCCGCCGACTATTGCGACCGGCTGGTCGAAGAAGCGCAGGCCACCGGGGCGGATTCGGTCGTCGTCTCGATGCTGACCAGTGGCAGCGGCATGGTGCAGAAGGCGGCGGCCGCGGCCCAGAATTCCAGGCTCGGCACGGGCGGCTCCAAGCATCGGCACCTTTCGGCGGGGGAATGGGTCGATCATGGCCACCATGCGCTGATCCGGATATCGGCCTTCACCGCGGTCGGCGGCTATGACGAGACGTTCAGCCACAATGAGGATGCCGAACTCGACTATCGGCTCCGTCAGGCCGGTTACCGGATCTGGATGACCGGTAAGACACAAATGGTCTACTACCCGCGCTCCTCGCTGAAGGGCCTCTATTTTCAGTATCTCGGCTATGGCCGCGGCCGGGCGAAGAACGTTCTCAAGCACCGCATGATCCCGAAGATCCGGCAGATGGTGCCGCTTCTGGTGTTTCCCGTGGTTCTTCTCGCCGCCTTTTCCTTCGTCCACTGGCTGGCGGCCGTGCCGCTTTTGCTATGGGTCTCGGTCTGCCTTGGCTACGGCTTCTGGACCGCGGTCAGTCAGCGCAAACCCGACATTGCGCTTGCCGGGGTCTCGGCAATGGTCATGCATTTCGGCTGGTCGGTCGGCTTCTGGCTGCAGCTGCTAGCACCGCGACCGCAGCGCGGGGTAGCGTGATGGACCCGGTCAAGAAAAATCGAAGCATCGATATTTGCGTCTGCACATTTCGCCGGCCGGAGCTTGTCGACACGCTCCGCTCCGTAGCAGCCATGGATATGCCCGCGGGATTCGATGTCGGTGTCATCATCGCGGACAACGACGATACGCCGACGGCCGAAACGCTGGTCGCCAAGCTAGCGGGGGAGTTGAAGCTGCCGGTGACCTACCGGCACGCCCCGGCCCGCAACATTTCGATCGCGCGCAACGCTTGCCTCGATGCCAGTGCGGCGGATTTCGTCGCCTTTATCGACGACGACGAGACGGCCACCGCTGGCTGGCTTGCCGAACTGGTGGCGGCGGTGGAAGCAACTGGTGCTGCGGCCGTGCTCGGGCCGGTGCAAGCCCGTTACCTGCCGGATGCGCCCGACTGGATGCGCAAAGGCGATTTCCACTCGACCTCGCCGGTCTGGGTGCGCGGCGAGATCCGCACCGGCTACACCTGCAACGTCCTGCTCAGAATTGGCGCTGAGAGCCTGCGCGGCCGGCGCTTCAGCCTGGCACGTGGCCAGACCGGCGGCGAAGATACGGAATTCTTCGACCAGATGGTCAAGGCCGGCGGCAGTATCGCCTTTTCGCCAGAGGCTTGGGTCGATGAAGTGGTGCCGCCTGCCAGGGCGGCATTCGACTGGCTCGGCCGCCGCCGGTTCCGCGTCGGGCAGACGCATGGTCACCTCCTGGGGCGCAACGCGCGCGGCCTTGCCCGGCTCAAGCAGGTCGGCATTGCCGCGGCAAAGGCCGGCTATAGTTTCCTGTCGGCAATTCCGGTCGCCATCGACCCCGTCCGACGGAACCGCAGCGTCCTTCGCGGCATTATGCATGTCGGCGTCGTCAGCGGCCTCGTCGGGGTTCGTGAAATCCGCCAATACGGCCTGTCTTCGCCGCAGCAAGGGGGCAAGCGTGCAGCCTGACGTGAGCTTCGTGATTGCCGCCTACAATGCCGAGGCGACCATCGATCGGGCGATTGCCAGCGCCGTCGCCCAGCGCAATGTCAGCCTCGAGGTCATCGTCGTCGACGACAAGTCGCGCGACCGGACGCTCGACCTGGCGAGATCCTACCCCGAAGACATCGTACGCGTTGTCGCGCTTGAGCAAAACCGTGGGCCTGGCGGCGCCAGGAATGCCGGCCTTGAGCTTGCCCGCGGCAGGTGGGTAGCGGTTCTCGATTCCGACGACGCGGTCTATCCCGGGCGAATCTGCACCATGATCGAACGCGCGGAAAAAGCCGGCGCCGAGATCGCGGTCGATAATCTGCAGGTCGTTCGGGAGGACGGCGTTGCGGAAGAGACGATGTTCCCGGCCGACTATCTGGAAGGGCTCAGTGAAATCTCGCTGGCGGATTACATCGGCGGCAATGTCCTCTTCGAATCGAGGTTCAATCTCGGCTATCTCAAGCCGATCTTCCAGCGCCGGTTCCTGAACGAGAACGGGCTTCGTTACGATGAAAGCCTGATCATTGGCGAAGACTACATCCTCCTGGCCAGTGCTCTGGCCAAAGGCGGCAAATGCGTGGTCGAGCCGACGACGGGCTATATTTACCACATTCGCACCGGTTCCATCTCCCGGGTGCTCGAACTTCATCACGTCGAGGCGATGCGCCGGGCCGATGCCACCTTCGCCGCGACCCATTCCATGGATGCTGCGGCCGCGGCGGCGTTCGCCAGGCGCGCTCGCAGCCTGCGGCGGGCGGCATCATTCCTGTCGCTGGTTCAGCACATCAAGGCGCGGTCCCCGCTCAAGGCGATATGGACGGCGCTCAGCGATCCGGCGGCGGTTCGGCATATGAGCATGCCGATCGCCGTCCGGCTGCGAAGGGTAGCGGCACAGTTTGCCGTGGTGGCGGGGAGGTAAAGGGCTGCAGGCGAATGAAGACAAATTTCGCCGCCTGCGACAGGGTTGAAATCGATCTCCTCAGAAGGAACATGCAATGAAAAAAGTCAGGAAGGCAGTCATACCGGTGGCGGGGCTTGGAACGCGGTTCCTGCCGGCGACCAAATCCATGCCGAAGGAAATGCTGCCGGTGGTCGACAAGCCTGTGGTGCAATATGCGGTGGACGAGGCATTCGAGGCCGGCATCGAGCACATCGTCTTCGTCACCGGCCGCAACAAGGCGGTGATCGAGGACTATTTCGATCTGCATCCTGAACTGATCGGAACCCTGGAGCAGAGCGGCAAGAAGGCGCAGCTCGAATCACTCGAGAGCCTGCTTCCCGTCGCCGGCGCGACGAGCTTCATCCGTCAGCAGTCGCCGCAAGGCCTCGGCCACGCCGTCTGGTGCGCGCGAGAGGTCATCGGCGACGAACCTTTCGCGTTGCTGTTGCCGGATATGGTGTCCTTTGGCGGGCGAGGGTGTCTTGCCGAAGTCGCCGATCTTTATGCGCAGACTGGCGCAAACGTTATCGCCGTCGAGCGTTGCGATCCGACCGAGACCAACAAATACGGCATTGTCGGGCGCGGCGCGGATGTCGGCACCGGCTTCGAGGTGACGGCCATGGTCGAAAAGCCGGCACCGGCCAACGCGCCGTCGAACTTCTACATCAACGGCCGCTACATCCTGCAGCCCGAGATATTCTCGCTGCTGGGCAGCCAGCAACGCGGCGCCGGCAACGAGATCCAACTGACCGACGCAATGGTGCGTCTCGCACAGACGCAGGCCTTCTTCGCCCAGCCTTTCAACGGCCGCATGTTCGACTGCGGTTCGAAGGAGGGCTTCATCCAGGCCAATGTCGCTTTCGCGCTGGCGCGTGAGGACATGAAGGGTCCGATCTTCGAGATGCTGCAGGAATTCGTCCGGTCGCATCAGCGTCGGGAAGAAGCCGCATAATGTCCATTTTTTCGAGGCATTGTGGGTGCGGCTGATGACGCAGGACAGGCCGTTGCGCCGCGCGTAACGCGCACTGTCCGGCGCAAGGTTTGCACCCTATGTGCCGATCTTCGAGGCGGTAGCGCCTGCAAACTAGAATTGGACCGAAGATGAACTATGCCAATTTTCCTGTCGACAAGAGGACGCCATTGCCGACTTCGAGTGCGGCAAACGCCGAAGACTTCATCGACATCGAGCGTCTGCTTGGCATGGCCGCGCGGCAGGCGAAAGTGGTTGCCGCCTGCGCCATCATCGGTCTCTTTCTCGGCGTGCTCTATTTGCAGACCACGCCTCCTACCTATGTGGCGACGAGCAGCGTGCTGATCGACGAAGGATTGAACAAGGTCGTCGACGATATTTCGGCGGCGTCGGTCAGCATGCAGACCGACTCCGCCGTTCTGAGCCAGATCGAAATTCTACAGTCGGCCAGGCTGGCGGGGGTGGTCGTCGACAAGCTGAAGCTCGATCAGAACGACGCTTTCATGAACCCTCCGACATCGGCCCTGTCTAAGGTCGCAAGCTTTGTACGCGGTATCATCCAGTCTGTCCGCCCCAAGCGCGCCGCGAGCACAACCGATGTCACTCAGCTTGATGCCGCGACGCGTGACGCGATCACCGCATCGTCGTCGTCCCGCGACTACGCAATCTTCAAACTGCAGAACCAACTCGATGCCGAGCGGATCGGCCGAAGCTTTGTCATCAGCATCTCCTTTCAGGCGACGGATCCGGCGCTTGCGACCGCCATCACCAAGGCCTATGCCGACGCCTATCTCGCCGATCAGCTTGATGCCAGCTTCGACGCGACCGAGCGGGCGGCTGTCTGGCTGCAGGGCCGGCTGACCGAGCTTCGTGAGAGCTCCCAAGCGGCCGCACTGGCGGTCGAAAAGTTCAGGGCCGAACATGGATTGGCCGTCAATGACGGCCAGCTGATCAGCGACAAGCAACTGTCCGATCTCAACACTCAGCTGATCGTCGCACAGGCCGATACCGCACGTGCCGGCGCCCGCTATCAGCAGTACAAGTCGATCGTCGAAAGCGGCTCGGACAATGCGTTCAAGGACGCCGCGATATCGAACGACCAGCCGAGCAGCTCCGTCATCACGACGCTGAAGAACCGCTATCTCACAGTCGCCAAGCGGCAGCAGGACGTCGAAGCCAATTTCGGCCCGCAACATCCGCAGGCCGTCGCGCTCGCCAAGGAGAAGGCCGACATATCGGCGCAGATTTTCGGCGAGCTGAAGCAACTGACCGAAAGCTACCGCAACGAATACGAGGTCGCTCTGGCGCGCGAAACCGCGCTCCGCGCAAATGTCGCCCTGGCGGCAGGCAAGAGCTCCATCGACAACCAGTCGCAGGTCAAGTTGCGTGAACTGGACCAGAAGGCGACGGCGCTCTCGACACTCTACCAGACATTCCTGAACCGCTATGAGGAGGCCGCCCAACAGCAATCCTTCCCAGTCGGCAAGATCCGGGTCATCTCGGACGCGACGATGCCACAGTCGGCCGCAACCCCGCGAACGGCCATCGTGCTGGGGCTCTCGCTGGCGCTTGGCATAATGATGGGGGCAGGGGTTGGTGGTCTGAATGAATTCAGGGAACGCTTCTTCAGGACCGGCGAGGATGTGCGCGACCGTGTCGGCCTCAAATTCCTCGGCTATCTCCCGGTCATCGGCAAGGCTGGCAAGGATGACCAGCGCAATGGCGGTCAGCCTGACGTCAAAGTCGTTGAATCCAAGACCGTCAAGTCCTCCAAATCCCAGCCCTCCAAAACATTGTCGGCAGCCGAAAAACGTGCGCGCATGCGGGTAACCGTCGATGCACCGGCATCGATGTTCTCCGAGACGCTGCGCAACGCAAAGATCGCCTTCGACGTCGTGATAGAAGGCCAGGGCAGCCGGGTCATCGGCGTGGTCTCGGTGCTTCCGGGCGAAGGCAAGTCGACGGTGGCGGCCAATCTTGCCGGGCTGCTTGCCGCCAACGGATCGAAAACGCTGCTGATCGACGGCGACTTGCGCAATCCCGGCCTCAGCCGCAGCCTCGGCATGGAGGCCGAGCAGGGCTTGATGGAAGCGGTGGTGAGCGGGCAGACCTGGCAGTCGGTCGGCAAGATCGACCGGCAGACCAAACTGGCGATCATCCCGGCCGTCCTGCGTGGCCAGTTTTCGCATACCAGCGAGCTTCTGTCTTCGGCCGGCATGCGGCGCTTCATCGACAACGCGAAGGAAACCTTCGAGTACATCATCGTCGATCTGCCGCCGCTCGGGCCCGTCGTCGACGCCAAGGCCTTCGCTCCGCTTGTCGACGGCTTCGTGCTGGTCACCGAGTGGGGACGCACGCCGCGTGCGATGGTGCAATCGATGCTCAGCTCGGAACCCTACATCGCGAAGAAGATCATTGGCGCGGTCCTGAACAAGGTCGAGCTGAAGAAACTCGCCAAGTATGGCGCGATCGGCGGCTCGGAAAAATTCTTCGACAAATATTCGAGCTATTATCTGGAAAAATCGGAAGCGCGCACAAAGGCGGCTGCCTGAGTGCGGTCCGCGCGTTTCGAGCATTTTTGCACCGAAGCGGAATCACCCGGCGTCGCAAAGATCTATTAGGGTGTTGACATTCTGAGATGCTTGCTGATGAAGCTAAGCCTCTCCAAGCCTCTGCGCACTTCCGGCGCCCTCATGAAAAGCCGCCACAACAGCCCTGTACGATGGTTCTCGATCATCGCGATGATCGGCCCCTGATTGATCGCCAGATAGATTCGGGAGTACCAGTTGCGGCTTTCGCAAAACGCGTCAACAAAGCCGAAGCGGCCCCATATGCGTTTTCGAGGCTTGCCCAGGAAGCCACGCAGTGCGCGCATCGCCTCCGCCGGGGCATAGGGAAAGCTCGACAGGGCAGCAGACGGAGTGATCACGCCAAAGTCCCTGTCGGGTGCATGCGCGACGTATCCTCGCGGCCCATGGCTCGCGGTCAGACCCCAGCAGTCCGGTCCATATCCCAAATGGCTATGGGGATTGCGAACGCAATGCCGATAATTGATCTGCGTATGACTGACGTTCTGTTGCCAGTAATCGGCGTAGCGGTCACTTAGGCCCCGGGGATCGAGCCCGCAGAAAGAATAGTGCGAAAAGAAGAGCGGGCCACCAGAATTCATTCCCAACGGCAGCACGATCCCGTCATGGTCGCGCCCGTTTCGAAAGCCAGGTCCTACAGCAAAACCCTCGTGATAGATTCCCGGATCAATAGGGTGGCGCGCCGATCCCGCCGCCAGCACGAAAGTGAGCAGGCATTCGTTCCAACCCCTGATCGGGCTGTCCATCGCCCAGCCAAAATTAGGGCTCCAATGCCACATGAGTTGCCGAGCGCCGCGTGTAAACCAGTTCCATTCGGCCTGTAGCAACAGCGCGTCCACGCGCTGGCGTAGGCGCACTTCGCCAGTTGTCATCCCGGCGAAATACTCACGGGCGCAAATCAGACCCTGAAACAGGAAGGTGGTTTCGACGAGATCAGCGCCGTCGTCCTTGCGACGAAACGGGATCGTCGCACCAGTTCGCCCGTTGATAAAATGCGGAAAAACGCCGTGGTAGCGCGGGGAGTTCTCCAAGAAATCGAGCATGCCGTGCAATCGCAGCAAAGCCACGGTGCGGTCGATCCATCCCCGCTCGACCGCAACGATGATGGCTGCAATGCCAAAACCGGCCCCCCCGATCGTCACCAGATCGTTGGCAGGATCACCTGTGGTCTTTTGCCGGTCGCGGGCAAGACCGCTGACGGGATGCGCGCCTTCCCAGAAATAGCGCACCGTCTGCCGCTGCACGACATCCAACAGCGCATCATCGTCGAGCTCGAGAGTATTTTCCGGGAGGTCGAGTGCTGGAATCATCGAGCCGGTGTTAGCGCCTCGGGTGTCCTAAGGCCATTCCTAAAACAATTGTGCGCACGGACCGGCCGCTCACTCGTGTCAGGCCGATTCAATTCGCGACAGGTGCCTGGCGACCCGGTAGAAAGAAAATCAAGGGGAAACAGCCCCTGGATTGGCCTCGAAGCCTATGTTCCATCCCATTGCGAATATCGAAGACGCGCAGACGCTGGCACAGGCCATCGTCAATACGATGGTCGAACCCTTCCTCGTTCTCGATGAGAACTTTCGCGTGCTGGCGGCCAACCACTCCTTCTATCAGACCTTCAGGGTCGACCCCGAGCAGACGCACGGCTCGCTGCTCTACGCGCTGGGCGACGGCCAGTGGGACATTCCAGCGCTTCACCTGCTCTTGGAGACGATCATTCCCGAGAAGACCGCCATGGACGGCTTCGAGGTCGAGCATGATTTCCCCGATATCGGCCGGCGCACGATGCTGCTCAACGCGCGGAAGGTCCTTTACGACCACAGTTCAGCCGCGACCATCCTGCTCGCCTTCAATGACATCACGGCGCGCCGCGCCATAGAAAGGGAAAAGGAAGAACTTCTCGGCCGCACCGAAGACCTGCTGCGGCAGAGATGTGCTGCTGCGCGAAATGGAGCACCGGGTCGCCAACAGCTTGCAGATCATCGCCAGCATTTTGCTGCTGAAGGCCCGGTCCGTCACCTCAGATGAAACGCGGCAGCACCTGAAGGATGCCCATCAACGCGTGCTGTCGGTAGCAGAAGTGCAGCGGCATCTCCATGCCTCAACCGGTGCCGACGAAATCGAGGTTGGTTCTTATCTGTCGAAGCTTTGCAGTAGTTTGGCCGCTTCGATGATCGGGGAAGCACAGGCTATTGCTGTAAACGTTATGGCGGAAAATGGAAGGATAGATTCCCAGAAGGCGGTCAGCCTTGGCCTGATCGTTACCGAGCTCGTTCTCAACGCCATCAAGTATGCATTCTCGACAGAAAAGGTCGCTGATCTTGGTGACCTATGAGACCGATGCGGAGGATTGGAAGTTGACCGTATCGGACAACGGGTGGGGCAAACCCGTTCGCGACATTCCAGGTGCGGGACTGGGGACAGCGATCGTCGAGGCGCTTGTCAAACAGCTTGAAGCACGCATTGACACGGTCACGGGCAATACTGGCACGACGATTGCCATTACCAGAGCGACGTTCACGTCGCGGATGCCGAAAGCAGCATAGTTTGGTGCTTGGCATGCGTTTCAAGCGGCTGTTCCGAATATCGCCTTGAAGGTCGTGTCCCCTCAGGTGGTGTAGCTCGAACGTTGCGAAGCCGCTCGCGAGCGGCTGCCGCTGATGTTCCTATTCTCTGTGCTATAGATTCCGTTTAATTGAAGAAGAAACCAATGCAGCGGACGGTGACAGTAATCGAGAAAATTACGGGCCGGGTGATCGGCGCGTATCCGATCGATCTTTCGGGCCAGGATCACCAGACTTCCGATGATCAGTATTTTGCCAAAGCGTTCGAAGCCGCCGTCGACGGCGGCCTCATTGCCGAGGCTGAAGCGCACGCTGTCGAATTCCGTCTGGAATAGACACTCAAGCCGAGATCCACGCTACTTTCGCTTTTCCATCGCCGCCTTGGCGCCGCTACGAAAACCCCGCGCGATGCGAGGTTGTTGATGCGGTCAAAAACCTTACGTTTCAGTACGGCGAATTACACTGCTGCCGAGGGCCATAGCTAGGCTGGAATGTATCGTCTGAAGCTCGATAGCTCCGGTATCGGTCGTAGCACCACTGTACATGCGAATCGCCGCGATCGACCGGGTTCTGGTTGTTGTTAATGATCACGCCGCTGATCACCGCGCCGGCAGCGAAGGCCGCCAGAGGAAACCAGTAGTCACCATGACGGCGATAACCGCGATGGTATTCACGATAGCCGCGATGACCGATCCAGTTTACGCCATCGTTGCGCGAAAAATTGCGATTGCGGTTGGATTTCCGCTTCATCCACGGCTTGTAGTCGACCGTCGCCACATATCTTGTTCATAAATCTCCTTTGAAGGAATGGTTGATATCCCTTCTCGGATTTAAAACGATTTAAAGAGGTTAAGGTTCTGTGGCGTGCCAGACAGCCTTCGACACCGCCAGCCAGGCTGTTCGAATCACTTGTCAGGTGCTACGGCTCGAACAAGCATGGGCAATCTTCACTCGACGCGGTGTGCTGGCTTTTTTCTACGTTTCATACAGTGAGGGACAATGGCCGGCACTCCGTTGATCAGCATTCTGATCACTTTCCTTGTCATCATTCTGGTGCTGTATCTGGTCAATCGGCTGCCGCTTGATGGTCGCACTCGTCAGATTGCCCAGATTGTCGTGATCATTATTGGCATCATTTCGCTGCTGAAGTACCTCGCAGTGTTTTAAGCCATCACGGTTGGGAGATGCGACGCTGCTGGCGTCCGAGCGAGCAAGACAACCCAGCGCTTTACACCCACTCATGAGCAGGCGGCTTGAGACCTTCCCGCTCTAGGAAAATATCAGCCTCGCGCGGTTGTCGACGATCCTGAGGGCGGCCAGCTGGCCGGTTTGGAAGGCGCCGGTGTCTATGCCAAGCCGGCGTCCCTCAAGCTTCGGAATGTCGACCGGCGTATGCCCGTGCACGACATAACGTTCGAGAAGATGCGCGGCTTCGAAGAACTCCGAGCGGATGTTGAGCAGGTCGTCCTCGTCTTGCGCGGCCAGCTCGATGCCGGGCCTGATGCCGGCGTGTACGAACACGAATTTGGCCGAATAGACCATGACCGGCAGCGCACGCATGAAGCTGACATGGCCGGCTGGAATGATCTCCCGGATGCGCCGGTCGACCTCCTCGCTTGAACCGTAGAGATCGGCCATGCGCGACGGATCAACGCCGTAGGAAAACAGCGTTTGCAGGCCACCTATCGCCAGCCACGATTCTCTCGAAATGATCCCGTCGAGGTAGTTCAGCATCACGACTTCGTGGTTGCCGGCAAGGCAGACGCGCTGGAAGCCTTGGAGTGGCGGCGCCAGCAGATGATCGAGCACGCGCGCCGACTGGGGGCCACGATCGACGTAGTCGCCGAGCATGATGATGAGCTTGCGCCTTTCGAAAGACGCAGAATCGACCAGGATGTTCTGCTCCAGGGAGCGAAGCTCCTTATAGCAGCCATGCACGTCGCCGATCGCATAGACGACCGTGTCCTGCAGATCCATCTCGAGCCGCTGGCGCGCCACGGTCCGGGGCTTTCTCGATCGCTGGAACAAGGTCACGAATGGCGTCTCGTATGGCTATGAATGCGCCTCGATCTCGAAACAACCTGGCGACGCAGCGCGTGGATACCATGTCTGGCACCGGTCGTTCCATACCGGAGCTTCGGACGCAACTCGGCTTCGGCGTCTTACAGGCCGATGCCACGGCCGTTCAGCGCGGCGGTGATCTCGTCGAGGATGGCGGGGTCGTCGATCGTCGCCGGCATGCTCCATTTCTCCTTGTCGGCGATCTTCTGCATGGTGCCGCGCAGGATCTTGCCGGAGCGCGTCTTCGGCAGGCGCTTGATCGTCACCACCGTCTTGAAGGCGGCGACCGGGCCGATCCGTTCGCGCACCAGCGCGACCACCTCGTTTTCGATGATGCCCGCGTCGCGGTCGACGCCGGCATTCAGCACGACGAAGCCGAGCGGAACCTGGCCTTTCATCGCATCGGCGATGCCGACGACGGCGCATTCGGCAACGTCGGGATGCGCGGCCAACACCTCCTCCATGGCGCCGGTCGACAGCCGGTGGCCGGCGACGTTGATGATGTCGTCGGTGCGGGCCATGACATAGAGATAGCCGTCCTCGTCCATCATGCCGGCATCCGCCGTTTTGTAGAAGCCGGGGAACTCCTCGAGATAGGCTTGGCGAAACCGCTCGTCGGCATTCCACAGCGTCGGCAGACAGCCGGGCGGTAATGGCAGTTTGACCACAACGTTGCCCAGTGTGCCGCGCTTGACCGCATGCCCGGCATCGTCGAGCACGCGAATGTCGTAGCCGGGCATCGGCATGCCGGGCGAGCCGTATTTGACAGGCAGCAGGCCCAGTCCGGCGGGATTGATGGTCATCGGCGAACCGGTCTCGGTCTGCCACCAGTGGTCGATCACCGGCAGGTTTAATTTCTGCTCGGCCCATTTGATGGTTTCCGCATCGGCGCGCTCGCCGGCAAGGAACAGCGTGCGGAACCGGGACAGATCGTGTTTCGGGACGAACTCGCCCCTCGGGTCCTGTCCCTTGATGGCGCGGAAGGCGGTTGGCGCGGTGAAAAGTGCGACCACGCCATGCTCGGCGATCACACGCCAATAGGTGCCGGCATCGGGCGTGCCGACCGGCTTGCCTTCGAACAGCACCGTCGTGCAGCCATGCAGCAGCGGGCCGTAGACGATGTAGGAGTGGCCGACCACCCAGCCGACGTCCGAAGCCGCCCAGAACACTTCGCCGGGTTTCACACCGAACTCGTTTTCCATCGACCATTTCAACGCGACCATGTGGCCGCCATTGTCGCGCACGATGCCCTTTGGCTGGCCGGTCGTGCCGGACGTGTAGATGATGTAGAGCGGATCGGTGGCAAGCACCGGAACGCAGTCGACATTGGCACCCGCGGCCCGCTCCCGCGCCACAGCGTCGGCATAGTCGATGTCGTAGTTTTCCCTGAGCTCGCAGCGCAATTGGTCGCGCTGCAGGATGAGGCAGGCTTCGGGCTTGTGCCGCGACATCTCGATCGCCTTGTCGAGCAGCGGCTTATAGGCAACGACACGCGCGGGCTCCAGGCCGCAGGACGCCGAGATGATCAGCTTCGGCTTGGCATCGTCGATGCGCGTGGCGAGCTCATGTGAGGCAAAACCGCCGAAGACCACTGAATGCACGGCGCCGATCCGCGCGCAGGCAAGCATGGCGAAGGCTGCTTCCGGCACCATCGGCATGTAGATGATGACGCGATCGCCTTTTTGGATGCCGCGATTCTTGAGTACCGAGGTCAGTGCGACCACCTCGCGCTTCAACTCGGCATAGGTGAATTTCCTGATTGTGCCCGAAATCGCGCTGTCATGAATAAGCGCTATTTGGTCGGCGCGGCCGTCCGCCACATGACGATCGACGGCATTGAAGCAGGTGTTGCACGAGGCACCATTGAACCACCGGCCATAGACGCCGGCATTGGCATCGAACACGGTCTCGAAGGGCGAGAACCAGTCGATTGCGCCGGCGGCATCGGCCCAGAATTTTTCCGGGTCGCGTTTCCAGCCATCATAGACCTCGTGGTAGCGTGACGCCATCCAGCTTGCTCCCCAGGAATGTTTGCTGTCCTTGAAATAGCGTATGCTGCTTTCTGTAACCATGTATTTGTGCTTTTCGTTTGCCGTCGGTCTAATTCGGCCGCAAATGCAGGGTCGTCGTGGCCTGCGGGGCTGATACGGCCGAATTTTCGACATTGGGGGCAGGGCGCGATGAAACTGCGATACGAGCTTGGATTTGCCGTCGTTGCGACGCTGGCGTTCGCACTCGCTTCAGCTGCTCAGGCCGGCGATGCGGCGGCACGGCGCATCATCGGCTTTTCGCCCGACGGCAACTATTTCGCCTTCGAGCAGTACGGCACGCTCGATGCCGGTGCTTCGGATTCGGGCTGGTCGGAGATCGAAATCATCGACACCCGCACCGATGAGTTCGTCGGCGGCAAGCCGATCCTCATCGTTGACGAGACGGAGGATTCGACGCTGACACTTGCGCAGGCGAGGGCACAGGCCGCCGAGCTGGCAGCGCCGTTGCTGGCCAAATATGCCATCGCACTGCGCGGCGAGCGGACGGGCTTCGACAAATTCACCTTTCCCGACGACATGGTCGCCTACAACGACATTGCGCGCCTCGAGCAAGTCTCGCAGAAATGGCTTTGGCCGACTTATGACGAGCTTGGCATCTCGACCATTCAGCTCGACCAGATCCTTGCCGACAGCACGGCGGATTGTTCATCGAGTTTCGACAGGACGCAGCAAGGCGAAACGACCGGCAAGGCGCTCGGCTTTCGCCTGACGCTGCAGGGTCAGGACGGCAAGCCGATCAAGCTGCTGCATGAGGACAGGGCGGTGCCGGGTTCGAGGAATTGCCCGACTTCCTACAGCCTGTCGGAATCTTACGCATTCACCCCCGACCGCAAAGCAGGCGTGCTTGTCGTACTCGTGCAGCGTTTCAGCCAGGGATTTGAAGGGCGTGACCGCCGTTTCATAGCCGTGACAGGGCAGGCGCGTTGAGACAACCCGCTGAGAAATAATCTGCTACTCGAGTTGATTCCTAAAGCGGCAGCGCAGCGAGCATGAGGCAAACCCCGCCGGCGATCAGCAAGGCGGCTGCCAGCATTTTCCCATGACGCTCGAAACCTGTCGGCGCCCGATCCCAATTGTAACGCATGCCCCAACTCCGCAAGCCCGCTGAGTCCCTTATCTTACCTAGGGTGAGGAGGACAACAGTCTGGCGATGCACCACGCTGCTGCTGTCGGTCTTATCACCGACTATCTCTGAGGCATTCTCCGCCGCTACATGCCCCAGCGCAGCGCGGCGGTGTGCACAGGCGCATCCCAAAACACTGCCGTCTCGGCGTCGAACATGCTCAGCGTGATCGAGCAGCCGGCCATGTCGAGCGAAGTCACATAGGAGCCAACCAGCGACCGGGTCACCGTCACGCCGTGCTTCTCGAAGGTTTTGCGGGCGCTGTTGTACATCAGATAAAGCTCCATCAGCGGCGTGCCGCCAAAGCCGTTGACGAAGAGCAGCGCCCGGCCTTTGGCGCCGTCGCCCAGATCGCCGAGGATCGCGGTACAGATCTCCTCGACGATAGCGTCGGCGCTCTTCAACGTGTCGCGCCGCCTTCCGGGCTCGCCATGGATGCCGACCCCGAACTCCATCTCGCCGTCGCCGATGTCGAAGGTCGGCTTGCCCGCCGCCGGCACGGTGCAACTGGTCAGCGCCACGCCCATCGAGCGCGTTGCGCCGTTGACGCGCTCGCCCAGCGCCTTCAAAGACTCCAGTGGCATGCCTTGTTCGGCCGCCGCGCCGACGATCTTCTCGACCACCAGCGTACCGGCGACGCCGCGCCGGCCGGTGGTGTAGGACGAGTTTTCGACCGCGACGTCGTCATTGGTCACGATTTGCATCACGCCTTCCGACATTTCAGCGGCCATGTCGAAATTCATCACGTCGCCCTCGTAGTTCTTGACGATGAACAGGCAGCCGGCGCCCGTATTGACGGCTTCCACGGCCGCCATCATCTGGTCCGGCGTCGGCGAGGTGAACACCTGCCCGGGGCAGGCGGCATCCAGCATGCCGTGCCCGACGAACCCGCCATGCAGCGGCTCGTGACCCGAGCCGCCACCGGAGATCAGCGCCACCTTGCCCGATTTGAGCAGCTTGCGGCGGACAAATTTGTGTTCCTCGCCAAGCGCCAGAATGTCGGCATGCGCGGCAACGAAGCCGTCGAGGCTCTCGGTCAGCACCGTGTCGACCGAATTCAGAAATTTCTTCATGGCTGTCCTCCCGAAATAGCCCAGCGTCAGCTGCCCTTGCCGGCGATGCTGGTGATCTTCTGGATGAAATCATTGACCGCCCGGTCGAGCGCCGCATTCTGCTTATCGTCGCCGAAATCGGGAACGATCAGCGAGACATGGCGTGTCTTCCGCATGCCTGCGGCCAGCGACATCTTTCCCGGATGCGCCCGATGATATGCTTCAAGGAAATGATCACGTTCGGCCGGGCTGAAATGGCAGACGGAGAAGATAGCCGGCAAATGCTTCGATGGTATCGGCGTCGAATAGGCCGGGCTGGAAATCTGCGTGACGAAGCTGCGGTGCTTGCCGAGCGCGTCGGCGAGGCGCTGGCGCATGCCGGATGGGCGCTGGTCGATCACCTGCGACAGGATCGTCTTGTAGGCGCGGATAGTCTCTTCGGGGCCGGATTGCGACGCCTTGTCTGCCATGCCGGGGCCCTAGATCGAAACGTCCGCGATGGCCGCCTTGGCCATCGCGAGTTGGGCGGGAGCGACGGAGAGGTCACGCAGGCCGGTTTCGAGCAGCGCCGGGATCGAGGCGGGGTCGCCGCCGGCATCGCCACACAGGCTGACCGGGATATTATGCTCGCGGCCGAAGGCGGCAACGGAGGCGATCAGCCGGAGCACGGCCGGGTGCCTGACGGAATTCAGATGTGCGACAGAAATGTTGTCGCGAGCGGCGGCCATCACATATTGGGTCAAATCATTTGAACCGATCGAGAAGAAAGCGGCCTCGGCGAATACCTCCGGTACGATGGCCACCGACGGCACCTCGACCATGATGCCAAGCGGCGGCATTTTGTGCGCGATGCCGCGCGCGAAAAGGTCAGCCTGCTCTTCCGCGAACAGCGCCGTCGCGCGTTCATATTCTTCCGGGACGGCGATCATCGGGAACATCACCTTCAGATTGCCGTGCATGGCGGCACGTAGCAAGGCGCGGATCTGTATGCGAAAGACCTCCGGACGCGCCAGCGACAGCCTGATCCCGCGCAGGCCAAGGAATGGATTACATTCCTCGACGGTCAGGCCCGGCACAGGCTTATCGCCGCCAGCATCGACGGTTCGGATCGTCACCGGCCTGTCGCCTGCCCATTCCAGCACTTTGCGGTAGGCGCGATATTGCGTCTCCTCGTCCGGCAGCGTCTTGCCGACCAGGAATTCGGTCCGCATCAGCCCGACGCCGTCGCACGTCGCAGCATCGATGCTGTCGACATCGGACGGATCGGCGATATTCACCTGCACCCGGACCGCTATGCCGGTCTTCGTTGCCGCAGGCCTTGTCAGATAGGCTGCCGCTTTGCCGCGATGCGCCGCGAAAGACAACGACGATCGCCGGAATATGGCGATCTCCGCTTTCGAAGGTGCCAATACGATGCCGCCATGTTCGGCATCGAGCAGCGCGATTTCGGCAAGGTGAGCCGGCGAAGCACCGAGTTCGGCCGGCCCCAGCGCTACTATCATTGGCACGCCGCGCGAGCGCGCCAGCATGGCGACATGGCTTGCGGCACTTCCGGCTTTCAGCGCAATGCCGCCGCCCGCACTCCAGTCGGTTTCGAGGAAGCGCGTCGGTGCGATATCCTCGCCGTAGAGGATCGCGCCCGCCGGCGCGGCAATGTCGCCGCCCCCGGTCAGTGCGCGCAGCACCTGGTCGCGTATATCGCGCATGTCGGCGGCGCGGGCACGGAAATAGTCCTGCTCGGATGTTTCGTAGCCGGCGATTTCGGCGTCGAGTGCCTGCCGCCAAGCCACATCAGCGGCCATGCCCTCGGCGATGTGCGAAAAGGCCGGGGCGGTCAGCGCATCGTCCTCCAGCATGGCGAGCTGGAATTCGAGGATATCGGACGCCTCGCTGTCGCTGGTTTCGATCAATATCGCGAGCCGGCCTGCGGCAATGGAGATGGCGGCCTCAAGCGCCGCTTTCTCGTCCGCGGCAGTCGCCTTGCGGACATAACGCACAGCAGCCTGGTCGAGGTCGAACAGCGGCCCCTCGGCATAGCCGGCCGATGCCGAAATGCCCTGCAGCCTAAGCGGTTCGGGCATGGTCCTTGCCTTCGTCGAAATCGCGCCGCACCAGCTCGACCAGTGCCCCGACGGCCTCGCCGGCGCCGTCGCCTCTGGCCCTGATATGCAGGACAGTGCCTTTCGGCGCTTTCGCAGCCATCACCTTGACGATGCTCTTGGCGTCGAACCATGGCCCGTTGGCGGCGAGCGCAATCTCGACGTCGGCCGAAAACGTCTTGGCAAGCTTGGTGAACTTCACCGAAGGACGCGCATGCAGTCCCACCTCATGTGTGATCAGGACGCTGGCTTCGGCTGCTGCGGACATGCTTGTCAAAGTTCCCGTTCACTCACGACGGCGACAGTTCGTGCGCCGTCGCCACCACTTCCTTGAGCGAGGCGCCGCCGGAAGCCTCGGTCGCCGCCATCACCGCGCCTTCGACGATCGGCGCATTGCAGACGATGATCTTCTGGGCGCGTGGTTCGCCGATCATCTCGACCGCCATCTCGCTATTGGTCTCGGCGCCGCCGAGATCGACGAGGATGGCGACACCCGCCTCCGACCAGGCCTTGTCGATGGCGCCCATGATCGCCTCGACATTGGTTCCCAGCCCGCCATGGCCGTTTCCGCCGCACCATGCAAGCGGCACTTCGTCGCCGACCATCTGCCGCACCATATCGGCGGTGCCTTCGGCGACCAGCGGCGAATGCGATACGATGACGATGCCGACATTGCTCATGCGCGCCTCTCGATTATCTCGGCTACGGCCCGCACCAGAAGCGCGGTCGAGCGTGCGCCGGCATCCATATGACCGATCGAACGGTCGCCAAGGAAGGAGGCGCGCCCACGCAACGCCTTCATCGGCACGGTCGCCTCGGCTGCGTTGTCAGCGACCTCGGCGATGTCCGCTGCCGCCCTTCCCTGCAGCAGGGCCTCATGCACCGGCTGCAGCACATCGAGCATGGTTTTTTGCCCGGCCTGCGACTTGCCTCTGGCGGCCACCGCTTCGATCGCCTTGCCGAAGGCCGCAGCCAGATTGGCGCGATCCGGCGCGGCGGAAATCTCCTTGCCGAGCGCCATGAAGAGCGTGCCGAACAGGGGTCCGGAGGCTCCGCCGACAGTCATCACCAGTTTGGTGCCGATCGCCTTCAGCGCCTCGGGCAACGGCTTTGCCGCGAACGCGCCGGCCTCGGCCCGCACGGCCTCGAAGCCGCGTTTCATGTTGAGCCCATGGTCGCCGTCGCCGATCGCCTGGTCGAGCCCGGTCAGCTCTTCGGCATGGGCGGCGATGGTGTTTGCCGCCGCCTCGATTAGCCTGGAAAGATCCGCTACCGCCATATCACCCATGCTCCTGGCCTCCGCGCTGCCGGCAGTACGAGAAAATTGCATATCCGGCAATTGAAGCATTCTTTTCCCCAGTCAAGCGGGTTCGAGCAACGCAGCGAGGGCAGTGAAGACCTCGGCGATGGCAAAGGCGCCGGGGTCGACCACGCCGTCGAGCTGGCTGCCAATATAGGCGGACCGCCCGGCCTTGGCCTTGCGCATGGCCGCGGTGGCCTCGGCGCCGCGTCGCGCCGCGACCGCCGCGTCCTCCAGACTGCCGCTATCCAACGCCCTCAAGGCGGGTTCCAGGGCATCGATCATCGTGCGATCGCCGACCCTCGCTCCGCCATGGAAGGACATCCGATCCAGGCCGACGAGAAGCGCCTTGGGAAGCGTTTCGCCAGATTTCGACGCCTGCGCGGCGGCGGTTAAGAAGATCGACAGCAGCACGCCACTGGAGCCGCCCATGCTGGTACTCAGTATGTCGCCGACGGTGGCGAGCGTTGCGGCAGCGTCGGCGAGCGGCAGTGTCTCAAGGCGGCTAAGCACGCTCCGCGCACCGGCCGCCACAGTCGATCCGGTGTCGCCGTCTCCCGCCTTGGCATCCAGTCCGTTCAACGCGCCTTCAAGCGAGATCAGCCGTTCGCAGACCGCGACAACCAACTGCTCGGTGCGTGCATCCTGGCTGGCTTTTGACGCGTTGTTCGGGCCGGTGGCTTTGGCCACCGGCACGACGCTCACTGGGCGAACGGCTCTTGCCGGCAGCCAGGCGTGAGGGCCGACCGGCGCCCGCAAGGCTACTTCGCGAGGCGCATCGAGCCGGATCAGCGACAGGGAAAAGCCGTTCATGTTGAGCGCCGTCATAAGCTGCCCGGGCCCGATCGTCAGCGTCACCTTTCGTGCCAGCGGTGAAGCCAACACCGCATTGGTGACAAGCAACATTTCCAGCGGCGGCACCGAACCGAGATTGTTGATCAGCAAGGCGTAGTCACTGGCGGGATCGAGCCGCGCGGCAAGGCGCTCCGACATGATCGCAACCAGCCTTTCGGCACTTTGCACCGCAATCCGCTCAACGCCCGGTTCGCCATGAATGCCGAGGCCGAGTTCGGCGTCGTCGGCGCCAAATCTTTCGTCATGGCTCTGGCCGGGGATCGAGCAGGACGACAGCGATATGCCGAGTGAAACGATGTCCACCGCCGCGGCCCGCGCCGTAGCGGCAACCGTCGCCAGATCGTTGCCGGCTTCCGACAGGTGGCCGGCGATCTTGTGCACGAACAAGGTGCCGGCAACGCCACGCGGCTGGGCAATATCCGGCAGGGCAATGTCGTCGGCGACGATCACCATCTCGACGCGGAAGCCTTCGGCGCGCGCCTTCTCGGCTGCCAAGCCGAAGTTGAGGCGATCACCGGTGTAGTTCTTGACGATCAGCAGGCACCCGGCGGGACCGCTTACCGCGCGGATGGCGGCCAATACTGCTTCCACGCTCGGCGAAGCAAAGATCTCGCCTGATACTGCCGCCGTCAGCATGCCCACGCCGACGAAGCCGGCATGCGCGGGTTCGTGCCCGGCCCCGCCGCCGGAGATGATGCTGACCTTGCTCTTATCCCAGTCCGCACGGAGGACGACCTTGATTTCGGGATAGCCGTCGAGGCGAGCGAGATCGCCGGCGCCGGTCGTGCCGAGAAAGCCGTCCAGTGCCTCAGTTACGATCGTATCCCTGCGATTGAAAAAATGCTTCATCGAATTGGTCCAGTCCGGTGCCCGAAATTGCCGGTTGAAAGGTGCCAGGAAAACACTCGCGCAGCGCTCACATCAGCCGTCGCCCATCGGCGCCAAAATACAGCGGCGAGCGATAGCGGATCATGATCTTGTCGCCCTGCGCCAGGTCGGTGTCGGGGTCGGTCAGCGTCACCAGCTTCTTGGTCCCCACCGTCACGTGCAGATGGTTCTGGTCGCCGAGATGCTCGACCCAATCGACGACGCCGTCGGCATGGCCGTTCGCCGCCTTCTCGATCGAAAGATGTTCGGTGCGCGCTCCGATCGTCTTGGTTCCCGCCGGCGCGCCGCCATCCGGCAGCAGTCCGACCGGCAACAAATTGATTGCCGGTTGGCCTAGCCTTGCCGCGACGTGAAGGTTTGCCGGCTCAGAATAGATCGTGCGCGGCGAACCGATCTGCACCAGCACGCCGTCGGCGAGAATGCCGATGCGGTCGGCCATGGTCATCGCTTCGATCTGGTCGTGGGTGACGTAGAGCATTGTGGCGCCGAGTTCGGCCTGGATGCGCTTCAGCTCGAGCCTGAGATCGGCGCGCAGTTTGGCGTCGAGCGACGACAGCGGCTCGTCCATCAGGTAGATCGACGGCTTGCGCACCAAGGCGCGGCCGATGGCGACGCGCTGCATCTCGCCGCCCGACAGTTTGATCGAGCGATTATTCAGCTTGTGGTGGATGCGTACCATCTTGGCCACTTCCTCGACGCGGCGGCGGATCTGGTCCTCCGGCATTTTCCGCGCCGGCGAGCGCAGTGGAAAGGCGAGGTTGTCGTAGACCGACAGATGCGGATAGAGCGAATATTGCTGGAAGACGAAAGCGGTGTCGCGCTCGGCCGGCGACAGCGTCGTCGTGTCGTGGCCGGCAATATGGATCGAGCCCGCTTCCGGCCGCTCCAGCCCGGCGATCAGCCTGAGCGTCGTCGTCTTGCCGGCGCCGGTCGGCCCGAGCAGCACGACGAATTCCCCGTCGGCTATATGCAGGTCGAGATTGTCGATGGCGATTTGCTCGCCGAAGGCCTTGGTCACCCCCTTGATGTGAACGTCAGCCACGATGCGCTCTCCCCTGCGAAGCCGAGTCATGGATTTCGGTGCGCACCGCACGGCCGGATCCTTTTGCGAACAGCGACAGCCGCGCGCTGCTCAGCGCCAGGCCGACATGATCGCCCGGATTGAGCCGGATTTCGGCCGGTACCCTGGCCTTGATGATGCCGTCTGCCGTCTCCACTGCCACAATCTGCGTGGTGCCGAGATATTCGGTGCCATAAATGGCGCCGCGCAGCTTCGAAGCGTCATCGAAACGGATGTGCTCCGGCCGGATGCCAAGCGCCATCTCGGCCGGCGCAATATCCTCCCGCACCTCCGGCACGGCCATCTTCGCGCCTTGCACAACAATTTCCCTGGCGCCCTTTGAAAGGCCGCCGCCGAAGCCGAGGAAATTCATCGGCGGCGAGCCGATGAAGTCGGCGACGAACATCGTTGCCGGCCGGTCGTAGATTTCGCGCGGCGTGCCGAACTGCTCGATGACGCCATGGTTCATCACCGCGATCTTGTCGGCCATCGACATCGCTTCCATCTGGTCATGCGTGACATAGACGGTGGTGGCGTGGATGCGGTTGTGCAGTTCGCGCAGCTCATGGACCATCAGGTCGCGGAATTCGGTGTCGAGCGTGCCGAGCGGCTCGTCCATCAGGAAACACTTTGGCCGCCGCACGATGGCGCGGCCGAGCGCTACGCGCTGGCGGTCGCCGCCGGCAAGCCCGGAGACGGATTTGTTGAGCAGATGGTCGATCCGCAAAAGCTTCGCCGTCTCTTCCACCCTGGCCCGGATTTCAGCGCCTGGCATGCCTTGCGCCAGCAACGGAAAGCCGATGTTCTTCCTCACATTCATGTGCGGATAGAGCGCGAACAGCTGGAATACGAAGGCGATGTCGCGCTCGCGGGCACGCCGCATGGTGACGTCCTCGCCGCCAAGCAGGATCTTGCCGCCGGTCGGCAGTTCGAGCCCGGCGATCATACGAAGCGTCGTCGTCTTGCCGCAGCCCGACGGCCCTAGCATGACGAAGAATTCGCCGTCCTCGACGACGAAGTTGGAATCCTTCACGGCGACGAAATCGCCGAATGCCTTTCTCAGATGTTCGACCCTGATCTCGGCCATCGTCTACTCCGGAAATTTCGAGACGATGATGAACATCGCCGTGCCGGCCAGCATGGTGATGAAGGAATAGGTGTAGAGCGCCAGCGCGAAGGGCTGGAACAGCATCAGGAAGCCGATGGCGATGGTCGCCGTGGCGACGTTTTCCATCAGCCCGCGCCTGGCCCAAACGGGCCAGCGCGATTTGCGTTTTGCGGTCATGCTCATTTGCGCACCGCGCCGAAGGTGATGCCGCGCAGCAATTGCTTGCGAAGCAGGATGGTGAAGACCAGGATCGGCACCAGGAAGATCGTTGTGCCGGCCGCGACCGCCGGCCAGTCCTGGCCGCCTTCGCCGATGATGGTCGGGATGAAGGGCGGCGCGGTCTGCGCCGTGCCCGAGGTCAGTAGCGCAGCGAAGGCATATTCGTTCCAGGCAAAGATCAGACAGAAAATGGCGGTTGCGGCAATACCGGTGGTCGCCTGCGGCAGTACCGTGCGCCAGAACGCCTGCAGCCTGGTGTAGCCGTCGATCATCGCCGCTTCTTCATATTCGCGCGGGATCTCGTCGATGAAGCCTTTCAGCAGCCACACTGCCAACGACACGTTAACCGCCGTATAGAGCAGGATCATGCCGAGAGCCGTGTCCGACAGGCCAAGCTCGCGATACATCAGGTAGATTGGGATGGCGACAGCGATCGGCGGCATCATCCGCGTCGACAGGATGAAGAACAAAAGGTCGTCGGCGAGCGGCACCTTGAAGCGCGAAAAACCGTAGGCCGACAGCGTGCCGAGGAACACTGCGCAAAAGGTTGAGCCGAAGGCGATGATCAGCGAATTGACGAAGCGCGGCATGAAGTTCGAGGGGCCGGCGATCACCATGTTGCGCTTGCGCACCGTCTCGTCGCAAAGGCCCGTCGCCGGCCCCAGCGAGTTGATGTATTCCGGCGTCTGCCTTGTCCGCGTCGTGAACAGGTTGCAGTAGCCCTCAACGCTGGGCTGGAACAGGATCTTCGGCGGATAGGCGATCGAATCCGGCGGCGTCTTAAAGCTGGTGGCGAAGATCCACAGCAGCGGCACGATCGAGATCAGCGCGTAGGCGACGATGATCGTGCCGGCGACGCGCTTCGACGTGGCCGAGGGTGCGACAACGGAATGGGCTGACGTCAGGCTCATCTCTGCTTCACCTTGTTGAGCGCCTTGACGTAGATGTTAGCCAAGCCGAACACCGCGACGAACAGGATGATGGCGAAGGCCGAGGAATAGCCCGTCCGCCAGCTTTCGAAGGCCTGCCGCTTCAGCGTGATCGAGGCCACTTCGGTGGTCGATCCCGGCCCGCCGCCGGTGAGCAAATTGACCATGTCGAACATCTTGAAGTTTTCGATTCCGCGAAACAGCACCGCCAGCATGATGAAGGGCAGCGCCATCGGCAGCGTGATCGACCAGAACTGCCGCCAGTTGGAGGCGCGGTCGACCTCGGCCGCTTCGTAGATGTATTCGGGGATCGAGCGCAGGCCGGCGAGGCAGATCAGCATCACGTAAGGCGTCCACATCCAGGTATCGACGATGATGATCGACCATGGCGCCAGCGACACGTTGGACAGCATGCTGATCTCGGTTGCCGGAATGCCGGTGACGAACGAAACGGCGTAGGCGAACAGCCCGATCTGCGGCTCGTAGAGGAAGCGCCAGAAATTACCGACCACCGCCGGCGACAGCATCATCGGCACCAGGATGATCGTCGTCCAGAAGGCGTGCCCGCGGAACTTGCGGTCGATCAGCCAGGCCAGCGTAAAGCCGATCAGCGTCTGCAGCAGGATGGTCCAGAACACGAAATGCGCCGTCGTCTGCATGGCGATCCAGATGTCCTGGTCAGCGAGGATGCGCTTGTAGTTGGCCAGCCCAAGGTTCTTCACCACCTCGTTGGGGCGATTGGCGCGAAAGTTGGTGAAGGACAGGTAGATCGCCCAGAACAGCGGGAAGATATTGATGGCGAGAAGCAACAGGATCGTCGGCGAGATGAACAGCCAGGCGAGGCCCTTGTCGCTGATGCCCCGGACCTTGCGGGCCAACGGCTCAGGCGTAGCCCGGGCAACGCTGTCCGCCGTCCGATTGAGCATGGTCAGTCCTGCTTCGGTCACTTGGATCGTCTCGACAATGGAATTTATCTGAACTGTGTCCCGTGCCAAGGGCGGCACGGGACGGTTCGGTCATGGGCTCGGGAGGAGCCGGTTACATCCGATTACATCTTGCCATCGTCCTGGAAGACCTCGGTCCAGTCCTTGACGAGGCCGTCGAGCGCGTCCTTGGCCGAGCCTTGCCCGGCAACGACATAGTCGTGGAAGCGCTTCTGCGATGCCTGCAGCAGCGGTGCGTAGCTCGGCTCGGCCCAGAAATCCTTCACGATGGCCATAGAGTCGAGGAAGGTCTGCGCATAAGGCTGGCTGGCCGGGAAGCCCGGGTCCTTGACGACCGCGTTGAGGCAGGAATAGCCGCCGAGCGACCACCATTTGGACTGCACGTCCTTGTTGGCGAACCATTTGATGTATTTGAGCGCGGCTTCCTGCTTGTCGGAATAGGAGACCACCGAGATGCCCTGGCCGCCGAGCTGGGCGAACTGGTCGCCGTCGGGACCCTTGGGATTGACGAAATAGCCGATCTTGTCGCCGCCGACATTTTCGTCCTTCTGCAGGCCTGGCCAGGTGAAGGCGAAGTTCATGTGCATCGCCACCTGGCCGGATTTGAAGGCGTCGACGCCTTCGCCCATGTAGCTGTTCGAGGCGCCGGGAGGGGTGCAGCAATCATAGAGCGCCTTGTAGAACTCCAAGCCCTTCACCGATTTATCGGAGTTGACGAAACCTTCCATCTCGTAGGGCTTTTTCGGATTTTCATACTGGAAGCCGAAGCTGTAGAGGACGTCCATGGCACCCATGGTGATACCTTCCGAGCCGCGCTCGGTGTAGATCGACGCGCCATAGACGGTCTTGCCGTCGATCTCGCGCTTTTGGAAGAATTCGGCGATCTGCCTCAGCTGGTCGAAGGTTGTCGGCGGGCCGAGATCCCAACCGTATTTCTCCTTGAATTCCTTCTGCAGTTCCGGCTTGGAGAACCAGTCCTTGCGATAGGTCCAGCCGACGACGTCGCCCATAGCCGGCAGCGCCCAGTAATTCGGCGAGTTCTTCGGCCATTCCGAGTAGCCGACGACAGTCGCCGGCACGAAATCGTCCATGCTGATCTTCTCCTTGTCGAAGAAGTCGTTCAGCTTGACGTAATGGCCGTTCTCGGCGGCGCCGCCGATCCACTGGCTGTCGCCGATGATCATGTCGCACAGCTTGCCGTGCGAATTCAGCTCGTTGAGAAAGCGGTCGGCATAGTTGGTCCACGGCACGAATTCGAATTTCATGCCGATTCCGGTTTCCTTGGTGAAGTCCTTGGACAATTCCACGAGCGCGTTAGCCGGGTCCCAGGCTGCCCAGCAAAGCGTCAGATCTTCTGCCTGCGCGACGTTCGAAACGGCTGTCGACGCGAGGAGTGTCGATGCCAGTCCCAACGCCAGTTTCAAGGTCGATTTCATGCCTTCCTCCCATTTGCGAAACGCGTCCGGATGACGGTTTCAAGAGCCCGCTAAACCCCTCCTCCGGGGCCTAAACACAACGGCGCGGCAACACGTCGGATGTTTAGTAATTTGTTTAGTGATGCAATTTTTACTAAACAAGGCAAGCGAATTCGTTGCTGCACCGCAGCATGCTGGATAGGAAAGCAACGTGAGAAGTTGCGGCGACCTGCCTAGGTCACCGTCTTGTTGCTGACCGCCACCGGACGGATCACTGGGGCCGGCGGCAGCAGCGCGCGGATATCGGCGAAGGGGAAGACCGGCTCGAAGCGGAAGGCCTCGGCGAACGATCCGGCTGGGCCGTTGCACTGGCCGGCGCGAAAGGCGTTCTGCGTGCGCGCCGCGTCGACGAAACGCTCGGGATCCTGCGATTGGTGCGCCCGGATCGCCTCCGCCTTGAGATCGAAATGCCTGGAGATATCGACGTAGTGCGTTGGCGAAAACCCGGTGCCGCCGAGCGTGTCGGCATGCAGCACCGGCACCGAGAATGACGCTGCGATGCGCACGCTATCCGATAGCGCGCGGTGGTCGCCATGATAGTCGTTCGGCGCATGGGTGATCGCCAGATCCGGCCCTATCTCGCCGATCAGTGCTTTCAGCGCCGCGATCAGGGCGGCGTCCGCCACCAGCGCGCCATCGGGAAAATCGATGAAGCGCGGCGTCACGCCAAGCAGACCGGCCGCCGCCGTCGCCTCTTTGCGGCGCGTGCGGGCAAGCGCGGCCGGATCGCCGTAGCCGCCCCTGGCGCCATCCGTGGCTACGGCAAAAAAGAGTTCTGCGCCTTGCGCGGCATAGGCGGCCATCGTACCGAACATGAAGATCTCGATGTCGTCCGGATGCGCGCCAAGCGCCAATATCTTCACTCTCATCCCTCCCGGAAATGGAAAACGTGCCCAACGGAATTCTGCTCGCTCTCATCGCCTATGCAAGCTATTCGTGCAGCGACGCGGTTGTCAAAAGCCTGGGCGGGCAGTTCAACGTCTTCGAGATCGGCTTCTTCTCGACATTGTTTGCCGGCTGCTTTCTGCTCTTTGCCAGGCCGCCAGGCGAGCGTTGGCGCGATTTCTGGCGCACGACACGGCCTTGGGCGGTACAGGCCCGCGCCTGGGCCGGCATCGCCTCCGGCGTGCTCAGCGTCTACGCCTTCACCACCATCCCGCTGGCGGAAGTCTATGCGCTGATCTTCCTGGCGCCGCTGTTCGTCACCATCCTGGCCACGCTCGTCCTCAAAGAGAAGGTCGGCCCATGGCGGTGGCTGGCGGTCGTCGCTGGCTTTGCCGGGGTGATGCTGGTCGTCAGGCCTGGGTTTCGCGAGTTGCATCTTGGTCATCTGGCGGCGTTCATCATCGCCTTCCTGGCCGCCACCAATGTCATCCTGATGCGTTCGCTCGCCGCGCAGGAAAAGCGCACGACGATGCTCGGCGTGCTGATCGGCTACGGCCTGCTCTTCAACGGCGTCGGTGCGGCGGCTACCTCGTTCTCGCTGCCGGATGGCAGGCAATGGGCGTGGCTGGTGCTGGCCGGCGCCTTTACCGCCGGCGGTCAGTTGCTGCATCTGCTGGCGGTCAAATACGCGCCGGCCAACCGCATCGCGCCAACGCATTATTCGCAGATCGTCTGGGCGGTGGTTCTAGGCGCGCTGTTCTTCAGGGAATATCCGGATTTTCTGTCGCTGGTCGGGCTTGCCGTGGTCGGCGGTTCCGGTCTGCTGACGATGGTGCGCGAGGAGGTGCGGCTCGGCACGGTGCGCTGGAACCCGTTTGCGCGGACCCGACTTTGAGCTGGTACCAAGCTTGCGCGGCGACCGCCACCGCTGATATGCGATCGCTGCCAACTGGCTGCACATCATAGGACAATGACGACAAAACCTTTGCCGGACCTGCCGGTCTCCGCGGTCTTGCCGGCGCTCAATGAAGCGCTGAGCCATGGTAACAGCGCCGTGCTGGTGGCTCCGCCCGGCGCCGGCAAGACGACGCTGGTTCCGCTGACGCTGCTCGATGCGCAATGGCTCGGCGCCGGAAAGATCATCCTGCTCGAGCCGCGCCGCCTCGCCGCCCGCGCTGCCGCCCGCCGCATGGCCGAACTGCTTGGCGAAGAGCCCGGTGAAACCGTCGGCTATGCCATGCGCATGGAAAACCGGACTTCCGCGAAGACCAGGATCGTCGTCGTCACCGAAGGCGTGTTGTCCCGCATGATCCTCGACGATCCCGAGCTGCCTGGTGTCTCGGCGGTGTTGTTCGACGAGTTCCACGAACGTTCGCTCGACGGTGATTTCGGGCTGGCGCTGGCGCTCGACGTGCAGGGTGCGCTGAGGCCCGACCTCAGATTGCTGGTCATGTCAGCGACGCTCGATGGCGCGCGTGTCGCAAAATTGCTTTCCGGCGCGCCGGTGATCGAGAGCGCAGGCCGCGCCTTTCCGGTCGACATCCGCTATGACGAGCGGCCGGCCGGCGTCACCATCGAGGATGCCATGGCCAGGGTGATCCGCTCGGCGCTTGCCGGGGAGGAGGGCAGCGTGGTTGTCTTCCTGCCCGGCCAGCGCGAGATCGAGCGCACCGCCGAGCGGCTGGCGGGCAAGGTCGGCGCCGACACCGACATCGTGCCGCTCTACGGCATGCTCGACAACAGGACGCAGGACGCAGCGATCAAGCCGGCGCCGCCCGGGCGTCGCAAGGTCGTGCTGGCGACGTCGATCGCCGAAACCTCCATCACCATCGACGGCGTGCGCGTCGTCATCGATTCCGGCCTGTCGCGGCTGCCGCGCTATGAGCCGGCCAGCGGCCTGACGCGGCTGGAGACGGTGCGTGCTTCCCGCGCTTCCGCCGACCAGCGCGCCGGCCGGGCCGGGCGCACACAGCCGGGCGTCGCTATCCGGCTGTGGCGGGCCGAGCAGACAGCGGCACTGCCGGCCTTCACGCCACCGGAAATCCTCGAAGCCGATCTCTCCGGCCTGTTGCTCGATTGCGCGGCGTTCGGCGTTGCCGATCCGACGAGCCTGTCCTTCCTCGACCCCCCGCCGGCTCCGGCGCTCAACGAGGCAAGGGCGCTGCTGCGCGCGCTCGATGCCGTCGATGCGGCAGGGCGCTTGACGGAGGCCGGTGCCGCGATGCGCAAGCTGGCTCTGCCGGTCCGGCTCGCCCACATGGTCGCCGAGGCGGCAAGGACCGGCCAGGCGCTCGAGGCGGCGATGCTGGCCATGCTGCTCACCGAGCGCGGCCTTGGCGGCGATGGTGCCGATCTCGAACGGCGGCTGATGCGCTTTCATGCCGAAAGATCGCCGCGTGCCACCGCTGCCCGGCAGCTGGCCGAGAGGTTGGCAAAGCAGGCTTCACCCTCCCCTCGACGGGAGGGTCGGCGAGCGAGCCGAGCGCAGCGAGACGAGGGAGACGCGGCGGGGTCGCCGATGGCGTGCCCGAACCGACCCCACCCCGGTCCGCTACGCGGATCGACCCTCCCCTCAAGGGAGAGGGCAGCACCGCCGGCGCTCTCCTCATCCATGCCTGGCCGGACCGGGTCGCTAAAGCGCGCGGCGAGCGTGGCCGCTTCGTGCTTGCCAACGGCTCCGGCGCCATGCTCGACGCCTCCGACCCGCTGGCCGGCGAGACCTGGCTCGTCGTCGCCGATCTGCAGGGTAAGGCGCAGAACGCCCGCATCACCGCGGCGGCGGCGCTCGACGAGGCCGACATCCGCACCGCGCTGGCGGAAAAGATCGAGACTCGCCGCGAGGTGAGCTTCGACCGCGATAGGCGCGCGGTGCGGGTGCGCGAAACGGTTCGGCTCGGCGCCATCACGTTGTCCGAACGCATGCTGCCGGCGCCGACCGGTGCCGACGCAGACAGCGCCATTCTCGACGCCTTGCGCGAACACGGCCTGTCGCTGCTGCCGTGGAGCAGGGAAGCGGAGACGTTGCGGCAGCGGCTCGGCTGGCTGCATCGCGGCCTCGGTGCGCCATGGCCCGATGTCTCCGATGCGGCGCTCGTCGAGCGCCTCGACGACTGGCTGCTGCCGTTCCTTTCCGGTGCCGCATCCTTTACGGCGATCGATCCCAGCGTGCTTTCGCAAGGCCTGATGACGCTGGTACCGCACGAATTGCAGCGCAAGATCGACACATTGGCGCCGACCCATTTCGACGCGCCGTCGGGCAGTCGGCTGCCGATCCGCTATGACGGCGAATGGCCGGTGCTGGCGATCCGCGTACAGGAGCTGTTCGGCCTCGACCGGCATCCCGCGATCGCCAACGGCACTGTGCCGCTGACGCTCGAATTGCTGTCACCGGCGCACCGGCCGATCCAGACGACGCGCGACCTGCCCGGCTTCTGGCGCGGCTCCTGGGCCGATGTGAGGACAGACATGCGCGGCCGTTATCCCAGGCATGTCTGGCCGGAGAACCCGCTTCTCGCCGCCGCCACGAGCCGCGCCAAACCGCGCGGTACCTAATGATTCCCGGACTGTTATCCCGAACGGAAGGCCAGCTTCGGCGCTTTTTCGGAAAAGACCTCCGGCTGTTTCCCCTCTATAATCATTGACCATGATAAACATCCTGCACGCACCCGACTTCCAGCAAAGCCAGCGGCTGCGCCTCAACACGCTGATCAGGTTGCGCTGGCTTGCCATCGTCGGCCAGAGCCTGACCGTGCTTGTCGTCGCTTACGGGCTGAAATTTCCGCTGCCGGTCAGCATGTGTTTTGCGCTGATCGCTTGTTCGGCCTGGATGAACCTTTTGCTGACCTTCCGCTATCCGGCGGCGCATCGGCTTACCCCGCTCTCGGCCTTTGCCATCCTGACCTTCGACAGCCTGCAGCTTGCCGGCCTGCTCTACATGACCGGCGGCCTCACCAATCCGTTTTCGCTGCTGATGACCGTGCCCGTCGTCGTCTCGGCGACGTCGCTGCCGCTGCGGCTGACCGCCATGCTCGGCGCGCTGGTGATCGTGGCGGCGACGCTGCTGGTCTTTTACCACCTGCCGCTGCCTTGGCATGAGGGCGCACCATTGGCGATGCCGTTCATCTATGTCGCCGGCATGTGGATGGCGGTGTTCTGCTCCATCGCCTTTACCGCGATCTATGCCTTCCGGGTGGCCGAGGAGGCGCGGCTGCTTGCCAACGCGCTTGCCGCCACCGAACTGGTGCTGCAGCGAGAGCAGCATCTCTCAGCCCTCGACGGCCTCGCCGCGGCCGCCGCGCACGAGCTCGGCACGCCGCTCGCCACGATCACGCTTGTCGCCAAGGAGATGGAGAAGGCGCTTGGCGAAGATCCCAAATACGGCGAGGACGTGAAGCTGCTGCGTTCGCAGAGCGAGCGCTGCCGCGAAATCCTAAAGCGCCTGACCAGCCTTTCCTCCGAGAGCGAGGTGCACCTCTCGCGCCTGCCGCTGACCTCACTGGTCGAGGAGGTGACGGCGCCGCACCGCGATTTCGGCATTTCGATCAAGCTTCGGCCGGGCGAGCGCATCGGCCCGGAACCGGTGGGCCGGCGCAATCCCGGCGTCATTTACGGCCTCGGCAATCTGGTCGAGAACGCCGTCGACTTCGCTCGCAAGAACGTCACTGTACGCTGGAGCTGGAACGAGGCCGCCGTCAGCTTCTCGATCATCGACGACGGGCCGGGCTTTCCGCCGGAGATCATCGACCGGATCGGCGAACCTTATATGTCGACGCGACAAGGCACCGAAGCCGGCGGCGGCCTCGGCCTTGGCTTATTCATCGCCAAGACCTTGCTCGAACGCTCCGGGGCGACGCTCGATTTCCGCAATTCGAGCGAGCCCGGCGAGGGCGCTATCGTGCAGATATCGTGGCCGCGCAGCGTCTTCCTCAATCCCGAGCAGGCTTCGGCCACCATGTTCGACACGGCCTAAATTGGACAATAGCGTCGCGAAACTATATTTGCGTAAAAATCAGGCAGCAGGATTTTCAGCACGATGAGTACTGACGAAACGATTGGCGCAATGGTCGAAGGCGAGGACACCTCGCTGCTGATCGTCGACGACGACAAGCCGTTCCTGACGCGGCTTGCCCGCGCCATGGAAACCAGGGGTTTCGTGGTCGAGACGGCCGAGAGCGTCGAGGAGGCGGTTGCCAAGGCGCGCGCCAATCCGCCTGCCTACGCGGTGGTCGACATGCGGCTGGCCGACGGCAACGGCCTCGACGTCGTCGCCGCGATCCGCGAGAAGCGCGACGATGCCCGCGCCATCATCCTCACTGGCTACGGCAACATCGCCACCGCGGTGACGGCGGTGAAGCTCGGCGCTATCGACTATCTGTCGAAGCCGGCCGACGCCGACGACATCTTTGCAGCCCTGACCCGCACGGCGGGCGAACGCGCAGCACCGCCCGAAAATCCGATGTCGGCCGACCGGGTACGCTGGGAGCACATCCAGCGCGTCTATGAAATGTGCGACCGCAACGTCTCGGAAACCGCGCGCCGGCTGAACATGCATCGCCGCACGCTGCAGCGTATCCTCGCCAAGCGCGCGCCGCGCTAAAAGGCTCTGACTGCAGGCTTGCCCGGCCGGCGCTGTTTGCGCATCATCGCTTGGCGGTGTCGGACCTTGCCGCTGATACGACGGAGGCGACATGCAGGACGAAAAGCGGCTGGTCTCCATGCTGCGCGAATTCCTCGACAGCGAGGCGGCCGGCGGCCTCATCCTGATGGCTGCGGCGGCCCTGGCCCTGATCGTCGCCAATTCGCCGCTGGGCGAGGCTTATTTCTCCGCCCTCCACGCCTATCTCGGACCGCTCAGCGTCTCGCACTGGATCAATGACGGCCTGATGGCGGTGTTCTTCCTGCTGGTCGGCCTCGAGATCAAGCGCGAGATGCTCGACGGCCAGCTCTCGACCTGGCCGCGCCGCGTGCTGCCCGGCATCGCCGCCGCCGGCGGCATGGCGGTGCCGGCACTGGTCTACGTCGCCATCAACCGCAACAATGAAGCCGCTCTGTCCGGCTGGGCGATCCCGACCGCCACCGATATCGCCTTTGCGCTCGGCGTGCTGTCGCTGCTTGGCGGCCGCGTGCCGGGCTCGCTGAAGATATTCCTCACCGCGCTCGCCATCATCGACGATCTCGGCGCCGTGCTCATCATTGCGGTGTTCTATACCAGCGGCCTGTCGCTCGCCTATCTCGGCGCCGCCTTCGCCGTCATCGCGCTGCTGGTGGTGCTCAACCGCATGCGGGTGCTGACGTTGCTGCCGTACGTCTTGCTCGGCATCGTTCTGTGGGTTTTGGTGCTCAAATCGGGCGTCCATGCGACGCTTGCCGGCGTCGCGCTGGCCCTCACCATTCCATTGAAGATATCGCTGGGCAGCGGCCACGATCTCGACCATTCGCCGCTGCACCGGCTCGAACACGGCCTGCACAAAGTCGTCGCCTTTTTCGTCATTCCGATTTTCGGCTTTGCCAACGCCGGCGTCTCGCTCGGCGGTCTCAGCGCTGCCGCCCTGGCCGAGCCGCTGACGCTCGGCGTCGCCGCCGGCCTCGTCGCCGGCAAGCTGGTCGGCGTGTTCGGGTCTTCTGCGCTTGCCATCCGGCTCGGCTTCGCCGATCTGCCGGTCAATGCCGGCTGGCTGCACATGATCGGCATTTCGCTGCTCTGCGGCATCGGCTTCACCATGAGCCTGTTCATCGGCCTGCTCGCCTTCGCCAGCGACGTCGCTCTGCAGGACGCGGTCAAGGTCGGCATCCTCGCCGGCTCCTTCATCGCCGCGCTCCTCGGCGCCACCGTGCTGCTGGTGGCGCCGGCGGCGGACGGGACGGACGAGGCGGAAGAATAGTCGCGCCGCCACTTCCGGCCTTCAGGCCACCTTCTCCCGCATCTGGACCCTACCCGTGCGCAATCATGACGTGGCGGACGGCTGTATAATCCTCCAGCGCATAGAGCGACATGTCCTTGCCGTAGCCGGATTGTTTCAACCCGCCATGCGGCATCTCGTTTGTCAGCATGAAGTGGGTGTTGATCCAGGTGCAGCCATATTGCAGGCGGGCGGCCGTCGCCATGGCGCGCGAAACGTCCTTGGTCCACACCGATGACGCCAGGCCATAGTCAGAGTCATTGGCCCAGTTCACCGCCTCGTCGACTTCGGAAAAACGGGTGACCGAAACCACCGGGCCGAACACTTCGCGGCGCACGATCTCGTCTTCCTGCAGCGCGCCGGCGACGACGGTCGGCTGGTAGAAGAAGCCGGAGCCCTCGCCCGGCTTGCCGCCCGTGGTGATCTCGATGTGCTTGAGCTCAGACGCGCGCTCGACGAAGCTCGAGACGCGATCACGCTGGCGACGCGAAATCAGCGGGCCGATCTCGTTCTCGGTATCGTCGGGGCGATCATACTTGATGGTCGAGACCGCAGCGGAGAGGTCGGCGACAAGCTTGTCGTAGATCTTCTTGCCGGCATAGATGCGGCAGGTGGCGGTGCAGTCCTGGCCGGCATTGTAATAGCCGAAGGCGCGCAGGCCGTTGACCACTGCACCGAGATCGGCGTCGTCGAAGACGATGACGGGCGCCTTGCCACCGAGCTCGAGATGTGTGCGCTTGACCGATTTGGCGGCGGCCTGCAGCACCTTCTTGCCAGTGGCGACGTCGCCGGTGATCGAGATCATGTTGACCTTCGGGTGGTTGATCAGCGTGTTGCCGACACTGTCGCCGCGGCCGAGCACGACGTTGACGACGCCTTCCGGCAGGATCTCGGCAAGGATTTTCGCAAGCTTCAGCGCGGTCAGCGGCGTCTGTTCCGACGGCTTGAAGACGACGGTGTTGCCGCCGGCAATCGCCGGCGCCAGCTTCCAGGCCATCATCATCAGCGGATAGTTCCACGGCGCAATCGACGCGACAACGCCGATGGCGTCGCGGCGGACCATCGAGGTGTGGCCGGGAATGTATTCGCCGGCGACCTGGCCGGGCATCGAGCGGACCGCACCGGCAAAGAAGCGATAGCAGTCGACGATCGCCGGGATCTCGTCATTAAGCACGGCATTGATCGGCTTGCCGCAGTTCAGCGCCTCGAGCGCCGCGAAATCCTGTGCCGCGGCCTCGATGCGATCGGCGATCTTCAGGAGATAGCCGGCGCGCTGCGCCGGCGTTGTGCGGGACCAGGTGACGAACGCTTTTTCGGCGGCAAGCACCGCCGCCTCGATCTGCGCCGGGCTGGCCTCGGGCAGATTGAGGATGCTCGCCCCGGTCTTCGGGTTGAGGATCGGTTCCTCGGTCTCGGTGCCTTTTTCGAATTTCGAGCCGATCAGCATCTGCGTGTCCATGGAAGTCTCTCCCTTATGAACGAGATCATTTGCCCGAACCGGCGATCTGGTCGCCGTCGCGGGTCAGGTAATAGGCAGCGAGGATGGGAAGCAGCGTCACCAGCACCACCACCATGGCCACGACATTGGTGACCGGACGCTGGCGCGGACGGATCAACTCTTCGAGCATCCAGATCGGCACCGTCTGCTGCTGGCCGGCGGTGAAGGTGGTGACGATGACCTCGTCGAAGGACAGCGCAAAGGCAAGCATGCCGCCGGCCAGCAGCGCGGTTGCGATGTTGGGCAGCACGACATGCCGAAAGGTCTGGAAACCGTCGGCGCCGAGATCCATCGACGCCTCGATCATCGAGCCGGACGTGCGGCGGAAACGGGCGACCGCATTGTTGTAGACGACGACCACGCAGAAGGTGGCGTGGCCGAGGACGATCGTCCAGAACGAGAACGGGATTTCGGCCAGCGCGAAGGCCGAGCGCAGCGCAATGCCGGTGATGATGCCGGGCAACGCGATCGGCAGGATGACCAGCAGCGAGATGGTTTCGCGGCCAAAGAATTTTGTGCGGGACACGGCGGCGGCGCAGAGCGTGCCGAGGACCAGCGCGATGGCGGTCGAGATCGCCGCGACCCGTACAGACAGCGACAGCGCCTGCCAGACGTCGGGGCGGTTCCAGGTGACGGCGAACCATTGCGTGGTCAGGCCCGGCGGCGGCCAGACGAAGCTCTTCTCCTCGGTGGTGAAGGCATAGACGAAGATCAGCAGAATCGGCAGGTGCAGGAAAAGCAGGCCCCCGGTGGCAGCGAGCTTCAGGCCGATCGGCGCGGATTGGCCGCGGTCAGAGCGCATCGAAGGCCCCCATGCGCTTGGCGCCCCAGAGATAGAAGCCCATGATGACGATCGGCACCACAGTGAAGGCGGCGGCGAGCGGGATGTTGCCGGCGGTGCCCTGCTGCGAATAGACGGCCTGGCCGATGAACAGCCGCGAGGTGCCGATGATCTGCGGAATGATGTAGTCGCCGAGCGTCAGCGAGAAGGTGAAGATCGAACCGGCGACGATACCCGGCAATGCCAGCGGGAACAGCACGTTGCGGAAGGTCTGGCCGGGTGACGCGCCGAGATCGGAAGAAGCCTCGACCAGATTGCCCGGCACGCGCTCGAGGGCCGCCTGCACCGGCAGGATCATGAACGGCAGCCAGACATAGACAAAGACGATGAAGGTGCCGGTGGACGATACCGACAGCGAGTTGCCGCCGACGATCGGCAGCGACAGCCAGGCATCAAGCAGCCACAGAAGATGCAATTTGGTCAGCAGCCACGTCAGGATGCCTTCCTTGGCGAGGATCAGCTTCCAGGCATAGATCTTGACCAGGTAGCTCGACCACAGCGGCAGCATGACGCCGAGATAAAACAACGCCTTCCAACGGCCGCGCGCATAGCGCGCCGCGTAATAGGCGATGGGAAAGGCAATGACCGCCGACGCAAACGTCACCAGCGCCGCCATCGTTACCGTGCGCAGGATGATGTCGAGATTGGCGGCCTGCAGCAGGTCGCCATAAGTCTTCAGCGTGAACTCGCGGTTGATGAGGCCGGAGAACTCGTCGATCGAGAAGAAGCTCTGCAAAAGCAGCGCGAACAGCGAGCCGATATAGACGATGCCGAGCCAAAGAACCGGCGGCAGCAGCATGAGCAGAAGCAGGAGTTGGGGCCGGCGCCAGAAGAGGTCGGAGAGCGCGCCGCGCAGGCCGCCGCTTCCCGGCAGGATGGCGGGGGTCGTGGCCCGCGGCATGGCGGCGTCCAGGCTCATCCCAGCTCGTCCATCAGATGCAAATGCTCGCGGTTGAAGGTGAGCACCACCGCCTCGCCTTCCCGGGGCAAGGCAGCACCCGCCGGCACGATGGCATGCAGCCGCAAGCCTTCGGCATCGAGCGCCAGTCTTATCGTCGCGCCGAGATAGTTGGTCGACACCAGGCGAGCCGCAACGCCGTCGCCCTTGGCCGCCCGGCCGATGCGAATGGATTCAGGGCGCAGGCTGCCCCAGCGATGCTGGCCGGCATAGCGCTGGACGAAATCCGGCGGCAGTACGTTGGACGAGCCGACGAAATCGGCGACGAAGCGGGTCTTGGGGCGCTGGTAGATGTCTTCCGGCGTGCCGATCTGCATGATCTTGCCGTCGTTGAAGACGGCGACGCGATCGGCAATCGACAGCGCCTCGCCCTGGTCATGGGTGACGAACACGAAGGTGATGCCGAGCGCCTTCTGCAGCGATTTCAACTCCTCCTGCATGTTCTCGCGAAGCTTGAGGTCGAGCGCGCCGAGCGGCTCGTCGAGCAACAGCACCTTGGGCTGGTTGACCAGCGCACGGGCGAGCGCGACGCGCTGGCGCTGGCCGCCGGAAAGCTGGCCAGGGCGACGCGCGCCGTAGCCGGGAAGCCGCACCAGCGCCAGCGCTTCTTCCGCCGCCTTTTGCCGCTCCGGTCTGCCGACGCCCTTGACCATCAGCCCATAGGCGACGTTGTCGAGCACGTTGAGATGCGGGAACAGCGCATAATCCTGGAACACGGTGTTGACGTTGCGGCGATAGGGCGGCACGCCCTCGGCGCGTTCGCCGAAGATCGAGATCGAGCCCGCCGTCGGCTGCTCGAACCCGGCGATGAGGCGCAGGCACGTCGTCTTGCCCGAGCCGGAAGGCCCGAGCATGGCGAAGAACTCGCCCGGCACGATGTCGAGATCGACCGCGTCGACGGCACGCACGCTGCCGAAATGGCGGGAGACTTTTTGGAAAGAAACGGCGGAGGTCATGGGTTGTCCTGATCTGTCAGGCTCATCAAATTCAGGGTAGCGCTGCCCCTCATCCGCCTGCCGGTACCTTCTCCCGTAGTGGACGGGGAGAAGGGAGGCGCTCCAACGCTGGCGACCCCCCGTTCTTCACGGGGAGAGGGTAAGGGTGAGGGGCAGCGCCGAGCTTCGTAGGTGAGACGAACTCACCGTCCGCCGATGACGCCGATATAGTCCGACACCCAGCGGTAATAGGGCACGCACTGGTCGTTCTGGGTGGCGCATTTCGAGACCGGCGTCTTCCAGAACTTGATCTTGTCGAAATTGTCGTAGCCGTTGGTCTTGCAGCCCTCTTCGCCGAGCAGTTCGTTGCCCTTGCAGGCGGCGGGCACCACCGGCAGCGAGCCGAACCAGGCGGAGACGTCGCCCTGCACTTTCGGCGACAGCGAATGCTCAATCCACATGTAGGCGCAGTTCGGGTGGGCCGCATCGGCCTCCATCATGGTGGTGTCGGCCCAGCCGGTGACGCCCTCCTCGGGAATGGTCGAGGCGACCGGCTTCTTGGCCGCGATCAGCGTGTTGACCTGATAGGGCCATGAACCGGAGGCGACGACGCCTTCGTTCTGGAAATCGTCGACCTGGATGGCAGCGTCATGCCAGTAGCGTCCGACCAGCGTACGCTGGACGCGCAGCAGGTCGAGCGCAGCCTTGTACTGGTCCTCAGTCAGGTCGTACGGATCCTTGATGCCGAGCTCCGGCTTGTGGGCCATCAGGTAGTTGGCGGCATCAGCAATGTGGATCGGCCCGTCATAGGCCTGGACGCGGCCCTTGTTCGACTTGCCGTCGGGTAGCTTCATTTCCTCGAACACGATGTTCCAGCTCTTCGGCACCTCCTTGAACACTTCGGTGTTGTACATCAGCACATTCGGCCCCCATTGGTACGGCACGCCGTAATGGACACCGCCGACGGTGAACCAGGGCGCATCCTTCAGCCGGTCGTCGACCGTCTTCCAGCTCGGGATGAGGTCGGTGTTGATCGGCTGGACGCGCTTGCCCGCAACCAGGCGCAGCGAGGCGTCGCCCGAGGCAGTGACAAGGTCGAAACCGCCTTCGTTCATCAACGAAACCATCTCGTCGGAGGTGTTGGCGGTCTTGACGTTGACCTTGCAGCCGGTTTCCTTCTCGAACGACGTGACCCAATCATAGCCCTTGTCGGTTTCGCCGCGCTCGATATAGCCCGGCCAGGCGACGATATTGACCTCGCCTTCACCCTTGCCCAGCTCCTTGACCTGGGCGATGGCCTGGCCGGAGAAGGTCAGCGCGACCGTCAAGGCAGTGCATGATTTCAGCAATGAATTCATCGTCGATCTCCCATTTTGCATGACCCCGAAACCGGTTTCGGTTTTCGGAAGAAGATCATGCGCCCGTTCAAAAACGTTGGATGCGCGGCTCTGAAGGGCCGTGCTCCGGCGGCAGCTTTGTTCCCTGGCCGAAAAGTGCTGCGAAATTTCCGGTTTCGCAAATTCATTTATCAGAAAG
This sequence comes from Mesorhizobium sp. M0923, assembly GCF_040319365.1. NCBI lineage: Bacteria > Pseudomonadati > Pseudomonadota > Alphaproteobacteria > Hyphomicrobiales > Phyllobacteriaceae > Mesorhizobium > Mesorhizobium sp. M0923. Next base: position 338,115 of record NZ_JAMYNW010000004.1, on the reverse strand, counting down.
CCGATATCGGTTTTTCCGATACATCAGCGGCCGATCTTCTCGGGCCGTTGGCGCACCATGCGCTGCGACTGGGCAAGTCCGATGAAGTCGCGCGCCGCCTGCGGCAGGCCGGAGCCGCGCCGCCAGACCATGCCGACCTGGACGACCGGCAACGATCCCGAAATATCGCGCGATTCGATGCGGTCGCCTTCTAGCGACCATGGCCGGTAGACCAGGTCCGGCAGCAGCGCAACACCGGCGCCCGTGGCGACGAGGCTGCGCACCGCTTCGACCGAGCGGGTGCGGAATGCGACGTGCGGTTTGGCGCCGATCGCCGTCAGCAGCTTTCCGGTATTCTCCTCGATCTCGTCGACGGTCAGCATGATCAGCGGTTCCGGGGCGATATCGCCGATGCCGATGATGTCGGCACCGGCCAATGGATGGCCGAGCGGCAGCCACAGCCGGTAGGCCGAGACTTCGAGGATTTCGGACTGCAGCGCCGTGCGGTCGCGCAGGTTCGAGGTGACCATGACCGCAATGTCGAGCTTGCCGCCGATCAACAGGTGCTCGAGATAGTCGCCATTGTCTTCGATCGCCGAGACCTCGACACCTGGATAGGCGCGGCGATAGCGGGCAAGAAGATCGGACAGCACATAGCCGGCGACCAGCGAGGTGACGCCAAGTTGCAGCCGCCCGCTTGCCGCGATCTGTTCGCCGAAGAAGGCGCGGCGCGCATCGGAAACGTCGGCAAGGATCTTCCTCGCATGGCGCAGGAACTGGTGGCCCTTGTGGGTGATGTTCAGCCCGCGCGGGTGGCGCTCGAACAGCTCGACGCCGAGATCGTGCTCCAGCTCCTTGATCGCCTCGGTGACCGAGGATTGCGAGATCGACAGATTCTGGGCGGCGCCCGACACCGTGCCTTGCTCGGCGACGGCGATGAAGAACTGCAATTGGCGGATGGTGAAAGCCATGGCCGGACTAAACACGGCAGAGGCGGCGCTGGGAAGTGGGTGCTGGTGCCGTTCTCCCGATAGAGCTCAGTCCTCGCTTCCGCCATCCTCAATGCTGAGCCGCGCGCCGGCCTGGGCAAGGGCGGCGGCGATGTCATGCGGCGGCGGCCGGTCGGTCGCGAGTTCGGAAAAGCCGTCGAAGCCGCAGACCTGAACCAGACCCTGCCGGCCGAATTTGCTGTGGTCGGTGACGACAAGCGAACGCTGGCCGCGCGACAGCACCATGCGGGCGAACTCAGCCTCTTCGAGGTCATAGTCCATGACACCCGTGATGGCATCGACCGCGCCGGTCGAAATCACCGCGTGGCTGACGGAGAAGCGGCTGACGAATTCGATGGCTGAGACGCCGAAAGCAGCACCGGAATCGCTGCGCAGCTCGCCGCCGGCCATATAGACCTTGTTGCCGTTGACGGTGGCCAGCGTGCGGGCGATGTCGGAGGAATTGGTGACGACCGTCAGCCGCCGGTGGCCGAGCAGCTCGCGGGCCAGGAAGCTCGTGGTCGTGCCGGTGTCGAGCATGATCGACTCGCCGTCGCGGATGGTGGCAGCGACCATGCGGGCAATTGCCCGCTTGGCATCGGCGTTCTCACGCATGCGCCGCTCGAACGGCGCTTCGCCGGCAATCGACGGCAGGCCGACGGCGCCATGCATCTTGAGGATGGAACCATCGCTGGTCAGTGGCTTGACATCGCGGCGTACCGTCTCCAGCGAGACGCCCAGCCGGTCAGCCAGGCTGGCAATGGTGACGGTGCCTTCCTCCTTGAGGAGGCGCAGGATTTCGCCATGCCGCTTCGAGTGGCCCATCGGTTCCAACCGGTCGAATTGTTGCACCATTGACCGTTTCTACGGCATAAATGCCACTTACTCCAACATATTTCGCAACATTCGGGCAAAAAAGCAGAAAACACCACAATTTCGCGTTGACAACGTCTCCAGCCTGGCGCGACATTATCGCTGTGACAGGCCCGGAACGGAGGCCGACGGCTGAGCCGCACGAAAAATCGCCTGCCTGAACGCCTGGGAAATCCTCGGGTGCGAGGGAACCGAAATCTAGGATCCGCGGGGGCGGATGCCGGCGTCGAAGAACCCGGCACAAAGGGGCTCGTCGGTGCGGTGCGGGATACCGATCCCGAGATCTGCACCGACGAGATCTTCGTGTTGCCTCCATTCCTCCGTCCGATTGTCATCGCTGGCCAGCCATGACATGCGTGGAAAATTGACCCAATGTTGGACGAGATCGTGACTGTCGAAGACCGCATCCGTGCGCTGCCTTGCTGGACCGGCAGCATCGACATTGCGCCGCTGCCGGGCGGCCTGAGCAATGCCAATTATCTGGTCAAGGACGCGGCCGGGCGGCATGTCGTTCGCCTCGGCCAGGACTATCCGTTCCACCATGTCTTTCGCGAGCGCGAGATGATGACCGCGCGGGCAGCACACGCGGCAGGCTTCGCTCCGGCGGTCCGCTACACCGGACCCGGCGTCATGGTGACGGAGTATCTCGGCGCCAAGGCCTATGTCGCGCAAGACGTGCGCGCCGATCTCGGCCGCGTCGCCGCGTTGCTGCGCGGTTTCCACCGGGAGATGCCCGGTCATGTCTCCGGCGCCGGCTTCATGTTCTGGGTATTCCACGTCATTCGCGACTATGCGCGCACGCTGGAGGAAGGCGGCAGCCGCAAGCTGGGCGAATTGCCACGCCTGCTGACGCTGGCGGACGAGCTCGAGCGCGCGCAAAAACTGCTGCCGATCGTCTTCGGCCACAACGATCTTCTGCCGGCTAACATAATCGATGACGGTCACAGGCTATGGCTCATCGATTTCGAATATGCCGGCTTCAACACCGCGATGTTCGACCTTGCCGGCGCGGCTTCCAATGCCGGCATGAGCGACGAGGAATCCTTCGCCTTCCTGACCGCCTACTTCATGAAGGAGCCGGACGAAGCGATACGGCGCTCGCACGCCGCCATGCAATGCGCGTCGCTGCTGCGCGAGGCGATGTGGGGCATGGTTTCCGAGCTTTACCTCGACGCCCCCGGTGTCGACTACGCCGCCTATACCGACGAAAACCTGGCGCGGCTCGAAGACGCCCTGGAAAACTACAGGACAAAATACGGGACGCGGACATGACCTTGCCCGCCCAGGCCGGCATCGTCGTCATCGGCGGTGGCATCATCGGCTGTTCGACGGCCTATCATCTGGCGCGCGACCACAAGGCCGAAATCGTGCTGCTCGAACAGGGCAAACTGACCTCGGGCTCGACCTGGCATGCTGCTGGGCTGGTCGGCCAGCTGCGCTCGTCGGCGTCGATCACGCGCGTGCTCAAATATTCGGTCGATCTCTACAAAGGGCTGGAAGCCGAAACCGGCCTTGCCACCGGCTGGAAGATGACCGGCTGCCTGCGGCTAGCCACCAATGCCGACCGCTGGACCGAGTATAAGCGGCTGGCAACGACGGCAAAGAGTTTCGGCATGGACATGCATCTGCTGTCGCCGACCGAGGTCAAGGAAATGTGGCCGCTGCTGGAAACCGGCGACCTCGTCGGCGCTTCCTGGCTGCCGAGCGACGGGCAGGCAAGCCCTTCCGACATCACCCAGTCGCTGGCCAAAGGCGCGCGTATGCACGGCGCAAAATTGTTCGAGGAGGTGCGGGTCACCGGCTTCGAAATGACCAACGGCCGGATCGTCAAGGTTAGGACGAACAGGGGCGACATCGCCTGCGACAAGGTTGTGAACTGCGCCGGGCAATGGGCGCGGCAGGTGGGTGCGCTGGCCGGCGTCAACGTGCCGCTGCAGCCAGTGAAGCACCAGTACATCATCACCGATAGGATCGAGGGGTTGGCGACCGACGCGCCGACAGTTCGCGACCCCGACCGCCGCACCTATTTCAAGGAGGAGGTCGGCGGGTTGGTGATGGGCGGTTACGAGCCGAACCCGCAGGCCTGGACGACCGGTCTACCCGCCGGCGATGTGCCGGACGATTGGGAGTTCCGGCTGTTCGACGACGATTACGATCATTTCGAGCAGCATATGAGCCAGGCGATCGAGCGTGTCCCGGCGCTCGCCAATGTCGGCGTCAAGCAGATGATCAACGGTCCGGAGAGCTTTACGCCGGACGGCAATTTCATCCTCGGTGTGGCGCCGGAATGCCCCAATATGTTCGTCGGCGCCGGCTTCAATGCCTTCGGCATTGCGTCCGGCGGCGGCGCCGGTTGGGTGCTGGCGCAATGGGTCGTCGACGGCGAGGCGCCGCTCGATCTGTGGGTGGTCGACATCCGCCGCTTCTCCGACCTGAACCGCGACCGGCAATGGGTCGGCGACCGCACGCTGGAAGCCTATGGCAAGCACTACACGATCGGCTTCCCGCACGAGGAATATGTCACCGGCCGGCCGTGCATCGTCTCGCCTTTATACGAGCGGCTGCAAAAACATCGCGCCGTGTTCGGCTCGAAACTCGGCTGGGAGCGGCCGAACTGGTTCGCGCCGGAAGGCATCGAGCCGAAGGACGTCTATTCGATGGGCCGGCAGAACTGGTTTTCACCCGTCGGCGACGAGCACCGCCACGTGCGCGAAAAGATCGGCATTTTCGACCAGTCGTCTTTCGCCAAATACGAAATGACCGGCGCCGACGCGCTGAAGGCGCTGGACTGGATCTGCGCCAACGACGTTGCCAAGCCGGTCGGCCGGCTGACCTACACGCAGCTCCTCAACACGCGCGGCGGCATCGAGGCCGATTTGACCGTGGCGAGGCTCGATGAGGAGAAATTCTACATCGTCACCGGCACCGGTTTCCGCACGCATGATTTCTGCTGGATTGCCGATCATATCGGCAGCGAGTTCGACGTGACGCTGACCGACGTCACCGAGGAGTTCGGCACATTGTCGCTGATGGGGCCGCGCGCCCGCGACGTGCTGTCAGCGGTGACCGATGCCGACGTCTCGAACGCCGCCTTTCCGTTCGGCCATGTTCGCGAGATCGCCATTGCCGGCCACGTCATTCGGGCACTGCGCGTCACCTATGTCGGCGAGCTCGGCTGGGAGCTGCATGCGCCGATCGCGGCGACGGGCGAGGTTTTCGACGCGCTGATGACGGCGGGCGCTGTCCACGACATTCGCCCGGTCGGCTATCGGGCGCTGGAATCGCTGCGGCTGGAAAAAGGTTACCGCGCCTGGGGCGCCGATATCACGCCCAACGACACGCCGCAGGAGGCCGGCCTCGGCTGGACGGTGAAGCTCAGGAAGAACACCGATTTCCTCGGCCGGCGGGCGCTTGAAAAGCTCGACGGCGCGGCGCTCAGGAAACGTTTTGCCGGCTTCACAGTCGATGATCCGGATATCGTGCTGCTCGGGCGTGAGACCATCCTGCGCAATGGCGAGGCCGTCGGTTATCTCACCAGCGGCGGCTATGGCTACACCGTCGGCAAGAACATCGGCTACGGCTATGTGCGCAATGCCGATGGCGTCGGCGATGATTTCCTCACCTCCGGCGATTACGAGCTGGTGGTGGCGATGGAACGGACGCCGGCTAAAATCCACCTCGAGCCGCTTTACGATCCGGCGGGAGCAAAGGTGAAGGCCTAGAGCCTTCCGGTTTCAGCCTCAGTTCACGATGAGCACCAGCCCCCGGCTGGGCACCGTATCGGCCTCGCCTGGCATCGAGACATAGGGCGGCGTCTCCTCGGCGCGGGTGACGGTGCCTTGCGCCTCGAGCTCGGCGATCCGCGCGGCAAAACCCGCATCCCACAGCGTGTTCTTCACCGTCAGCACGATCACCCCGCCCGGCCGGCAGATGCGGATCAGCTCGTCCAGACCCTCGGCCCCGACATGGCCGGACGTGAAGACGCCGGCTGAGATGATCCCGGCATAGGCATCGTCCACGAAAGGCAGCGGCGCGCCAAGCGCCAGGCAATGAAGGGCCGAATAGACGCCTTTGCGCGCGGCTTGCGCCAGCATGCCTTCCGAAATGTCGAGCGCCTCGACCTGCGGATAACCGGTGATGGCAAGCCATTCGCCGATGAGCCCGGTGCCTGCGCCAGCATCGAGGAGAGGAGCGGCGCCGCGCGGCAGATGGCGGGCCAGCAAGGCAAGGCAGATGGTCGGATGGCGATAGCCGGCCGCCGACATGTCGGCGTCATAGGTGCCGGCCCAGCTGTCGTAGAGCGCCGCGACGTCTTCCGGTCGCTTCGCCGCATAGGCTGCGGCGAGCGCGCTCTGCTGTTTGCTGTCCGTCATCGCTTTCCGTCGCCTGGTATCGATCTGCGACGCGATCATAGCCAAACGGCGAAAACTGTGGAACCGTCGTCGCGACAATAAAGACTGGAAAAGGAGCGAAAGCCATGGCGGACGACCAGGCACGCGCCGCACTTGCGGCCATTCCGATGCTGGCCGGTTATGACGGCCCGCTGGAACGGCTCGGCGGCCTGACCAACCTCGTCTTCAGGGGTAAGGATTTCTGCCTGCGTATCCCCGGCAAGGGTACCGAGGAATACATCAACCGCGCCAACGAGGCAGTGGCGGCGCGGGAAGCGGCGAAGGCCGGCGTCAGCCCGGAAGTGCTGCATGTCGATGCCGAGACCGGCGTGCTGGTGACCCGCTTCATCGCCAGCGCCGAGACGATGTCGCCGGAAAAATTCAAGACCCGACCGGGCAGCCCGGCACGCGCCGGCAAGGCCTTTCGCAAACTGCACACATCCGGCGCGGTGTTCCCCTTCCGCTTTGAACTGTTTGCGATGATCGATGATTATCTGAAAGTGCTGTCGACCAAGGACGTCGCCCTGCCTGCCGGCTACCACGATGGGGTCCGCGAAGCGGAAACCGTGCGCTCGGCACTTGCGGCTCATCCTCTGCCAATCGTCGCCTGCCACTGCGATCCGCTCTGCGAAAACTTTCTCGATACGGGCGACAGGATGTGGATCGTCGACTGGGAATATTCCGGGATGAACGATCCGCTCTGGGATCTCGGCGACCTCAGCGTCGAAGGGCAATTCGACGCCGCGCAGGACGAGGAGATGATGCTGGCCTATTTCGGCGGCGAGCCGAGACCGGCGGAGCGCGCCCGCATCGTCATCTACAAGGCGATGTGCGACCTGTTGTGGACGCTGTGGGGCTTGATCCAGCTTGCCAACAAAAATCCGGTCGACGATTTCCGCGCCTACGCCGACGGCCGCTTCGCGCGCTGCAAGGCACTGATGGAGACGCCGGAATTTTCCCGGCATCTCGCGGCGGTGCGCCGGGGTTAATTCACACCCTTCGGCACGTTTTCGGGCGGCACCGTGTCGACCACCTTCTGGCGGTGGAAGATGAACAGGCCGGCCAGCACGACAATGGCCGAGCCGACCAGGATGCGTGGCCCAGGCACATCGCCGAAGAAGGCCGAGCCGAAGATCACTGCCCACAACAGCAGGCTGTAATGCAGCGGCGCCAAGGTCGAGGCAGGCGCAAGCTTCAATGCCCTAGTGATCATCAGATGCGCGCCGCAGGAGACAATGCCGAGAAGCAGCATGGCGCCGAAATCGAGCGAGGACGGCGTCTTCCAACTGCCGATGGTCAACGCAGCGCCGACCAGCAGCGTGCCGATGGTTTGCCAGGTGACCAGCGAGGTGTCGCTGGTGCCGCGCAGTCGCCGGTTGAGGATGATGGCGAAGGCAAAGGAAATGCTGCCGGCGAGCGCGAACATCGACGACAGCGAGAACGCGGCCGAAGACGGCTTCAGCATGATCAGCACGCCGCAGAAACCGACCAGGATAGCCGCCCAGCGGCGCCAGCCGACCCTTTCGCCAAGCAAGAAGTGCGACAGCGCCGCGACATAGATCGGCCCGGCCATGTAGAAGCTCATCACGTCGGCGAGCGGCAGATAGACGACCGCCGCGTAGAACAGCGCCGTGTCGAGCGTCGTCATCACCACGCGCAGCAGCTGCAGCTCCGGCCGCTCCATGCGAAACAGCTTGGCCGCACCCTGATGTGCAATCATCGGCCCGAGTATGAAAAAGGCGCCGATCGAGCGGATCAGCACGACCTGGCCGACGGAAAAACTGGCGACCAGCCACTTGCCCATCGCGTCGTTCAAGGCAAACAGGAAATCGCCGGCGAGCATCAGCAGGATGCCGGCCAGCAGCACGTTCCTGATCGTCGAGTTCTGGGCTGCGGGCTGCGCCATTCCGTTACCGGTTCCTCGCCGTGGCTACGGTGACCCGCGTCGTAGTCGCTAGCAGCGGCCGTGACGAGGCGAAAATCGAGAATTCGGTAAGACCAGCGCCGGAAATCGGCTGGTCTAAGCGTGGCGCCGATTCACGGTGCCCGGCCTTCCGGCGATCGAAAGCCGCGTGTCCTGCCGGCTCCGCTCGGCCACCACCTTGCCTTTGGCAATGACGCAGAGCCGCTCGGGGCGCAGGCGCAGCGCCTCGAGCGGGTTGCCGGCATCGAGAACGACCAGGCTGGCGCGCTTGCCGACGGCCAGGCCAAGGTGGTCGAGACCCATGATGGCGGCATTGACGTTGGTGACCATGTCGAAACAGCGCGCCATCTCGGCTGGGCTCGACATCTGCGCGACATGCAGGCCCATGAAGGCGACGTCGAGCATGTCTGCGGTGCCCAGCGAATACCAGGGGTCGAGCACGCAATCCTGGCCCCAGCCGACGCGGATCCCGTGCGCCAGCATTTCCTTGACCCGCGTCAAGCCGCGGCGCTTGGGAAAGGTGTCGTGGCGGCCCTGCAGCATGATGTTGATCAGCGGATTGGGGATCGCCGAAACGCCGGCCTCGGCGATCAGCGGCAACAGCTTCGAGACGTAGTAATTATCCATCGAATGCATCGAGGTGAGGTGCGAGCCGGCCACTCTGCCCTGCAATCCAAGCCGCTGCGTCTCATAGGCAAGCTGCTCGACGTGGCGCGACAGCGGATCGTCGGTCTCGTCGCAATGCAGGTCGACCATCAGGCCGCGCTCGGCCGCGATCTCGCAGAGCTCGGTGACGGAGCGCGTACCGTCGGCCATGGTGCGCTCGAAATGCGGGATGCCGCCGACGACATCGACGCCCATGTCGAGCGCGCGGGTGGTGTTGTCGCGCGCCGTCGGCGAGCGGTAAAACCCGTCCTGCGGGAAGGCGACCAATTGCAGGTCGATATACGGCGCAACCGTCTTCTTCACGTCGAGCAGCGCTTCCACCGCCAGCAGGCGATCGTCGCAGACATCGACATGGGTGCGGATGGCGAGCAGGCCCATCGACACCGCCCAGTCGCAATAGGCAAGCGCACGGTCGCGCACCGCCTCGTGGGTCAGAAGCGGCTTCAGCTCGCCCCACAGAGAAATGCCTTCGAGCAACGTGCCCGAGACATTGATGCGGGGAATGCCGAGCGAAAGCGTGGCGTCCATATGGAAATGCGGATCGACGAAAGGCGGCGAGACCAGATTGCCATGGGCATCGATCGCCGTGCCGGCGCTGATGTTGAGCTCAGGCTCGATCGCCGCGATCGTCTCGCCGACGATGCCGATATCGGCGATCCTGCCGTCGGGCAGCGTCCCGCCGCGCACCACAAGGTCGAAATCCATTTATCGCCACCTCGTTGAAGAATGATGCCTATTCCGGCACGTACCGCACCGCACCCTTGGCAGCACTGGTTGCCATCGCCGCATAGGCGCGCAAGGCCATCGTCACCTTGCGCTTGCGCTTTTCCTCGGGCTTCCAGGCAGCCGTTCCCTTCGCCTCCATCGCCGCGCGACGGGCGATGAATTCCGCGTCGTCGACAGCCAGCCGGATGGTGCGGTTGGGGATGTCGATCTCGATCGTGTCGCCTTCCCTGACCAGCCCGATCAGCCCGCCTTCCGCCGCTTCCGGCGAGACGTGGCCGATCGACAGGCCGGAGGTGCCGCCGGAAAAGCGCCCGTCGGTGATCAGTGCGCAGGCTTTGCCGAGACCCTTCGATTTAAGATAGCTGGTCGGATAGAGCATTTCCTGCATGCCGGGGCCGCCGCGCGGCCCTTCATAGCGGATGACGACGACATCGCCGGCCTTGACCTCGTTCGACAGGATCGCCTTGACGCTGGCATCCTGGCTTTCGAACACTCTTGCCGGACCGGTGAATTTCAGGATCGATTCATCGACGCCGGCAGTCTTCACGATGCAGCCGTCGAATGCGAGATTGCCTTTCAGCACGGCGAGGCCACCATCCCTTGAGAAAGGATGTTCGGCCGAGCGGATGACACCTTTCTCGCGGTCGAGATCGAGATCATCCCAGCGGCGGTCCTGGCTGAACGCGACTTGCGTCGGCACGCCGCCGGGTGCCGCCAGGAAGAAATCGCGGACATTCTGGCTGGTGGTGCGCGAGATATCCCAGTGGTCGAGCGCTTCGCCGAGGCTCGCGGTGTGCACCGTCGGCAGGTCGCGGTTGATCAGCCCGGCGCTATCCAGCTGGCCGAGGATCGCCATGATGCCGCCGGCGCGGTGGACATCCTCCATGTGGACGTCGGCCTTGGCCGGAGCCACCTTGCAAAGCACCGGTACCCGCCGCGACAGCCGGTCGATGTCCTCCATGGTGAAGTCGACCTCGCCCTCATGTGCTGCGGCAAGGATGTGCAGCACGGTGTTGGTCGAACCGCCCATGGCGATGTCGAGCGTCATGGCGTTCTCGAAGGCGCCCTTCGAGGCGATGCTGCGCGGCAGCGCGGTGTCGTCGTCCTGCTCGTAATAGCGCTGGGCGAGATCCACGATCAGATGGCCGGCCTCGACGAACAGGCGCTTGCGGTCGGCGTGCGTCGCCAACGTCGAGCCGTTGCCGGGTAGCGAGAGGCCGAGCGCCTCGGTCAGGCAGTTCATCGAATTGGCGGTGAACATGCCCGAGCACGAGCCGCAGGTCGGGCAGGCCGAGCGCTCGATGATCTTGACGTCCTCGTCGGAGATCTTGTCGTCGGCGGCGGCGACCATGGCGTCGACTAGGTCGAGCGCCTGGCTCTTGCCGGCGAGCACCACCTTGCCGGCCTCCATCGGTCCGCCGGAGACGAAGACAGTCGGGATGTTGAGGCGCAGCGACGCCATCAGCATGCCCGGCGTGATCTTGTCGCAATTCGAGATGCAGACCATGGCGTCTGCGCAATGCGCGTTGACCATGTATTCGACGGAATCGGCGATCAATTCGCGCGACGGCAGCGAATACAGCATGCCGTCATGGCCCATGGCGATGCCGTCGTCGACGGCGATGGTGTTGAATTCTTTGGCGACGCCGCCGGCCTTCTCGATCTCGCGGGCAACCAGCTGGCCGAGGTCCTTGAGATGGACGTGGCCCGGCACGAACTGGGTGAAGGAATTGACCACGGCGATGATCGGCTTGCCGAAATCCGAATCCTTCATCCCGGTGGCGCGCCACAGGCCGCGGGCGCCGGCCATGTTGCGGCCATGGGTGGTGGTGCGGGAACGGTAGGCGGGCATTGAACTGTCCTTGCTGTCTGCGTCGCACCCAAAGGTGCGGAAAACCGGAATTGAGCCGCAGGCCTTATAGACGCCACGCTCTGGTCTGGCCACAATTTTGCGCTGCGCCAGGTAGCGGAACGAACGGCCAGCCAAAGACGCAGCCGGTCCAGACCGCAAAAAAGTCAGAGGTGCTGTCGGATCGTGTTTTACTCGAGCGTCCTTGGGCAGACGGCAGGAGCGGGGCATCAATCACCAGCCGGCCGTTTCGAAAGCAAACAAACCAGCCCGAGGAGCAAGAGAATGCAAAAGATCACCACCTGCCTGTGGTTCGACGACCAGGCCGAGGAGGCCATGAACCACTACGTTTCCATCTTCAAGAATTCGAAGGTGCTGAGCGTGATGCGCTGGCCCAAGGGCAGCGGCGATCGTGAGGGCAAGGTGCTGATGGTCTCATTCGAGCTCGACGGCGTTCCGTTCCAGGCCCTCAACGGCGGCCCGCAATTCAAGTTCACCGAGGCGGTCTCGCTCTCCATCGACTGCAAGACGCAGGAAGAGGTCGACTATTTCTGGGACAGGCTCATCGCGGGCGGTGGCGAGCCCAGCCAGTGCAGCTGGCTGAAGGACAAATTCGGCCTCTCCTGGCAGGTCGTTCCCGAGCAGCTGCCCAAACTGCTGTTGGACCCCGACAGGGAAAAGGCCGGCCGCGTGATGCAGGCGATGATGCAGATGACCAAGATCGACGTCGCCAAGATCGAAGAGGCGGCCAAGGCGTGAACGAACGCGATCTTCCCTTCTCCCCCTGTAAGGCAGGGCTATCGCATATGAGTGATGGCATTGATGAGATAGTCGTCGTTCCAGGCGCATTTCTTGATGCGATGGCTGATGGGAACTTTGGCAGCATCGGCGGCCTGAAGGATGTTTCTGGCGAGGCGATTGAGAAGGGCTGTGTTGGCGGGAGCATTGTCCTTGCGGGCACGGCTGAGATCCTCATCGAGATGGACATCGAGCATCCAATGCAGGCCGTTCTCGATCTGCCAATGAGCTCTGGTGAGGTCGAGCGCCCGCTGCGGCGACATGAGCGTGGAGGCCATGAACAGGCGCATCAAAGGTCTGGCCTGATCGCGCCGGCTGGTGATGCGGATGAAGGCCTGGTGGCGAGGCATCAGCGGCTCGGCCGCCGCCACGATCTCGGCCTGCCGCCACTCGTTGCGGCCGTGGCTGGTCTCGGTGCGCTCGGCAATGGAAGGGGTGGCGTCGGCCAGTTGCAGGTTGGCGCGGCGCAGCCAATGACGACGGTTGCCCTTCAGCGCAAGCAGGTAATCGCCACCTCTTTGGGTAATGGCCGCAGCCATGCGGGTGTGGCAGTGGAGCGCATCGGCGGTGACCAATCTGCCCGTAAGATCAATGAGTTCGACGACCTTGAGCGCGGCCTCGACTTCGTTCTCACCATCGCTCGGCGAGACTGCCGCCAGGCACAGCCGGGTCTCGGCGGCGAAGGCCGACACCGTCAACGGCGGACTGGCTGCCAAGCCCTTCTCGTAGGCCCGCCGCAAAGCCTTGCCGTCAAGCGACACCACCTCGGGCGTCTCTCGGCTGGTTCGGGCGAAAGCTGCGGCAAAGGCAGCAAAGGCGCGACCGAAGGCCTCCGGGTCGAGCAGGCGCAGCAGCCGCGAGAAGGTGTCGTGGCTGGGGGCTGCGTCATAGTCGATCAGCCGCGACAGCGCCTGCTTGCGCTCCTGCGCGAGCAGGGCAAATTCCGTCGCATTGCTGGCGCCGCACAGGCTTGCTGCGATCATCATCACGATCAGGTCGCCAAGCCGGTGCGTGGCGTTGGGCGCGCGTGGATCAGGCACCGCGCCAAAGTAGCTCTCGAGGCAGGAAATGGCAGTCGCTCCTTCGCTCAACTGCCTCTCCAAAGAATCCTTTCTCAGCCTAAACTCAACCCCAAAATCGCCATATGCGATTCCCCTGCCCTGTAAGGGGAGAAGGTGGATCGGCGCAAGGCGCCGAGACGGTTGAGGGGTGTTGGACGGAATGAGACGTTGGTGTTTCCTGGAACACCCCTCATCCGTCGCCTTCGGCGACACCTTCTCCCGCAAGGGGAGAAGGAAAGCGCCGCATCAAGCCGCTCTGTCGCGGACCTGGTAATCCTTCACCGCCGCGAAGCGGATCGCCTTCCAGCGTTCGGCTTCGTAGTTTAGCGAGAAGGCGTGCTGGGCGAGGAACACTGGATCATTGTCGAGGTCGCGGGCGATGTCGCCGCGATGCGCTTCGATGAAGCGCTGGAATTCGGCCCTGTCGTCGGCCGATATCCAGCGGCAGACGGAAAAGCGCGACATCTCGAAATCGACCGGCAGCGTGTATTCGAAGTTCAGCCGCTCCTTTAGCACGTCGAGCTGCAGGGCGCCGACGACACCGACGATGGCCGGCGAGCCGTCCTCCGGCGAGAACAATTGCACGACGCCTTCCTCGGCCATCTGATGCAGCGCCTCCTTGAGTTTCTTGGCTTTCATCGCGTCGCCGAGGCGAACGCGGCGCAGGATTTCAGGCGCGAAATTCGGCACGCCGCGAAACAGGATCTCCTCGCCCTCGGTCAGCGTGTCGCCGATGCGCAGCGTGCCGTGGTTGGGGATGCCGACGACATCGCCGGCAAACGCCTCGTCGGCGGTGACGCGGGTGCGGGCGAAGAAGAATTGCGGCGCCGACAGGCTCATCGGCTTGCCCGTGCGCACCAGCTTGGCCTTCATGCCGCGCTCGAGCTTGCCGGAGCAGACCCGGACGAAGGCGATGCGGTCGCGGTGGTTGGGGTCCATATTGGCCTGGATCTTGAAGACGAAGGACGTCATCTTGTCCTCGGTCGCCTCGACCTTGCGGCTGTCGGCCTCCTGCGCACGCGGCGGCGGCCCATAGGCGCCGAGCGCCTCGATCAGGTCGCGCACGCCGTAATTGCGCAGCGCCGAGCCGAAATAGACCGGCGTCAGATGGCCCTCGCGGAAGGCATCGAGGTCGAGCGGGCGGCAGGCTTCGCGCGCCAGCTCCAGCTCTTCGATGAAAGCCTCGCGCTCGTTCTCCGGCAGCAGGCCGGCAACGCGGTTGGAATCGGGGCCGTGGACCGGCGTGCGCTCCTTTTCGGCGTCGCCCTTGCGCACCGCGTTCAGCGCCAGATGGTAGGTGCCGGAAAAGGTCTTGCCGCGGCCGATCGGCCAGGTGATCGGTGCTGTGTCCAGCGCCAACTTCTGCTCGATCTCGTCGAGGATATCGAACGGGTCGCGGCTTTCGCGGTCCATCTTGTTGACGAAGGTGATGATCGGGATGTCGCGCAGCCGACAGACCTCGAACAGTTTCAGCGTGCGCGGCTCGATGCCCTTGGCGGCGTCGATGACCATGACCGCACTGTCGACCGCCGACAGCGTGCGATAGGTGTCGTCGGCGAAATCCTCGTGGCCTGGCGTGTCGAGCAGGTTGAAGACAGTGTCCTCATATTCGAACGTCATCACCGAGGTGACCACCGAAATGCCGCGCTCGCGCTCGATCTTCATCCAGTCGGAGCGGGTCTGGATACGGTCCTTCTTGGCCTTGACCTCGCCGGCAAGCTGGATCGCGCCGCCGAACAAAAGCAACTTTTCGGTGAGCGTGGTCTTGCCGGCGTCGGGGTGCGCGATGATCGCGAAAGTGCGGCGGCGCGATACCGCTTCTGTAATCATTTCGGACATTTTTCAGGATTTCCGTGTGAGGCCGGGCTTCTAGCAGCGGAGTGCAGAGCTGTCGACCTCTCCGGCGGCAGTGGCCATGCTCCGGCGTCAGGCCGGTTCGGTCGCACGGCTCTCAGTGGCTATCTCGGGAATCCACTCGGCAATTGCGGTGCCGATCTTGTCGGCATGGTCCTCCTGCAGATAATGCGCGCCGGGTCCGAGATCGATCAGGCGGCAATTCTTCAGCCCAGCCGCGAATTCCCGGGCCGCCTGCGGCGAGACGAGGGCGCCGGGATCGCCTGAGAAAAGCAGCTTCGGGTAGGAGGAAGCCCGGAGCGCCCAATGGTCGTGCTCACTGATGGCGGTGACATCGGCAGGCTGGCCTTCGATCGGCAGGTCGCGCGGCAGCCGCAGGACCGGCTTGCGCGATTGCGGTGTCGGGAAGGGCGCCCGGTAGGCGGCCATTTCCTCATCGCTCATCGTGCGCAGCACAGCGGCCGGCAGCACCCTTTCGACGAAGACGTTGTCTTCCAAGACAAGCTTCTCACCGACGCCAGGCGTGCGCATTGCCTTGAACAATTCGCGCGCCTGCGGACGCTGGTGGAAATCGTCCCAGCTCTCGAAGGGGCGGATGAATTCCATGAAGGCGAGTCCGAGGATCCGCTGCGGCCGCCGGGCCGCGAGATGGAAGGCGAGTGCGGTGCCCCAGTCCTGCGCGACGACCACCATGTCGGCGACGCCAAGCGCCTCAAGGAAAGCATCGAGATACCGGACGTGGTCGAAGAAGCGATAGTCGATGTCCGGCTTGCCGGACTGGCCATAGCCGATCAGGTCGGGTGCGATGCAGCGGCCGAACGGCGCCACATGCGGGATGATGTCGCGCCAGACGTAGGATGACGTCGGGTTGCCGTGCAGGAAGATTGCCGTCGGGCCAGCCGTGCCTGCCTCGACATAGGAGATGGTGGAATCGAGTACCGCGACTTGCGAGCGCGGCAACATTGTGCGGGATTGCTGCTTTTCGAGTTTCGGGTTCATCGGATCAGCTCCTTTTTGCGAAGACTGTTTTGAAGACGATATTCTTGAAACGCTCGAGCGGCTCGGGACTGCGCTCCACCTTCATGCGCAGCATCGCGCCTTGCCAGGAACTCAAAAGGAAATCGGCGAGATCCTCGGCATCGAACGCGTCGGTGATATCGCCGGCCGCCTGGCCTTCGGCGATGCATTCGGCAAAGGGCTTACGCCAGCGTTCGAAAATGGCGACGAGTTGTAGCCTCAGCGCCTCACTGTGAGCCGCCGTCTCGAGGCTGAGATTGCCGATCATGCAGCCCCGTGCCCAATCATGCGCCTCCAGCTTCGACGTGATGATTTCGAGATAGCGGCGCAAGCGCCCGACCGGGGGCGTGCCGTCTCGGGCGAGGGCCTGCTCCACCAAGCCGCTCACATAGGCGAAATAGCGGTCCAGCACCTCGCCGGTGAACGCCTCCTTGGAGGCAAAATGATTGGTGAAGGACCCCGGGCGGGCATCGGCCGCGGCGACGATGTCGCGTACGCCGGCGGACGAATAGCCGGAATTCCAGATGGTTTTGAAACCGGCGTCGAGAAGTTTTTCGCGAAGTGAATGTCTGGCCATATCGATACAATACGTACGTACGTATTAAAGTCAAGAAGCATATTTGATACCGCGCGCTCTTGGCAGAACCCACGGGCAATGGCATCGCGGTGGTGGCGTTGGAACGAGGAGTGAAGCATGACAGAGGCGAAAGAAGTGATTGTCACCGGCGCCGGCATCATGGGCGCCTCCATCGCTTGGCACCTGACCAAGGCCGGAGCAAAGGTGACGGTCATTGCCGGCAGCGGCGCCGGCGGCGTCGCGACGCCGAATTCCTTTGCCTGGATCAATGCCAGCTGGGGCAATCCGGAGCCCTATTTCCGGCTGCGCATTCGGTCGATGGCCGAATGGACGCGACTGGCGAACGAGGTGCCCGGCATCCCGTTGCAATGGTGCGGCGGCCTGTGCTGGGACCTGCCACGTCCCGAACTTGAGGCCTATGCGGCCGAGCACTCCGCCTGGGGCTACGGCATCGAGCGTGTCGACCGTGCCGGAGCTGCGCGCATCGAGCCCAATCTGACCGAACTTCCCGATTTCGCCCTTTATGTCGCCGAGGAAGGTGTCGCCGAGCCGGTCGCCGCCACGCAAGCACTGCTGGCCGACGTCGAACGGCGCGGCGCGCGGCTGCTGACAGGAGTTACCGCGACCGCGCTTGTGCGGGCCAACGGCCAGGTCTCCGGTGTCGACACATCCGCCGGGCGGATTGTTGCCGACGAGGTGGTGATCGCGGCCGGAGCCGGCTCTCCGGCACTAGCGGCAACAGCCGGGATAGAACTGCCGATCGGGACACCGCCCGGCCTGATCGTGCATTCGCGCCCCTACCAAAAGCTGCTCAACGGCCTGGTGATCGGCGACCGACTGCATATGCGCCAGACCGCGGAAGGCCGCATCATCGCCGGCTCGGATTTCGGCGGCGCCGATCCCGGCATGGATGCCGCGGCGACCGCCCGCGACCTGTTTGCGGCGATGAAGGCCATGCTGCGCGGCGCAGATGGGCTGGAACTCGATTTCCACACCATTGGCTACCGGCCGACGCCGGTCGACGGCTTTCCGATCATCGGCCGCGCCGAAGGCGGGGGCGGCGTCTACGTCGCCGTTATGCATTCCGGCATCACGCTGGCACCGGCCGTCGGCCTGTTCGCCGCCCGCGAGATCCTCGACGGCGATCGCGATCCGCTGCTTGATCCCTACGGGCTGGCGCGGTTTACTCAATAACCGGGCGGGCGGCGAAAGCCGCCGGCCAGCGGCTCGATTGCCCTGGCGATCCCGAGCAGGCGCGACTCCGACCAGCGTTTGCCAACAAGCTGTAGTCCGATGGGCAGGCCATTGCTGTCCTGTCCGCGGGGCAGCGACAGTGCGGGATGGCCGCTGTAGTTGAACACCGCGCCATAGGCCGGCAGCATCCAGTAGCTTTGCTCGCTATCGTCGACCTCGATCGGCGTTCCCGGCTCGCAATGCGGGAAGGCGGTGACCATTGCGACCGGGCACAGCAAGGCGTCGCAACCGTCGAAGAACCGATCCCACGCCAGGATGGAGCGGTCGCGGCGGGCGAGCGCCTCGAACCAGCGCGAGACCGGCGTCGGCTTCTCCGGTGGTTCGGGCTGCGCCGCCTCCAGCATCATGCCGATCAGGACGCCGCCCTGCTCCAGGTCGTCGTGCAGGTCGAGCTCCGGCAATTTGGCTTCCTCGACGATGGCGCCCGCGGCCTGAAGCTCTTTTGCCAGACTTTCGACCACCGCGCTGATCTCGCCGACCACCGGAAAGCCCGGAAAGGACGGCGCGATGGCGATGCGCAAATTCCTGAGATCCAACTCCGGCATGCTTTCGACCGGTACCGGCGCAAGGTCGGTGTCGCTTCCATCCGGCCCGGCAATGAGGCGGTAGATCAGTACCAGGTCTTCGACGCTGCGCGCCATCGGTCCGAGGCAGGAGATCCGCCGGACGCTGCGCGGCGCGCCGCCTGGATCGGGGAAGGCGCCGGCGAGCGAGACGCGGTGCTCGGTCGGCTTGAGGCCGTAGACGCCGCAAAAGGCAGCGGGCAGCCGGATCGAATCCTGCATGTCGGTGCCGACCTCGAACGGCGTCATTCCAGCGCTGAGCGCCGCCGCCGCACCGCCACTGGAGCCGCCGGCGGTGCGCTGGAGGTCCCAAGGATTGCCGGTACGGCCGAACAGCGGATTGCTCGACTGCCAGTCACTAAGCATTGTCGCCACGTTCGTCTTGCCCACCAATATGCCGCCTGCCGCCTTCAGCCGTGCAACGACTGGACTGTCTGCCCTCGCGGCATAGTCGGCGAAGGCCGGGAAGCCGACAGTGGTTCTCATGCCCGCGGTTTCGTGCGTGTCCTTCAGTGTGAACGGCACGCCGTGCAGCGGCCCAAGGGCTTCGCCGCGCGCCTGCGCTTCGTCGGCCTTGCCGGCGCGCTGCCGCGCACCTTCCCGATCGAGGGTTACGACGGCATTGACCGCCTCATTGTGCCTGTCGATCTGCGCCAGATGCGCGTCCAGCGCTTCCACAGCGGAAATCTTGCGGTCACGAATGGCGGCAACCAATTCTGTGGCGGAGGAAAAGGCGAGGTCCATGACCAATACTCCGGCTTGCCAGCGGCGCCAGCCTCACCAAATGGCGGGCAACGGCGCGTCTTCAAGCCGAGTTCAGCATTCGAGGACAGGCGGTGCTTGATCGGAATTGCGCTGCCTGCTGCAATCGGCGCTGTCCTGCGACGCGTAGCGAGGAATCTACACGGCCAGCGCCAGCTTTGCCGCGGCGGGCACAAACGGACGAATGCTCATGCCGTCTCTGCCGATGGTGACGAAGCTCGAGGGCGGAATCGCCTGCCAGTCGCTGCCGTCGCGGTCGAAGGGTTCCGACACGACGCAACGGCCTCCGCCATTGCGGAAGGCGGACGTGTAGAGCGTCGGCGCGTGGCCGTCGCTCGTATAGCGCACCGCGTAAAGCGATTGTCCGTCGGAAAAAGCCGCCGTCAATTTCAGCGCCGGCTCGAAGCCGCCGCGGCGCGAGGCGTCGATGACGCGGCTGGTGGCGCGCGATACGGCGCCCTGCGGATCACCTGCCAGGTCCTCTTCGGTCATCATCAGAAAGAACAGTTCCGAATCCGTGGCGCCCTCACGCTGGTCGAAGGCGGCGTCGGAGAGCGAATTCTCCAGCGCGCGACGGATCTTTTCGAAGCCGCCGATCTGGCCATTGTGCATGAACGACCAGCGGCCCGAAATGAACGGATGACAGTTCATGCGGCTGGTGGCGCCACCGGTCGAAGCCCGGATATGGGCGAGGAACAGGCCTGACTTGATCTGCCGGCACAGGCTTTTCAGATTGGGGTCCGACCAGGCCGGCAGGATGTCGCGATAGAGGCCGGGCTCCGGTCGGTCGCCATACCAGGCCAAGCCAAAACCATCGCCATTGGTCGGCGATTTGGCTTCCTGGGCGCAGTGGCTCTGGGCGATCAGCGAGTGGCAGGGCGCCGTGACGATGTCTTCGAGAAAGACGGCTTCGCCGAGATAGGCGGCCCACCGGCACATAGCGCCTAACGTCCCCTGTTATGCGTCCGCTCGTAGAGCTCACGGATGATGCCGCTTGCCGTGGTCTCGAACAGAAACGGCAAGAAAGCATGAATGAGCGCGGCAAAAGCCGCCATGAACAATCGCGACGAGAACCATGCGGCGAAAGCCATATGGCCGAAATAACTCTCGCCGACCGCAGCCGGGTGAGAGGTGAAAAGTCTTGCGAGCCGTGCGGTCATGTCGGTCCCTCCTGCCAGCATGAAGAGCCGACGATGAATATCCTGGCATGGGTGTTCGGTTCATCGGTCCCAAATTGTCCTTGTGAAAGGCTGAATTTTGGGACAAACATCCCACATGACGCCGGAAATCGACGAAATAGACCGGAGATTGCTGGCCGAGCTGCAGCGCGACGGCACGCTGTCCGTCGACCAGCTCTCGGCAAGAATATCGCTGTCGCGCAATGCCTGCTGGCGCCGGGTCAAGCGGCTGGAGGAAGACGGCGTCATCACCGGCCGCGTGGCGCTGGTCGACGCCGACAAGCTCGGGCTCGGCCTTTCCGTGTTCATCCTGATCCGCACCTCGAATCACGATCCCGACTGGCTGCAAAAATTCCGGGCGGCGGTGACCGGCTTTGCCGAGATCACCGGCGCCTACCGCATGTCCGGCGATCTCGACTATGTCTTGCGCGCCCGTGTCGCCGACGTCAAAGCCTATGACCGGCTCTATCAGCGGTTGATCGCCAAGGTGGCGTTGTCGGACGTTTCGGCCTCGTTCGTCATGGAAGAGATCAAGGAGACCACGATCGTTCCGATGGAACTGCGCTGAGGCGGAACTGCGCTGAAAGAAAGCCGTTGATAGCATTGTCGCCGAGTTGACTGGACCGGCGTTCGCGACGATAGGATCAGCCTTATGCGCGCAGCACTTTATCCCACCTCCGTCATCGGTCCGGCTGTCGGCTTCGTCAGGCTGCCGCATGGCGAGGGATTGCCGCTTCCCGCCTATGAGAGCTCGGGCGCCGCCGGCATGGACCTGCGCGCCGCCGTCCCGGACGACAGGCCGCTCTTGATCCTGCCGGGAAAGCGCGCACTGGTGCCGACCGGCCTGGTCCTGGAAATTCCCGAGGGCGTCGAAGGCCAGGTCCGGCCGCGTTCGGGCCTCGCCTTCAAGCACGGGCTCACCTGCCTCAACACGCCCGGCACCATCGACAGCGACTATCGCGGCGAGGTCAAGGTGCTGCTGATCAATCTCGGCGACGAGGATTTCGCGGTAACGCGCGGCATGCGGATTGCCCAGATCGTCTTCGCCCCGGTGACGCAGGCGACCGTCGAGGAGCGCACATTGGCCGGCGGCACAACGCGCGGCTCCGGTGGCTTCGGATCGACCGGCACGGCCTGATGAGCGCGGCGAAATGAAGATCCCCAAGCTCGTCATCTTCGATTGCGACGGGGTTCTGGTCGACACCGAGAACCTGGCCAACCGGCGCCTCGCCGAATGGTTGAGCGCGGCAGGCTTTCCGGCCAGCTTCGAATATTGCCGCAAGAATTTCTCCGGCCGCAGCATGGTCTCGGTGCAGAAGGAAGTCGAGGCGACCGGCGTCAGCCTCGGCGCCGATTTTGTCGAGCGCTGGAACGCCGGCCTGCCGGACCTGTTCGCGCATGGCGTCGAGGCCATCCCCTACGTTCGCGAGTTCATCGAAACCGTGCACGCCGCCGGCATCGCCACCTGCGTCGCCTCGTCGGCACGGGTATCGAAAATGCACATCACACTCGGTCTGACCGGGCTGCTGCCGCTGTTCGAGCATGCGCTGTTCAGCTCGACCATGGTCTCGCGTGGCAAGCCGTTCCCCGACCTCTTCCTGCATGCGGCAGCGACGATGGGCTTCGCGCCCGCCGATTGCATCGTCATCGAGGACAGCGTCGCCGGGACGGCAGCCGGCATCGCCGCCGGCATGCGCGTCTATTCCTACCACGGCGACCCGCTTTCCGACCGCGACGGACTGAGCGAAGCCGGCGGCATCCTGTTCGACGACATGCGTGAACTGGCCGGGCTGGTGCCGATCCACTAATCGCCTTTGCGCAGGCTGTACGCGCTCGATCTCAGACCGGGCGTGACGCTCCAAGTACTCGGTCGACCGTGTCGCGTATAAGACTGCGCAGATTGGCCGGCCTGTCGAGATGACTGACGACAAGGAGTCCGTCCGCCGCCACCGTTAGCGCGTCCGCGGTGCGGTCCGGATGGGAATTTGCGTCCGCGATCAGCAGATCCCTTAGGATGCCCCACTTCCAGTGACGATGCTTATCGATCGCCTGGCGAACCGGGCTGCTGGGATCGGGGTATTCGGCAGCGGCATTCTGGAACGGGCAGCCGCGGTAGCCCGGCTGATCCGCCGCATCGGCGATGAGATCGAATATGGCAAGGATCATCTGGCGAGGTGGCCGCCGGCCAAGTCTCGCGATGGCCGCCCGTCCTCCCTTGCTGAGCTCCTCGATGTAGGCGCGGACGAGGTCGTCCTTGGCCGCGAAGTGATGATAGAACGTCGCCTTGGCAACGCCGGCTTCGGCGATAATGCGGTCGATGCCGACTGCACGGACCCCCTCCAGACAAAACAGCGCGGTCGCCGTATCGAGGATGCGGCGGCGCGCAAGGCTTTCGGGGCGATCGTTGATTCGGGCTGTGGACATGCCTTGACTGTATAGCAGACAGGTCTGTATATCTACACATGTAGACAGACAGGTCTACCTGCTAACGAAGGAAGGCGAAACATGGCTTCGATAGTCAGGGAAATCATCGTAGATGCTCCACCGGAAAGCGTATGGGCGACAGTCGGCGACTTCGCCGGCGGGCGCCCAACGGATAGCCCCAGGCGTTTTCGTCGACTGCCGGGTGGAGGAGGGCGACGTGCGGGCCCTTATGTTCGCCGACGGCAAGATTGTGCGAGAGCGGCTCATCGCTCGCGACGAGCAGAGCCGGCGGATCGTGTGGGGATGGCTCGGCAACGAGGTCACCCACGATAACACTTCCATGCAGGTCTTTGCCGAGGGCGAGGGCCGGAGCCGCCTGGTCTGGATCCACGACACTCTGCCCGACGAACTCGGCGCGTGGCTCGCAGCCGCCATGGATCACCTGGTGCCGGTTTTCCAGCAGACCCTGGCGACCGAAGCCAAGCCAACATAGTGAGGCAACGCCAGGTGTTTCCCCTTGGCCGCAAAATGCTCTAGCTTGCGCGCGCCCGACTTAACGAGCGCGCGCATGACCTTCTCCCTGCTTCGTTTCATCTTTGCCTGCCTGCTGCTGCCTTGTCTTTGGACGGGCAGAGCGGAGGCCGTCAGCTTGCCGGAGCTCGGCAGCGCCGTCCCTGGCCACGGCGATGTCACCTATCTCGATCTCGCCAGGATGGTCATTCCCGATCTGGCCGCGGACAAGGACGGCTTTTTCCGGGGTTCGATGCCGATCGAGATGCGCCACATCGCTGGTCCGGACTACGACGGCTCGCCGCCGGCGACGTCGGGTCTTTCCAACGCCGGCGTGCTCGGCATCAAGGCCGGCGGCAAGGAGCGGCTGACCATGCTGTTCGACCTCGGCGACTCGCCTGACAGTGCCGAGGGCTATGCGGTGCTGGCACTCTACGACATCACCGGCAAGCCGGCCCTGCTCGACGCGGTCAATGTCGCTGTCGACCGCATCACCTATCTTCGCGATCCGGGCAAGCTGCCGATCGGGCCTGGTGACGACGCCATCATCAGCATGAGCACGCATTTCAATTCGAGTCAGGGCTATGGGATCACGCCGCTGATCATGGTCCGCAGCGAGAGGTTCGAGCTGATCGACATGATCTATACGTTCGACGAAAACCTCTGCACCAACCGAAGGACGCAGAATGCGGCGTTCCAGGCGATTGCTGACGGCCAGCCCTATGCAGCCATCAAGGTTACGGTGACCGACGCGACGGTACCGGGCGAAGAAAGCTGCGACGGCCAGCGCCGCCAGCGGCGTCTTCGCGCAACATTTCCGTCACCTATCATTGGGACAAAAACGCTTCGCACTACGTCAAGGATTCCGACGCGCTGGACCGATTGGCAGAAGAGAACGCCAAACGCTTCTGAGCCAACCGCATTTGTTTGCCCGGCGCGTTCCGCCGGGCTAGAATTTGCCTCACATTCTGCACTGGAGGGGAGCATCCATGGATAAGGGCAAGATTTTTCGCGACCTGCATGCCTCGATCTTCGTCATGGCCAATTCCTGGGACGTCGGCACGACCAAGCTTTTGGCCTCGTTCGGCTTCAAGGCGCTGGCGACGACCAGCGCCGGTTTTGCCTTTTCGCGCGGCCTGCCCGATGGCGCGGTGACGTTCGAGGCGATGATCCACCATTGCCGTGAAGTGTCGGCGGCGACCGGGCTGCCGGTTTCGGCGGATCTCGAAAAGGGCAAGGGCGACAGCGCGACAAGTGCCGGCGAGACGATCTTCGCCGCCGAGGCGGCTGGCCTCGCCGGCTGCTCGATCGAGGACCATACCGGCGAGCCCGACAAGCCGATCTATGATTTTTCGCATGCGGTCGAGCGCGTCGCGGCGGCGGCGGAAGCGGCACGGGCGCTGAAACGCGATTTCGTCTTCACCGCGCGGGCCGAGAATTTCCTGTGGGGCAAGCCCGACCTCGACGATACGATCAAGCGGCTGCAGGCGTTCGAGAAAGCCGGCGCCGACGTGCTCTATGCACCAGGGCTGAGCGACATCGAGACGGTGCGGACCGTCTGCTCGGCGCTGACCAGGCCGGTCAACGTCATGGCCCGGCCTGGCTTCACCATCGCCGACCTGGCCATGGCGGGGGTAAAGCGCGTCTCGCTCGGCCCATGGCTCACCAATTTCGCCTTCGGCATGCTGGAGACCGCGGCGCGCGAGATCCAGCAGGACGGCACGTTCGGCTTCACCCGCGCCGCCATGCCATTCGGCAAGCTGCAGGCGCTGTTTGCCAAATCTTCAGCCTAGGTAGGCCCCGGCGAATGACGCTCACCGTCGTCGACATGCACACCGGCGGCGAGCCACTGCGGATCGTCACCGGCGGCTACCCCGACATTCCCAAGGGCACGATTCTCGAAAGGCGTGCCTATGTGCGCGACCATCTCGATCATCTCAGAAAGATCCTGATGTTCGAGCCGCGCGGCCATTACGACATGTATGGCGCGCTGCTGGTGGAGCCTGACCTGCCGGGCGCCGACCTCGCGGTGCTGTTCATGCACAATGAAGGCTATTCGACGATGTGCGGCCACGCCATCGTCGCGCTCGGCCGCTATGCCGTCGACGAGCGGCTGGTGGCGCCACGCGAGCCGATGACGACGGTCAATATCGAGGCGCCATGCGGGCTGATTTCGGCTGCGGTCGAGGTAAGGGATGGCAAGGCCGGTGCGGTGTCATTCGAAAGCGTGCCGGCGTTTCTGTTTGCCCGCGACCAGCGGATCGAGCTGCCGGGCTACGGCGCAGTCGGCTTCGACATCGCCTATGGCGGCGCCTTCTATGCGCTGGCCGACTGCCGCCAGTTCGGGCTGGAATTCGGCAGGAACCGGGTGCGCGATTTCGTCGATGCAGCGACGGCGCTGACCAATAAGCTCAAGGCCGAATTGCCGCTGTCGCATCCCGACCATGCCGATCTCGCCTTTCTCTACGGCACCATCCTGACCGACGGACAGGATGCGATCTCCGATACGCCGACCAAAAACATCTGCGTTTTCGCCGAAGCCGAGGTCGACCGTTCGCCGACCGGCTCGGGCGTCACCGCGCGGCTGGCGGCCATGCACGCCAAGGGCCAGATCGAGATTGGCCGGACACGGCTGTTCGAGAGCATCGCCGGTTCGCGCTTTTCCGGCGCGGTCGTGCGCACGGCCAAAGCCGGGCCGCATGACGCCATCATCGCCCGCGTCGGCGGCCGCGCTTACTACTCAGGGCGGGCCGAATTCATTGTCGAGGACGACGACGAACTGGGGCGCGGCTTTCTGCTGCGCTAAGCATCATCCCGCGCCGAGATCGCCTTGTGCAGGTGCACCATCATGGCGGCGGCGAACAGCGGCGTCAGAAGGTTGAGCAGCGGCACGGCGAGGAAGGCGGCGACAACCAGCCCGGCCAGGAACACGGTGACCGCGTGCTTCCTGCGCAGCGCCTTGGCCTCGGCCTCCGGGCGAAAACGCATGGCGGCGAACTCGAAGAACTCGCGCCCGAGCAGATAACCGTTGACGACGAAGAAAGCGGCGATATTGATGCCTGGCACCAGCAGAAGCAGCAGGGCGACGATGTTGCCGAGGATGACGACGCCGAAGAACCTGATCGCCAGCACCAGCGAGCGCAGCGCCGGCACGACGCGGCCGGGCGGATCGTTGGGATAGTCGGTGCGCTCGACGACTTCGGCGACGTCGTCGAGGAACAGGCCAGCGATGATCGCCGTCACCGGCGCGATGAGCAGCGCCAAGCCCAGCGCAAGGCCGATGCCGGCGACGACGGCGCCCAGCCATCCGGCCCAGGAGGGCAGGCTGGGCAGCCATGCATCGATCCATGGCCAGGCCAGCCAGTCGAACAGGCCCTTGATCCCGAACCAAAGTGCCGCCAGCGTCAGCAAGGTCAGCCCCAGCGTCTTCACGAACACGGAACGGAATTCGGGCGAGAACAGCCGGCTCAAGGCGGCGCGGGCGGCGTCGAGGATCACGGCGTTTCCAATTCCATGTCAAACGTGCTCGTGGCTGAGATCTCCGGAATAGGCGGCGACAGCGCAGGCCGCAAGTGCCCTAGCGCGCGACCTTCGCCTGGGGAATGGTCATCGCCGCCACGCCGACGACGACCAGGGCCATTCCCCACCACGCGCTCGGACCAAGGCTTTCGCCAAGGAACACGGCTCCGATAGCAACGCCGATCGGCACCCGCAAATAGGCTTGCGAGGTGGTGCCGACGGAGCCCAGCGTGTGGAGGAGACGGAAATAGATGCAAAAGGCCAGCGCGGTTGAAAAAACCGAAAGCCCGAGCAGCGCAAGGATCGAAGCCGTCGATGGCGCCAAGGTCCATGGCTTGTCGAATGCAAGGCTCAAGGGGACCAGCATCGCGGCGCCGCAGAGCATCGAACCGGCGGCCGGCACCATCGGGTCGAGCCCCCTGAAGCCGCGGCCGAAAACGGCCGCGCCAGCATAGCAGATCGTCGCCGTGACGACGGCAAGTTGCGGCAACAATTGCCGTCCGAGGCCGCCAAGCGCCGGGGCGCCGACGACGAGGCATATTCCGGCGATTCCCGCCGCGACGCCGAACAGCTTGCGCATGGTCGCCGGTTCGTGGCGGGTGATGAGGGCGGTCAACAAAAAGGTGAAGATCGGCGAGGTTGCATTCAGGATCGTGGCCAGCCCGGCATCCAGCGAGCGCTCGGCCCAAGCGATCAGCGTGAACGGCACGACGCTGTTCAGGCATGCCTGGAATGCAAACCGGCGCCAGCTTGTGGCATCACCCGGCAAGGTCAGCCCGCGCCAGCGGATCAGGGCAAGCAGGATGCCACCCGCGATCAGGGTTCGCGCGGCGATCAGCGTCACCGGCGGGATCGTCGCTACGCCGATCTTGATGAAGCTGTAGGATGCACCCCAGAGCACCGCCAATATGACGAGCAGCACCAGCTCGATCCTCGTGTCGGTTTTCATAGACATGGCCGGCGGGCACCTCTGGGCATCGCTCATCTCAGCCATGCTTGTAAGCCAGGCACGCGAGAAATGCTTCGGCCGCCATCCAACGATGGTCGCTATGCTGACATTCGTCGGATCGCCGCATTGTCGACTAGGCAAAGCCGCATCAAACCGCTAGACCCGCCCGCGCCCGGCATGGCAGAAAGCCGGTGGGTTTTTGGCGGAGACATGAATTGATGCCGGATTATGACGTGCTTTGTATCGGAAATGCCATCGTCGACATCATCGCCCAGTGCGACGAGGCGTTCTTGGAGACCAACGGCATCATCAAGGGCGCGATGAACTTGATCGACACGAGGCGCGCCGAACTGCTCTACAGCCGCATGGGCCCGGCCATTGAAGCCTCGGGCGGCAGCGCCGGCAACACGGCGGCGGGCGTTGCCTCCTTCGGCGGTCGCGCCGCCTTCTTCGGCAAGGTCTCCAACGACGCGCTCGGCGAAATCTACGCGCACGACATCCATGCCCAGGGCGTCGCCTTCGACACAAAGCCGCTCAACGGCGAACCGCCGACGGCGCGCTCGATGATCTTCGTCACGCCGGACGGCGAGCGCTCCATGAACACCTATCTCGGCGCTTGCGTCGAACTCGGCCCGGAGGACGTCGAGGCCGACAAGGCGTCGGGCGCCGCCGTCACCTATTTCGAGGGCTATCTGTGGGATCCGCCGCGCGCCAAGGAAGCGATCCGGCAGACGGCGAAGCTCGCGCATGCCGCCGGCCGCGAAGTGTCGATGACGCTGTCGGATTCGTTCTGCGTCGACCGCTACCGCGACGAATTTCTGGACCTGATGCGCGCGGGCACCGTCGACATCGTCTTTGCCAACAGCCACGAGATCAAGTCGCTCTACCAGACCGCGTCCTTCGACGAGGCGCTGGCGCAGATCCGCAGGGACTGCAAGATCGCCGCCGTCACCCGCTCGGAAAAGGGCTCGGTCATCGTGCGCGGCGACGAGACCGTCACCATCGAGGCGACCAGGATCCGCGAGCTTGTCGACACGACAGGCGCCGGCGACCTCTACGCTGCCGGCTTCCTCTACGGCTACACGCAAGGCCGCAGCCTGAAGCGGTGCGGCGATCTCGGCTCGCTGGCCGCCGGACTGGTCATCCAGCAGATCGGCCCACGGCCGAGGCAGAATTTGCGCCACGAGGCTGAGCAGGCTGGGCTGATTTAAGGACGCTTCTGTCTTAACGTTGCCTTCCGCGATCTTTCGGGCCTTGCCTCACGCGAAAGCCAAATGGTTGGCCCACTGCCCCGGTTGCGTCTCAAGCTCTGCCGTTTCTGTCAGCCGAGGAAAGGCTTTGATCACACGTGATCGTTCGTCGCATAAAAACGAAGCGCCTGAGTCTCGAAACAAGATAATTCACATTCCATGATAACACTGGCGCGCACGTTTTCTTGCTAGGGGACTTCAATGTCGACAAGCGCGGTTCAATTTCGTCGTGTGGGGTTGTTTGTTGATTGGAATACTCAAATCTTGGCCAGCCCGCCGGAATATAAAGAACAACCAATCGAAAAGTGTCGTTATGCTTTGGCGCGAATAGGAAAGATCGTTACCAAATATCTATGCAATCTTGAGGACAAAGCGGTTTATCGGGTCAGAATTCGACTTTACCATGGATGGACAACAGGCGTAACGCAAACCGCAAATCGCCGAGCGTTTTCAAGCGTACGGGAGTTTTTGAACCCGGACGAGATATTTGGCTCGAGACGGGTACTGGCGCTCTCAGATATCGAATTTGGGGACCGACTCATCGATGCGCTCCCCACAAGGGAAAATCACGGGCTCAGAATACATTTGCCAAACACCTATCGTCGGCAACGGTCTGATGCAGAGCCCGCCGAAAAGATGGTGGACACAGCGCTAGCCTCAGATCTCTTAAGTTGGGCTCGAATCGATTCCAACGGAATCGCGCTCGTGTTTTCGAGTGATGACGATATTATACCCCCGGTCTTTGTCGCGGAGGCTTGGATGAAACCTTTTGGGGGGTCAGTTCATCTGTTTCGTCCGGAAGCCCGTGCTGACAGCCGCTATCTCTCACTGGAAGGTTTACTCTGTTGAACGCGAGTTCGTTAATACTAACTGCCGAACAGATAGCCGCCGATATCGGTGTCTTCGCCGATGTCGGAACTGAAGCTCCATCAATAGAAAACGTGCAAGGCGGAAAGGTTGTCCGATTTACGAGGAATGGAGAGGCCACAGAGATCGCAGTCGCGTCTAAAAATAATGTATTAATTGAAAAATACGGAAGCGAAACAGCCAAACATGCAAATTTCAAAGCGCTTCTCGCTTCCGATAGATTCGGTGGCCTGAGAGAGTGGGCCACGAAACAGTTAGCCTATATTTCTCAAGAGCTTTCATCTACAGGAGATTTGTTAGAAATATATGGTACGTTGAATGGCGGGATTGATGGCACAGGAATTGCTGCCGTTGATCAATTATTGGCGGCTAGCCAGGCAAATGATTCTACCCGAATTCTTCTCATAGACGGCCCAGCCGGCATTGGTAAGACTCAATTCATACTTAGCCTTACAGAACGAAGGGTTAGGAGATATCTATCGGAGAGGCGCCCACTGATACTACATATTCAAAGTAGAGGTAGAACCTTATCCTATTTATACGACTTGATAGCTTTTAGCTTGCAGCGCCTTCGGGTCGGTGTTACCTTTGATCAAGTTCCAATACTTGCAAAATATGGCTTGATAACCATCGCTATAGATGGTTTTGACGAATTGGCCGATCCGGATGGTTATGATCTTGCATGGTCGCAAGTTAGCGATTTGATTCAATTACTAAGAGGATCTGGCAGTCTTATCCTTGCCGGTCGCGAGACATTTATCGGACGCGACAGAGTACTAAAGGACATCGCGTCCCTTAGAGATGGTATCGATGAGGTGTCCGTTCTCACCCTTCAACCTCCGACAAAAACTGCGGCAATAAATTGGCTTCAGAACGAGGGGTGGACTAACCACCAAGTAGGCCTCATTGAAGGATTCTTAGAGCCGTCTTCGCTCGCGCTCAGACCGTTCTTCCTAAAAACGCTGTCGGATCCCAGCGTAGCGGCGCTTCTCTCTTCTACGTCTGCCACAAGCGTGCTGTCTATACTCATGCAGGCGATGATTGAGCGCGAAGTCGACAAATTTGGTGAGGCGGTCGACCGTGAATTGACCAGAGTTGAACGGAGGGCTTATCTTCACACATTCGTTGGCGAGGTGGCTCGGGACATAGCGGAAAGCGGCACGTCATCTATCAGCGACGCAACGCTTTCGTGGTTAGTCGAGGCTTCGCTCCCGTGGCCGATATCCGAAAATATTCTCCGGATATTAAAGGCCCGAAGCCAGTTTATAGCCTTCTTTACCAATGATGACCGAACAGGATATCGAAGATTCTTTCATGAAAAGTTTTACGAATATTTTTTGGCAGAAGTTCTTGTTGATACAGTTGGGCGAGCGGAAACCGGTAAATTACTTGGAAGAAGCATATTTGGATCAAGCTTACTTGAGACCTTCGGCGAGGTGATTTCGAGCGTCACTCGTACAGACCAACTTAAGCTGTTCTTGGTCCAAGCGTTGAGGCTTATACAGGAATATCCGCCGATAGACCGGACACGGAAGAACCTTGCGGCGCTAGCAATTGCATCCCTTTCAACGGCGGATGTCATTGCTGAATTTCAGGTGTCGGCGGTAGAAGTTGACGAATGCAGATTTACTTGGCACCGCTTCTGGCGGAGTTTTGGAGTCTTTGCTTATCAACCAGCTTGACTGCAGAGGGGGGAATTTGTCTGCAGTTAATTTCATCAATGTTACGGTGCTCACCTTAATCGCCGACCGGGACACTCTCCTGCCGGATTCGTTTCCTGTCCCAACACGCGTTCAGGATATTACGATGGGAGGGAGCACATTGACGTCACCTACCGATGTCCAGAATTGGGTTGACGCTCACCGGACCAATCCACCTCAAGCTGAACGCGGATTGATACCCGAAAGTTTGCGTGGCCACGAAGCTATAAGAATATTGCACAAGGCTTGCCGGTTGCGCCAATACTGGCTGAGGCGTGGGGACGATGTACATGCCTCACGAATCTTGGATAACCGTTATTGGCCTTTAATCGAGGCTACGCTATCCAACAGCGATTTGTTGCGCGTAGAGACACGGCAGGCATCAGGGAACGATGCGCGCTTTATACATGTTCGGCACGCTGCCGAGATACTTTCAGAAGACGCGTCAAACAATGAGGTCAGGAAGATGTACGCTACGCTGGCGACGGAACTCGCAGAGGGAAGTTGAACCTCAAGCCCCCGCGCTGTACGCCGCAATCGCAGCCATATTCACGATATCCGAATCCTTCGCGTTGAGCGAGACGATCTGAACCGGCTTGTTCAGGCCGACCAGCAGCGGGCCGATGACGGTCGAGCCGCCGAGCTCCTGCAGCATCTTGGTCGAGATCGAGGCCGAGTGGAACGCCGGCATGATCAGCACATTGGCGGGGCCGGTCAGCCTGATGAACGGATACTGCGCCATGGCGCGGGCG
This sequence comes from Mesorhizobium sp. M0923, assembly GCF_040319365.1. Classification (NCBI taxonomy): domain Bacteria; kingdom Pseudomonadati; phylum Pseudomonadota; class Alphaproteobacteria; order Hyphomicrobiales; family Phyllobacteriaceae; genus Mesorhizobium; species Mesorhizobium sp. M0923. The sequence goes on along the minus strand of NZ_JAMYNW010000004.1, from coordinate 305,683 downwards.
TTGAGCGCCACGTCGGCGGCCATTTCGCCGTCATACTCGAAATCGACGCGGCGCTTGTCGAGGATGCGCACCGCTTCCTGGACGCGCTCGGAGCGCTCGCCCTGCGGATGGCCGAAGGTCGAATAGGCGAGCATAGCGAGCCTCGGCTCGTAGCCCATGCGGCGGGCGAAGCCGGCGGCCTCCTCGGCGATGTCGGCGATCTGTTCGGCGTTCGGCATGTCGTGCACGGCGGTGTCGGCGACAAGCACGGTGCGACCCCGCGCCAGCACGATCGACACGCCGATGACGCAATGGCCGGGCCTAGCGTCGATGACGCGGCGGATGTCGTCGAGCGCCGTCGAATAGTTGCGGGTAACGCCGGTGACGATGCCGTCGGCATCGCCCAGCGCCACCATGCAGGCGGCGAAATGGTTGCGGTCGTTGTTGATCAGCCGCTGGCAGTCGCGGAACAGGAAGCCTTTGCGCTGCATGCGCTCGTAGAGATAATCGGTGTAGACGGAGTTGCGCCGCGACAGCCGCGCATTGATGATCTCGATGCCTTGCTTGCCGAGGTCGATGCCGGCATTCCGGGCGTTTTCCTTGATGATGTCGTCGCGGCCGAGCAGGATGGCGGTGCCGAGCCGCTGGTTCACATAAGAGACGGCGGCGCGCATCACCTGCTCCTCCTCGCCCTCGGCAAAGACGATGCGCTTGGGCTGGCGGCGCACGCGGTCGTAGATGCGCTGCAGCGTCGAGGCGATTGGGTCGCGGCGGGCGGAAAGCTCCTGCGCGTAGCGGTCGAGATCGAGGATCGGCTTGCGCGCGACGCCGGAGTCCATCGCCGCCTTGGCGACCGCGATCGGGATCGCCGAGATCAGCCGCGGGTCGAACGGCACCGGGATGATGTAGTTGGGGCCGAATTTCGGCCGGTTGCCCTGATAGGCGGCGGCGACGTCGTCGGGCACGTCCTGGCGCGCCAGCTCCGCCAGCGCCCGGGCGGCGGCGATCTTCATGTCGTCATTGATGGTGGTCGCCCGCACATCCAGTGCGCCGCGAAAGATGTAGGGGAAGCCAAGCACGTTGTTGACCTGGTTGGGATAGTCGGACCGTCCGGTCGCCATGATGGCGTCGGTGCGGATCTCGGCGACCTCCTCCGGTGTGATCTCGGGGTCGGGATTGGCCATGGCGAAGATGATCGGGTTCTTGGCCATCGACTGCACCATCCTGGTGGTCAGCGTGCCCTTGGCCGAGAGGCCGAGGAAGACGTCGGCGCCGTCCAGAGCCTCAGCCAGCGAGCGCGCGCCGGTTTTCACGGCGTGCGCCGACTTCCACTGGTTCATGCCTTCGGTGCGGCCCTGGAAGACGACGCCCTTGGTGTCGCACAGAATGATATTTTCTGGCGCAAAGCCCATCGCCTTCATCAATTCGATGCAGGCGATGCCGGCAGCGCCGGCGCCGTTGCAGACCATTTTCGTGGTCTTCATGTCGCGGCCGGTGATTTCCAGCGCGTTGATCAGGCCGGCGGCCGAGATGATGGCGGTGCCGTGCTGGTCGTCATGGAAGACCGGGATGTCCATCAGCTCGCGCAGCCGCTGCTCGATGATGAAGCATTCCGGTGCCTTGATGTCCTCGAGGTTGATGCCGCCGAAGGAGGGTCCAAGGAAACGCACGCAGTTGATGAATTCGTCGGCATCCTCGGTGTCGACCTCGAGGTCGATGGAATCGACATCGGCGAAGCGCTTGAACAGCACCGCCTTGCCTTCCATCACCGGCTTCGAGGCCAGCGCGCCGAGATTGCCGAGGCCGAGGATAGCGGTGCCGTTGGAGATGACGGCGACCATGTTGCCGCGAACCGTGTAGTCGAAGGCGCGGCTCGGGTCCTCGGCAATGGCGAGAACCGGAACCGCGACGCCCGGCGAATAGGCGAGGCTGAGATCGCGCTGCGTCGCCATCGGTTTTGTGGCGACGATTTCCAGCTTGCCCGGACGGCCCATGGCGTGGAATTCCAGCGCCTCCTGGGCGCTTACGGAGGGCCCGTTGCTTTCGGTTTTCTTGGCCATGGTACTTTTGGTTTCCTCGCCGTACGGCACCGCTTGAGATGGGTGCGCATGCTTTCTTTTGTGGAAGGTTCGGGATTAAGGCTACACTTCGCCGCTGTAAACCGCCAAGCATGGCTTGGAAAATTTTGGAAGCAGCTTCTTGAACGACGAGACGCCCATTCGAAGCGACAACGCCACGCCGGCCTTCGCGCCGGCGACGCCGATGATGGAGCAGTATATCGAGATCAAGGCGGCGAACCCGGATTCGCTGCTGTTCTACCGCATGGGCGATTTCTACGAGCTGTTCTTCGACGATGCCGAGAAGGCAAGCCGGGCGCTCGGCATCGTGCTGACCAAGCGCGGCAAGCACCAGGGGCTCGACATCCCGAGGTGCGGCGGGCCGGTGCACGCGGCCGACGATTATTTGCAGAAGCTGATCGGCCAGGGGTTCCGCGTCGCCGTCTGCGAGCAGATCGAGGATCCGGCCGAGGCCAGGAAGCGCGGCGGCAAATCGGTGGTGCGCCGTGACGTCGTGCGGCTGGTGACCCCCGGCACCATCACCGAGGACAAACTGCTGGCCCCGTCGGAATCGAGTTTTCTGATGGCGCTGGGACGGGTCAAGGGCGGGGCAGAGCACGCTTTTGCCTTGGCCTGGATCGAGATCTCGACCGGTGTCTTCCGCGTCGCCGAGACCACCGCCGACCGGCTGCTCGCCGATGTCTTCCGCGTCGACCCGCGCGAGCTGATCGTCGCCGAGCCGGTGTTTTACGACCCGGAGCTGAAACCGGTCTTCGACGTGCTCGGCCGCGTCGCCAGCCCGCAGCCGCCGTCGCTGTTCGATTCGGCTTCGGCCGCCGGCCGCATCGCCCGCTTCTTCGAGGTGGCGACGCCTGACAGTTTCGGCTCGTTTTCGCGCGCCGAGCTGTCGGCGATCTCAGGCGTCATCGCGTATGTCGAGAAGACGCAGAAAGCGGAGCGGCCGCCGCTGTCGCGGCCGGAGCGCGAGGAGCAGGGATCGACACTGTTCATCGACCCGGCGACGCGCGCCAATCTGGAGCTGCTGCGCACGCTGTCCGGCAGCCGCGAGGGGTCGCTGTTCAAGGCGATCGACCGCACGGTGACCGGTGGCGGCGCAAGGCTGCTCGCTGACCGGCTGATGGCGCCGCTGACCGACCCGGCGGCAATCGCTGCAAGGCTGGATTCGGTGTCGTTCTTCCGCTCCGAGACGCGCCTCTGCCAGGCGGTGCGGGCCAGCCTGAAGAGCGTCGCCGACATGCCGCGCGCGCTGTCCAGGCTGGCGCTCAACCGCGGCGGTCCGCGCGATCTCGGCGCGCTGCGCGCCGGTTTCGAAGCGGCCGGCGCCATCGCCGGACTGTTCGGGCAAACCGCCTTGCCCGCCGAACTGGCGGCGGCGCTAGCGGCCACCAAGGCACTGCCCGGCGCGCTGGCGGCGCATCTGGCACAGGCGCTCAGCGACGAGCTGCCGCTGCTCAAGCGCGACGGCGGCTTCGTCCGTTCCGGTTACCACGCCGAGCTCGATGAGATGCGGGCACTGCGCGACGAGTCGCGAAAAGTGATCGCCGGGCTGGAGCGCTCGCTGATCGACGAGACCGGCATCCGCTCGCTGAAGATCAGGCACAACAATGTGCTGGGATACTACATCGAAGTCACCGCCAACCACCATGCGCTGATGACCGGCAGCGACGGCGCCAAGGCGCGCTTCATCCACCGCCAGACCATGGCCAACGCCATGCGCTTCACCACCACGGAACTCGCCGAGCTGGAATCGAAGATCGCCAATGCCGCCGACCGGGCGCTGGCGATCGAGCTTGCCGCTTTCGAGGCGCTGACGGCGGAAGTCGTCGGCCAGGCCGACACGATCCGCGCCGGCGCCGAAGCGCTCGCCGCGCTCGACGTTTCGGCAGCCCTTGCCTTGCTTTCCGAAAGCGAGGCCTGGTGCCGGCCGCTGGTCGATGCGAGCCTTGCCTTCGAGATTTCGGGCGGACGCCATCCGGTGGTCGAACAGGCACTGCGGCGTTCCGGCGAAGGCCCGTTCGTCGCCAATGATTGCGATCTGTCGCCGCAAGGCGATGCCAAGGCCGGCGCGATCTGGCTGCTGACCGGCCCCAATATGGGCGGCAAGTCGACCTTTCTCAGGCAAAACGCGCTGATCGCCATCCTTGCCCAGACCGGCTCCTTCGTGCCGGCGGCATCAGCCCATATCGGCGTCGTCGACCGGCTGTTTTCGCGGGTCGGCGCCTCCGACGATCTGGCGCGCGGCCGCTCGACCTTCATGGTCGAGATGGTCGAGACAGCGGCGATCCTCAACCAGGCCGGCGAACGCGCACTGGTCATCCTCGACGAGATCGGCCGCGGCACCGCCACTTTCGACGGCCTCTCGATCGCCTGGGCGGCGGTCGAATATTTGCACGAGAAGAACCGCTGCCGGGCGATCTTCGCCACGCATTTCCACGAGATGACGGCGCTCGCCGGAAAACTGCCGCGGCTCTCCAACGTCACCATGCGGGTCAAGGAATGGGAGGGCGACGTGGTCTTCCTGCACGAGGTCGGCAAGGGTGCCGCCGACCGTTCCTACGGCGTCCAGGTAGCGCGGCTTGCCGGCTTGCCGGAAGCCGTCGTCGGCCGGGCCAAAGAAGTGCTGCACCAGCTTGAAGCCGGCGAGGTCTCGGGCAAGGCCAACCGTCTGGTCGACGACCTGCCGCTGTTTTCCGTGGCGGCGAAGCGGGAAGCGTCGAAGCCGGCCAGGAGTGATGGGCTGGGTGAAGCGCTAGCGGAGATCAATCCCGACGAGATGACGCCACGCGAGGCGCTGGAAGCGCTGTACCGGCTGAAGGGGCTTGTGGGGAAGTAGTGCTCGTCCGATAGCGCTCTACGGCGCCCCCCTCTGTCCTGCCGGGCATCTCCCCCTCAAGGGGGGAGATTGGCAGTTTCGCTGACAGCGCTTTTTCCTTCGACGTTCGAAGTTGGCGAAAGCCGATGCGAGATCCAATCTCCCCCTCAGTGGGGGAGATGTCCGGCAGGACAGAGGGGGGTGTGACGGAACGCTGCTTTGGCTTGCCTTCCGCCCCACCCCCTCAAATCATCGCCAGGCCCGACTTCCGCCTCGGCGGTGGGAAGGCGCGGTCAATTTCGGCGAAATCTTCGCTCGTGAGCTCGATGTCCAACGCCGCGACATTCTGCCGGACATGCTCCGGGCGGCTAGCTTTGGGAATGGCGATCACCCCGTCCTGCGCCATCACCCAGGCAAGCGCGATCTGCGCCGGCGTCGCACCGTGGCGAGCGGCGATGGCATCTAACCTGGCATTGCGCGCCAATACCCCCTGATCGACCGGCGAATAGGCCATCAGCGGCATACCGCGTTGCCGGCTCCACGGGGCGAGGTCGAACTCGACGCCGCGCTGCGACAGATTGTAGAGCACCTGATTGGTCTGGACGTTGCCGCCGGCCGGCAATCGGACCAGCTCTTCCATCTCGCCGGTATCGAAATTGCTGACGCCCCAATGGCGGATCTTGCCGGCTGCCTTCAACGCTTCGAATGCCTCGACCGTTTCCGTCAAGGGCACGCTGCCCGGCCAATGCAGCAGATAAAGATCGATGCGGTCGGTGGCGAGATGCCTCAGGCTGTTCTCGCAGGCCCGTTTCACGCCGGCGCGCGAGGCATTGGACGGCAGCACCTTGGAGACCAGGAAAACCTCGTCGCGGCGACCAGCGATGGCCTCCGCCACCACCTCCTCGGCACCGCCGCTGGCATACATTTCGGCGGTGTCGATCAGCGTCATGCCGAGATCCAGCCCGAGCTTCAGGGCATTGGCCTCGTCGGTACGGCGGCGGCCGTCTTCGCCCATCTTCCAGGTGCCCTGGCCGAGCACCGGCACGGCTTCGCCGCAGGGCAGGGTGGTCGTTCGTATCGTCGATGGCATGGCATGCTCCAGTCCGAGGCCCGGATAGCACCATAGCCGCCAAGGGAAATCCAGGTGAAGCAGAAATCCAGGTGAAGCCTCTCGCCTGGTTTCCCCGACAGCGTGACGCCTACTTCACCGGATGGGCAGCGAGCCAGTCCTGCATCTGCTTGATCTCGGCTTGCTGCGCGGCGATCACCGCTTCGGCCAGCTTGCGGATTTCCGGATCCTTGCCATTGGCGAGCTCGACCTTGGCCATGTCGATGGCAGCCTGGTGATGCGGGATCATGCCGCGGGCGAAATCGACATCGGCATTGCCGGAATATTCGATCGCCATCATGTCGGTATGCATCTTGTCCATCGCCGCCTTGTAGCCCTCGGTCGAGGGGCTCTGCGCGCCCATGCCGCCCATGTCGTGCTTCATCTCCTCGGCTTGTGCAGGAACGCTTTCGAGGAAAACAGCAAGCAGCATTCCCGCCGCCATCATCAGCAGCACGATCTTCTTGGCCAAGGTCATTCATCGTCTCCTTTTTTGAACAGGGTGTATCTGGAAGTTTTACTCAGAGTTTCAATGTCCTGAGCCGCAATGCGTTGGCGATGACCGAAACCGAAGACAGGCTCATCGCCGCCGCCGCAATCATCGGCGACAACAGCGTGCCGGTGAGCGGATAAAGCACGCCGGCAGCCACCGGCACGCCAAGCACATTGTAGAGAAAAGCGAAAAACAGGTTCTGGCGGATGTTGCGGATCGTCGCGCGGGCCAGCGTCCTGGCCCTGACGATACCGTTGAGATCGCCCTTGACCAGCGTAATCCCCGCACTTTCGACCGCAACATCGGCGCCGGTGCCCATGGCGATGCCGACATCGGCGGCGGCAAGTGCCGGCGCATCGTTGACGCCATCGCCGGCCATGGCGACGCCGGCACCGCCGGCGCGCAACTCCTCGACCAGCGCGTTCTTCTGTTCGGGCAAAAGCCCGGCATGCACCGCGTCGATGCCGAGCTTGGCGGCGATGGCCTTGGCGGTGCGCTCATTGTCGCCGGTCGCCATGACGATCTTCAGCCCGCTGTCATGCAGCGCCTTGATCGCCTCGGCGGTGGTCGCCTTGATCGGGTCGGCGACGGCGACGAGGCCGGCGAGCTTGCTTGCGACAGCGACGAACATCGCGGTCTTGCCGTCGGACTGCAGCGCCTCGGCACTGGCCAGGACCGAAGCCGTATCGATGCCGAGATCGGCCATCATCGCGGCATTGCCAAGCGCCACCTTCTGTCCCGAAACCGTGCCGGAAACACCCTTGCCGGTGACAGCCTCGAAACCGCTCGCGTCGGGGACCTTCACCCCGCGTCCGCGGGCGCCGTCAACGATCGCCTCGGCCAGCGGATGCTCCGAGCCTTTTTCCAGCCCGGCGGCGAGCGCCAGCAACTCGTCTTGCGCCATGCCTTCGACGGCAACGACGTCGGTCAGTCGCGGCCGGCCTTCGGTCAGCGTTCCCGTCTTGTCGACGATCAGCGTATCGACCGAGGCAAAGCGCTCGAGCGCCGCCGCTTCCTTGATCAGCACGCCGGCATGCGCGCCGCGCCCGGTGGCGGTCATGATCGACATTGGCGTCGCAAGGCCGAGTGCACACGGACAGGCGATGATCAGAACCGAGACCGCCGAGACGATGGCAAACACCAGGCTGGGTTCCGGTCCGACGATCGCCCAGGCGATAAACGCAATGATCGCAACGAGAACAACGGCCGGGACGAAGTAGAACGAGACGCGGTCGGCCAACCCCTGGATCGGCGCGCGCGACCGCTGCGCCTTGGCGACCAGTTCGACGATGCGCGCCAGTGTCGTCTCGGCGCCGATCTTTTCGGCTCGCATGATCAGTGAGCCATTCTTGTTGAGCGTGCCGCCGGTGAGGTTGTCGCCTTCGGTCTTTTCGACCGGCAGCGGCTCGCCCGTGATCATCGATTCGTCGACGGAAGAGCGCCCTTCAAGCACAATGCCGTCGACCGGTACAGCGTCACCTGGGCGGATGCGCAGGCGGTCGCCGGCCTTGACAATATCGAGCGGCACGTCGTTTTCGGAACCATCCGCGCCGATCAGCCGCGCCGTCCTGGGCGCCAGGTCGAGCAGCGCACGGATCGCCGAGCCGGTTTTCTCGCGGGCACGCAATTCCAGCACCTGGCCGAGGAACACCAGCGCGACGATTACCGCCGCCGCCTCGAAATAGACCGGCACGGTGCCGTCATGGCCGCGGAACTGGTGCGGAAAGAGGCCTGGAAACAGTGTGGCGACGACACTGTAGAGATAGGCGGCACCGACGCCGAGCGAAATCAGCGTCCACATATTGGGGCTGCGATTGAGGATCGAATCCCAGCCGCGGTGGAAGAACGGGAATGCCGCCCACAGCACCACGGGGCTCGCCAGCGCCAGCTCCAGCCAGACCTTCGCGCGGTCGTCGATGAAGGCCTGGAATGTCAGGCCGAGCATCGGTGCCATGGCGATGACCAGCAACGGCACGGACAGCACCGCGCTCACCCAGAAGCGCCTGGTGAAATCGACCAGTTCGGGGTTAGGCCCCTCGTCGCCGGTCGGCACGCCCATCGGCTCCAGCGCCATGCCGCAGATCGGGCAGGAGCCGGGCTTGTCGCGGATGATTTCGGGATGCATCGGGCAGGTGTATTGCGTGCCCTTGGGCATCGCCTGCGGCGCCGGCTTGTCGCCGAGATATTTTGCCGGCTCGGCCTCGAACTTCGCCTTGCAGCCGGCGGAGCAGAAATAGAAGCCTTGGCCCTCGTGGCGCAAAAAGTGCTTGGCCGTGGCGCGATCGACGCTCATGCCGCAGACGGGATCGGTTGCGGTCAGATATTTTTCAGGTTCGGCGACGAATTTCGAACGGCAGCTTTCGCTGCAGAAATGATAGCGATGGCCGTCATGCCCGGCGGTCGGCTTGCCGGCGGCCGGATCGACGGTCATGCCGCAGACCGGATCCCGGACGACGGCGTCCGCGGCAGGCGAGGCGCTCTTTGCCGAGCAGCAGCTGCCATGGCTGTGATGATCGTGGTCGGAATGCGTCATGCCGAAAGCCCCTGTATTTCGATGTTGCAGCGGAGGTAGTGCTTCCAGTAACTGGAAGGTCAAGGGCCGATTTTCGATTTTTCGCGGCCAGGCCCAAACCGAACCGGCTGCGGGCACGAGACGATCGTCCCGTCGGCGGCCGCGGAGAACGCGTCCGTCCGCCCCATACCCAGCGCCGCGAAAACGCGCTATAGACGCCGCCGAAACGGCGAGGCCGAACGGCATTTATGGCAAGAATATCCCTGAAGCTCGAGGAACTGATCGACGGCGAAGCCTTGCGCCGCGAGATGACCGAACTGACCGCGGCCACGGCAGGCGACGGTTCGGGCAAGGCCGCGCGCGGCGGCGTCCTCAAGCTGCTCAAAAGCCGGCTCGCCGACGGGCGCACTGTCGCCGAACGCATGCTGATGGACGACGGCAGCGGCACCGCCTGCGCCGCCCGGCTGTCGCATCTGATGGATGAGATCATCCGTGCGCTCTACGATTTCGCTGCCACCCATGTCTACCGCGTGAAAAACCCATCGTCGGCCGAGCGCATGGCGGTCGTTGCCGTCGGCGGCTATGGCCGCGGCACGCTGGCGCCGGGCTCCGACATCGACCTGCTGTTCCTGCTGCCCTACAAGCAGACGCCATGGGGCGAGCAGATCGTCGAATATATGCTCTACATGCTGTGGGACCTCGGGCTGAAGGTCGGCCACGCGACGCGCAACATCGACGAGTGCCTCAGGCTGTCGCGCACCGACATCACCATCCGCACCTCGATCCTGGAGGCGCGGTTCCTGTGGGGCGAGCAAAAGCTCTATGACGAGCTTCTGCAGCGCTTCGACCACGAGGTGGTGCGCACCACCGGCCCCGAATATGTCCAGGCCAAGCTTGCCGAACGCGACGAGCGTCACGCCAAGGCCGGCGAGAGCCGTTACCTGGTCGAACCTAACGTCAAGGACGGCAAGGGCGGCCTGCGCGACCTGCAGACGCTGTTCTGGATCGCCAAATATTTCTACCGGGTGCGCACCGGCGAGGAACTGGTCGACAAGGGCGTCTTTACCGACGCCGAATACAGGGAATTCCAGAAGGCCGAGGACTTCCTGTGGGCGGTGCGCTGCCACATGCATTTCCTCACCGGCAAGGCGGAGGAGCGGCTGCATTTCGACATCCAGCGCGACATCGCTGAGCGGCTCGGCTACACCACCCATCCCGGCCTGTCGGCGGTCGAGCGCTTCATGAAGCACTACTTCCTCGTCGCCAAGGATGTCGGCGACCTGACCCGCATTTTCTGCGCCGCGCTGGAAGAGGAGCAGGCCAAGCATGTGCCGGGCTTCAACCGCATCTTCCTCACCTTCTCGCGGCGCAAGCGCAAGCTCGCCGGCACGGCCGATTTCATCGTCGACAACCACCGCATCAACATTGCCGACGACGAGGTGTTCGAGCGCGATCCGGTCAACCTGCTCAGGCTGTTTTGGTTTGCCGACAAGCACGGCCTGGAATTCCACCCCGATGCGCTGAAGCTTTTGACCCGCTCTCTCGGCCTCGTCGGCAAGGCGCTCAGGCGCGACGAGGAGGCCAACCGGCTGTTCCTCGACATCTTGACCTCGGACCGCAACGCCGAGCTCAATCTGCGGCGAATGAACGAGGCCGGACTGCTTGCCAAGCTGATCCCGGACTTCGGCAAGATCGTCGCCATGATGCAGTTCTCGATGTATCACCACTACACCGTGGACGAGCATTTGATCCGCTGCATCGGCGTGCTGGCCGAGATCGAGCGCGGCGACGGCGAAAAGGTGCATCCGCTTTCCCACGCGCTGATGCCGGGGCTGAAGAAGAGCCGCGAGGCGCTCTATGTCGCCGTGCTGCTGCACGACATCGCCAAGGGCAGGCCTGAGGACCATTCGCAAGCCGGCGCCAGGATCGCGCGGCGCATCTGCCCGCATATGGGGCTCTCGCCGGCCGACACCGAAACGGTCGCCTGGCTGGTCGAGAACCACCTCGTCATGTCGATGACGGCGCAGACCCGCGATCTCAACGACCGCAAGACGATCGAGGATTTTGCCGCCATCGTGCAGTCGGTCGAACGGCTGAAGATGCTTTTGGTGCTTACCGTCTGCGATATCCGTGGCGTCGGGCCGGGGGTCTGGAACGGTTGGAAAGGCCAGTTGCTGCGCACGCTCTACTACGAGACCGAGCTTTTGTTGACCGGCGGGTTTTCGGAGGTGTCGCGCGCCAAGCGGACGGCGGCGGCGCGCGAGCAACTGGCCGAGGCGCTTGCCGACTGGCCGGAAAAGGCCCGCAAGCGTTATGTCGGCCAGCACTACGAGAACTATCTGCTGGCGGTCGATCTTCCCGACCAGCTGCGCCATGCCGAATTCATCCGCGAGGCCGATCACGCCGGCAAGAAGCTCGCCACCATGGTCAAGACTCACCAGTTCGAGGCGGTGACCGAGATCACGGTGCTGGCGCAGGACCATCCGCGCCTGCTTTCGGTGATTGCCGGCGCCTGCGCGGCGGCCGGCGGCAACATCGTCGACGCGCAGATCTTCACCACTTCGGATGGCCGCGCGCTCGACACCATCCTGATCTCGAGGGAGTTCGACCGCGACGAGGACGAGCGTCGCCGTGCCGAGCGCGTCGGCCGGCTGATCGAAGACGTGCTGTCGGGCAAGAGCTGGCTGCCCGAAATGATCGAGAAGCGCACCAAGCCACGGCGCGGCGCCAAGGTCTTCCGCATCCCGCCACGCGCCGAGATCCGCAACACCCTGTCGAACCGGTTCTCGGTGATCGAGGTCGAAGGACTGGACAGGCCGGGCCTTCTGTCGGAGATCACCGGCATGTTGTCGGACCTGTCGCTCGACATCGCCTCGGCCCACATCACCACCTTCGGCGAAAAGGTCATCGACACGTTCTACGTCACCGATCTCACCGGCCAGAAGATCGACAGCCCGTCGCGTACGGCGACCATCCGCAACAGGCTGATCGCGGTGCTCGAGGGCACGGCGTCCGAGCGCGGCAAGACCAAAACGGCCGCCGAGTGACTGTTACCTTCCATTTGCCCCAATCCCACAGGCAGTCTTCAAGCGCATGAGCCTTGTCAAGAAATTCGCCACGGTCGCTTCCGGCACGCTGATGAGCCGCGCCCTCGGCTTTGGCCGCGAGATGCTGATGGCTGCCGCACTCGGCACCGGGCCGATCGCCGACGCCTTCAACGCCGCCTTCCAGTTTCCCAACACCTTTCGCCGGCTGTTCGCCGAAGGCGCCTTCAACGCCGCCTTCGTGCCGCTGTTCGCCAAAGAGATCGAGACGCACGGCACCGACGGCGCCAAGCGTTTTTCCGAAGAGGTGTTCGGCGTCTTGTTCACCGCGCTTCTGGCGCTGACCATCGCCATGGAATTGGCGATGCCGCTGATCGTGCGCTACCTGGTGGCGCCGGGCTTTGCCGACACGCCCGGAAAATTCGAGATGACGGTGGCACTGGCGACCGTCATGTTCCCTTACCTGATCTGCATGTCGCTCGGCGCCATGATGGCCGGCATGCTGAATTCGCTGCGCCGCTATTTCGCCGCCGCGGTGGCGCCGGTGTTCCTCAACATCATCCTCATCGCCGTGCTTGCCTATGCCTGGTACAAGGGTTCGGACGCCCGCACCGTCGGTTTCGGGCTGGCCTGGGGCGTACTGGCGGCCGGCTTGGTGCAGCTGGCGATCGTCTGGGCGGCGGTGCGCCATGCCGGCATTTCGATCGGCTTCCGCCGGCCGAAGATGACGCCCAGCGTCAAGCGGCTGCTGATCCTGGCACTGCCGGCGGCGATCACCGGCGGCATCACCCAGATCAACCAGCTGATTGGCACGGCGATCGCGTCGGCGCAGGACAGCGCGGTGTCGTCGCTGGCCTATGCCGACCGCGTTTACCAGCTGCCGCTGGGCGTTGTCGGCGTCGCCGTCGCCATCGTGCTTTTGCCGGAACTGTCGCGGGCGCTGAAGTCAGGCAATCTGGTCGAGGCGGCCAATCTGCAGAACCGCTCGGTCGAGTTCACCCTGTTCATGACCTTGCCGGCGGCGGCCGCCCTGCTGGTCATGTCCGAGCCGATCGTGCGGCTGGTCTATGAGCGCGGCGCCTTCGCCGCCAACAATTCGACGCCGACGGTCGCGGCAATCCTGGCGATCTTCGGCCTCGGTCTGCCGGCCTTCGTGCTGATCAAGGCCTTCACCCCAGGCTATTTCGCCCGCGAGGACACGCGCACGCCGATGATTTTCGCCGCCATCTCGGTGGCGGTTAACATTACGACGGCACTGACGCTGTTTCCGACGATGGGCGCGCCCGGCATTGCCGTTGCCTCCGCCGTCGCCGGCTGGGTCAATGCGGCGATGCTGCTGGCCGTGCTGATCCGGCGCGGCCACTGGGGCCGCGACTTGCCGCTCATGAAACGCATCCCGCGGCTGGTGCTGTCGGCGGCGGTGATGGCGGCGGCGCTCTATTTTGCCGAGCACTGGTTCGCCGCAAGTCTCGGCTCGGGCTCGCCGCTGGTGATCAAGGCGGTAACGCTGCTTGCGCTCGTCGCCGGCGGGGCGCTGCTTTACTTCGTCACTGCGTTTGCCACCGGGGGTGCGGATTTCGGCATGATCCGCCGCAATATCGGGCGTAAAGGCTCCCAGCCGGTCAAGGAGCAATCTCCGGATTCGTGAGGCGGAAAATTCGTCAGGTCCAATTTTGTTCTTGCTTTGTGCCTGCAGCTATGCTACTAATTTGCGTATGGTGCTGATTCGCACCGACGACCCCGCCGCAAGGCGGGTTTTTGATTCTGGTCGGCGCCATCCCCTTCAAACAGCCTTCTGTGGCGTCTTGCTCGGCCACGGTCAAAGCCCCGCGCGGCCTAGCCAACACCCCTCTTGATCGTCTCCTCGCTCTCGTCCATAAGCGCGCCGTCGCAAGACTTTCGCCGCGCGCGAAACGGCCCTCCACAAGCCAGGGATACACCATGACCGGCCTCAACCAGCCCGCCTTCAAGCCACTCGTCTTTTCCGGCGTCCAGCCAACCGGCAATCTGCATCTCGGCAATTATCTCGGCGCCATCAAGAAATTCGTCGCCCTGCAGGACACCTCCGACTGCATCTACTGCGTCGTCGACCTGCATTCGCTGACCGCGCAGCTCGTCTATGAGGATCTTCAGGACCAGACGCGTTCGATCACCGCGGCGTTTCTCGCCTCCGGCATCGATCCGACCAAGCACATCGTCTTCAACCAGTCGCGGGTGATGCAGCACGCCGAGCTTGCCTGGATCTTCAACTGCGTGGCGCGCATTGGCTGGATGAACAGGATGACGCAGTTCAAGGACAAGGCCGGCAAGGACCGCGAGAACGCCTCGCTCGGCCTGCTCGCCTACCCCTCCCTGATGGCCGCCGATATCCTCGTCTACCGCGCCACCCATGTGCCGGTCGGCGACGACCAGAAGCAGCATCTGGAGCTGACCCGCGACATTGCGCAGAAATTCAACAACGATTTTTCGGACCGTATCGCGGCGATTGGTGTCGGCGTCGAGATGCAGGTGGGCGAAGAGACGGTGAACGGCTATTTTCCGCTGACCGAGCCGGTCATCGGCGGCCCGGCGGCGCGCATCATGTCGCTGCGCGACGGTTCGAAAAAGATGTCGAAGTCCGACCCGTCGGACCTGTCGCGCATCAACCTGACCGACGATGCCGACGCCATCTCGAAGAAGATCCGCAAGGCCAAGACGGACCCGGAGGCTTTGCCCGGCGAACTGGACGGGCTTGCCGGCCGGCCGGAAGCGGAAAACCTCGTCGGCATCTATGCCGGCCTCGCCGAAATATCGAAAGAGGCGGTGCTGAAGGAATTCGGCGGCCAGCAGTTTTCGGTGTTCAAGCCGGCGCTGGCCGATCTCGCGGTGGAAAAGCTGGCGCCGATCGCCGGCGAGATGCGCCGCATCTCCGGCGACCGCGCCTATGTCGACGCGGTGCTGCGGGATGGCGGCGAGCGTGCCGGCACATTGGCCGAAGCGACGATGAAGACCGTGCGCGACATTATCGGCCTGCTGCAAGGCTAATTTATGTCGCGCAAAAGTGTGCAGCGGTTTTGCGATAACGACCTGCATAAAACAAGAACCTGAAGCGCGTCGCATGAGGCCGGTCGAACGCGACGCGCTTTAAGCTGCACCAACATCGCCACAGCCGCCGGTCGCTTGCGGGCGGGCTGTGGCGGTGGCAGATTGCGGCCGAAACCATCGAGCAGGGTGAATATGGTCTCCAAACGCCTCAGCCGCGAAGCCGGTCATCGCCGCAAGTTCCTGGCGATCATCGACGACACGCCGGAATGCGAGCGCGCCGTCGCCTACGCCTCGAAGCGGGCGCAAAGCACGGGCGGCGTGCTGGTGCTGCTCTATGTCATCGAGCCGGATGATTTCCAGCACTGGCTGGGCGTCGAGAAGATCATGCGCGAGGAGGCGACCGCCACGGCGCGCGCCGCGCTCGACAGCTACGCCAACAAGGTGCGCCAGAAGCTCGGCATCGAGCCGGAACTGGTGGTGCGCGAAGGCAAGCCGACCGAAGAGATCCACAAGCTGATCGAGGAAGACCAGGACATCGCCATCCTGGTGCTGGCGGCAGGCGCTGGCAAGGAAGGGCCTGGGCCGCTGGTCGGCGCGGTTGCCGGCAAGGGCGCCGCCTTTCCGATTCCAGTGACTGTGGTGCCGCAGAACCTGTCGGACGAGGAGATCGACAGCCTCGCCTGAGATGTGCCGATATTCAGGTGAGGCCGGCCTACAAATGGCGGCTTCCTGCGCTTCCGGTGCTCACGTACCAAAAGTACGCTCCGCTCCGGTTCTCGGAAACCATCATTTTCGGCTCGGCCTGACCTGAATCTCAACACATCTCCAATTGTTTCAGCGAGCTAGCAAAACATTCCACCAGCCAGCCGTTCCCCGCGATGCCTTTCGCTTGAATGTCGGGCGGATAAAGCCTAATTAGAATTATTCCAAACTAGCTGCCCGAAACGGGCACGGAGATGGCCATGTTCATCCAGACCGAGTCGACGCCAAACCCGGCGACGCTGAAATTCCTGCCCGGCAAGGAAGTGCTGCAAGAAGGCACCGCCGATTTCCGTGATGCCGACAGCGCCGCGACGGCTTCGCCGCTGGCCGGCCGTCTGTTCGAGATCCCCGGCGTCACCGGCGTCTTCTTCGGCTATGATTTCATCACCGTGACCAAGGACGGTCCCGACTGGCAGCATCTGAAGCCGGCTATCCTCGGCGCCATCATGGAGCATTTCATGTCCGGCGCCCCGGTGATGGCCAAGGCCGGCCCCGCCGCCGAGACCAGCCAGACCGGCGAATTCTACGACAAGGCCGACGAGGAGCTGGTCGTCACCATCAAGGAGCTGCTCGACACGCGGGTGCGCCCGGCGGTGGCCCAGGATGGCGGCGACATTACCTTCCGCGGCTTCGAGAACGGCACCGTATTCCTGCACATGAAGGGCGCCTGCGCCGGTTGCCCGTCCTCGACGGCGACGCTGAAGCACGGCATCCAGAACCTGCTCCGGCACTTTGTGCCGGAAGTGCAGCACGTCGAACAGGTCTCCTGACGCGCCGTTCCATCGTCAATGTCGATAGACAACAAAAAACCGGGCCAAAGTGCCCGGTTTTCTGTTTGCGACGTCTGTGTGTTGCCTAGACGGTCCGCGTATAAAGCTCTTCTTGTTTGACCATGATCTTGTCCGAAAACCGGGTCCCGCTTTTCGGGATCATGGTCTTACAGCACAATGACCTTGGCGCCGACCGAGGTGCGGTCGTAGAGGTCGATAATGTCCTGGTTCATCAGCCGGATGCAGCCCGACGACATCGCCTTGCCGATCGAATTCCATTCCGGGCTGCCATGCAGGCGGTAGCCCATGTCGCCGCCCTTGTTGAACAGGTACATGGCGCGCGCGCCGAGCGGGTTCTTCAACCCCGGCTCCATGCCGCCGGCAAACTTGGCCAGCTCCGGCTGCCGCCTGATCATCTGCGACGGCGGCGTCCAGGTCGGCCATTCGCGCTTTAGTGCGATACGGGCGGTGCCGTGCCATTCGAAACCTTCACGGCCGACGCCGATGCCGTAGCGCATCGCCTCGCCGTCGCCCATGACGAAATAGAGGAACTTGTTCTGCGTATCGACGATGATGGTGCCCGGCTTTTCCCTGGTGTCGTAGTCGACGATCTGCCGGCGGTATTTGAACGGCACCTTTTCGATCGGGATGCGCGGCAGATGATAGCCGGCATCGGTCACCGCGCCGTAGTTGTTGGTGAAGATCTGCGAGCCGATGGTGCTGCAACCGGCGACAGCCGTCGACAGCGCCAGGGCCGCGACGATTGCAAGTGACTTCATGCGCATGAAAAGGTCCGATGCCTGCCCAAACAACAGCGGCTCGAGTCGGCCGCTTTTTTCATCTTCATTCATGCTGGCATTTGCTTTGCTTGCCAAGCGGGCGATGCCTATATCCTTGGACTTGCGTGCTGGTAAACCTGCGACTATGGCATTTCGGCAACAGCCCCCGCAGGATTATGCTGCAAAATCAATGGGCCAAGAACAAGAACCCCGAGACGGGGAATCACCATGAATGTCGGTGACGCTGGCTGGCGCTCTGGCCTGCCGGCCAAGGCCATCCGTTACTACGAGGAGATCGGCCTGATCTCGCCTGAGACGCGGCCGCTGCAGGAGATAATCCTGACAAGCCTGGTTCAATAGGCCGGTTCAATAAAGAACGCCGCGAAGCACCGTCCAAGCCAGAAGCCCGAACGTGCCGATCACCACCACTGCACCAAGGACCGTGCCGATCTTTTCAGGCAGTCCATCGGGGCGACCAGGATCGTCGGCCATTCAACTATCGATCATGACGTAGGCGGCACCAAACACGGCAACGATGATTGCCCCAAGCACCGCCCAGCCTCTGATGGCCGAGCGGATTTCCTCCGGTGTCGCCGATTTGCGTCCGTCATCGTCCGTCATCTAATGCTCCTCGTAAAATACCGTGGCCGACATTGAAAGCGCAAGCTGCCGGCGCTGCCAAGAGGGTGCAGCGGACATTTTTTTTGCGCAAAAGTTTAGGAGCGTGCGCCGTTCGACAGCAAGCGTTACCTAGCCTTCGACACTCCGCGAAGCACGGGCGGCCGTCACGATCCCGGTGGGCGATACCGGATCGACTTCGCCCTGCCAAGCGCTTCCATCGTCTCTTCGACACTTAGCAGCACGGTGGTCTCGTAGGAGCTGAGCGCGCCTCCCGCACCAATGGCAAGCATGACCGATGCCATGGAGACGTTGTCCGGCGCCTCCCACAGATTCCAGCCGTCATGCTCTCCAAAGGCGTACCAGAACCCGTGCAGCTTTCCGCCCACCGACTCGATGTAGGAACGGGCAGCCTCGCGTCTGTCCTCGGGGTTGTCCATCAAGCGCGCCCAGGTTTCGGGCCTGTAGCTGAATCGCGTGAGATACATCGGCATGGTTCGTCTCCTCCCAGAGCTACCCCCACGAATGTAGTAAAGCGCCCCAATCCGGGAGAACGCGAGTCGTTTCCGAGGCGTAGTACCGCTGGCTTAGTTGCGGGACCGCTAATGGACCTGCTTCAATGCCTTTCCCAAGGGGAGTAAGGTCAATGGCAGCCTATCTTATTGCCGATGTCGACATAACCGACGCCGCCGTTTTCGAGGAATACCGCCGGGACGTGCCTGCAACCGAAGCCCGCTACGGGGGAAGGTACATCGCTCGTGGCGGAGCCACCAAAGTGCTGGAAGGCGACTGGGAGCCTCATCGCCTTGTCATCGTCGAATTTCCCGACATGGCCTCGCTCCTCGCATGGTACGACTCTCCGGAATACGGCCGCCTCAAAGCCATCCGCGAACGCTGTGCAAAGACGAGGATCATTGCTCTCGAGGGCATGATGCCGGTTAGTTAGAGGGGGTTGTCAACCAGATAATAGCCGCCCAGAAGGCGGCTATATATTTGACAAACCCGGATGACCGCTGACCAAAGCTCCGCTACAAATCAGCCGTGACGCCCGCGCCTATTAGTAGTTTCATTGGAGCCATGATCCTCAGTTTGGTTGGGGTTCTAGCCTACCGCTGGTTTGGCCCTGTCGCGCTGGTTATTGTCGGAGGCATTGGTCTTCCAGCGGTGCTCGCCTGTTCCTTATACCGATTTGATTTGAAAAACCGGAAGGCGCGTGAGTGGCTTAATCCGACAGACAAGAGCTCCTAGACCAGCACTGGCCCCAGCACAAAGGCGATTATCTGGTTGGCAACCCGCCTTGGCAGCGGCGACAAAACATGATTCAAATGCGGTTGTGTTGGGGGAAAACATGATCCGCATAGCCATCGTTATAGCCATTGCCGTCAGTGCATCGGCATGCACTAGCCAGGCGAACGTTCCTTATGACACGAGTAAAAAAACCTGTAGAATCTATGTTGAGCCGGGGTCAGGCCACAAGCGTGAACTTTGTCTTCCGGACACTCCAAATAAATACTGTGTGCGTGCTTATTATATAAACACACCAGGTGGAGAAAGGGTAATGTGCGGCCCACTAACCCGCAAGGCAACCACTGCCGAGGGTCGTGCCAGACAGCTTGCAGGCAGTAAATACCCGTAGGAAAACACCCACTGTGGGCCGCTTGCGCTTCAGGGTTCTGCACCGGCGGTGTCCCGTTCTGGTTGGGTTTGTCAAACCAGATAATCGCCCCAAAAAACCGGGTTCAAACCGTGAACAAAATCTGACATGGTGCGGCCATGCCTATCATCTCACCTCTACCCCTTAACCCGCTGATCGACGGTCGCCAGTCGGAGCGTGCCATGCTGGTCAGGCGTGGCGTGCAGCGGCTGCTCAAGCAGATGGGCGCGCATGTCTTGCCCGAACTGTCGCTGGCCACCGGGCGCCGCGCCGATCTCGTAGCGCTGACCCGCCAGGGCGATATCTGGATCATCGAGATCAAATCCTCGATCGAGGATTTCAGGGTCGACCGCAAATGGCCGGACTACCGGCTGCATTCCGACCGCTTCTTCTTCGCCACCCATCCCGGCGTGCCCGCGGAGATCTTTCCGGAAGAGTGCGGCTTCATTCTCTCCGACGGCTATGGTGCCGAGGTCCTGCGCGATGCGCCCGAGCACCGGATGGCGGCGGCGACGCGCAAGGCGCTGATGCTGAGGATCGCGCGCGCCGGTGCCGCGCGGTTGCTGGCGGCGGAGCTTGCCGGGGTGTCGGTGCCGGCGCTGGAGGGTGAGAGTGAGTAGGGGGTTTCCCTCTCCGTAGTCATGGAGGCTTGCGCTGCCCCGGCTGCCGCCACCTTGCATAAGAGACGATGTATGACTGCGGTGTTCCGCAAGGAACGCCAACAGCCGGCTGTAGCCTTCGTCTTCCCAGTGCAGGTCGAGATTGGAAATGAAACCCGGCACGAAGACGAGATCGAGCGATCCCTGGCCGACCACCTGATAGGCGATCCGCACGTCGCCGCTGAGCGCGTAGCGAGTTTCGATCGGCCTCACGAGGTTTGTCCGCCCGACCCGACGATTTCTTATCGCCGGATCATAGCAGAGCCGCGAGACTTGCGGCAGATGAAACCTTAGAGGGTGTGAATGTAGGCCCGCGGCGCCTACTTCTGTGACGCAGCCGTAGTCTCGGTGCTCGCTCCGCCGACGCTAAAACCTGCGCCCTCCGGCGCGCCCGGCCGCTTGATGTGTGGGGCGGCCGCGACGACAAGCTCGTTGAAGCCTTCGCCGCCGCTGTCGAGCATCTCGAACAATTGCCGGCGCATCCTCGGCTCCCAGAACTTGTTGATGTGCTCGGCGACGCCGGCAATGCCTTGCTCGCGCGGCTTGGAGTGGAAAAAGGCAGCGATCTGGTTGGCCATGCGAACCAGCTTTTCGCTGGTGCTCATGAGGTGGCCTTCGTCATGCGACATGCTTGGCAACTCCGGAAACCACGCGGTCAGGATGGGTGAAAATATCGAAATCATCGCCGCGCACCAGCGCCACCAGCGTCATGCCGGCGTCGTCTGCGGTGCGGATGGCAAGTGCCGTCGGCGCCGAGACGGCGATGATGAAGGCAGCACCGATCGCCGCGGTCTTCTGCACCATCTCGACCGAAACGCGCGACGTCACGACGACGGCCCCCGACCTGCCGTCGATACCGGCTTTGGCCAGCGCGCCGGCCAGCTTGTCCAGCGCATTGTGACGGCCGACATCCTCGCGCGCCATGACGATGCCCTTGCCGGGGAGGTAAAAACCGGCGGCGTGGACCGCGCCGGTCTCGGCGTGCAGCGGCTGCACCTTCGACAAAAGCTTGACCGAGCGGACGATGTCATCGGCCTGAAGTGTAAGTTTCGACGCACCGACCGGATCGACCGAGCGCATCGCTTCCTCGATCGATTCGATGCCGCACAGCCCGCAGCCGACCGGGCCGGCGAGCCGTCTGCGACGCGCCTCGAAACGGGTGTTGGCCTGGTCCTTCAGCCGGATCTGGATATCGATGCCGGCGCCGTGATCCTCGACCTCGATGGCTTCGATTTCGTCTGGCGAGGCAATGATGCCTTCGGTCAGCGAGAAGCCGAGCGCGAAATCCTCGAAATCGGCCGGGCTTGCCATCATCACCGCATGCGTGGTGCCGGCAAAGGAGAATGCTACCGGCGTCTCTTCCGGCACCATGCGGTTGGCGGCCGCGGTGCCGCCGGCGCGGCGCGCGAGGCGGCTGATCTGGGTGACAGCACGACGTTTGGGCATCACGCGGCACCCCCCTCTGGCCTACCGGCCATCTCCCCCTCAAGGGGGGAGATTGGCAGTTCAGACGTAAGGCACCCTTCGACGCTGGTGATTGGCGAAAGCCGAGATGACATCCAATCTCCTCCCTTGAGGGGGAGATGGCCGGTAGGCCAGAGGGGGGTGCTCCGGCACGACGCCAAAACGCTACTCCGCTGCTTGCAGCGAGGCGATGCGGCGGCTTTGCTTTGCCTGCTCGTCATAGTCGCGCTGCCATTCCGACGGGCCGTTGGATGCACCCACCTGCACCGCGGTCACCTTGTATTCCGGGCAGTTGGTCGCCCAGTCGGAGAAGTCGGTGGTGATGACGTTGGCCTGGGTATCGGGATGGTGGAAGGTCGTATAGACGACGCCCGGCGACACCCGGTCGGTGATCAGCGCGCGCAGCGTCGTCTCGCCCGAGCGGCTGGTCAGCCGCACCCAGTCGCCATCGCGCAGGCCGCGATTTTCGGCATCATGCGGATGGATCTCCAGCCGATCCTCGCTGTGCCACACGACGTTGTCGGTGCGCCTGGTCTGCGCGCCGACATTATACTGCGACAGGATGCGGCCGGTGGTCAGCAGCAGCGGGAAGCGCGGCCCGGTCCTCTCGTCGGTCGCGACATATTCGGTGCGGATGAACTTGCCCTTGCCGCGCACGAAGCCGCCAATATG
Source organism: Mesorhizobium sp. M0923 (assembly GCF_040319365.1). NCBI lineage: Bacteria > Pseudomonadati > Pseudomonadota > Alphaproteobacteria > Hyphomicrobiales > Phyllobacteriaceae > Mesorhizobium > Mesorhizobium sp. M0923. Next base: position 283,255 of record NZ_JAMYNW010000004.1, on the reverse strand, counting down.
CATGATCGGCGTGCCTTCCGGCGACTTCTCGTTGCAGGGCCACTGCACCGAGCCCACCCGGTCGAGAAGGTCGAAGGAAACGCCGGAGAAGCTCGGCGTCGTCTTGGCGATCTCGTCCATGATCTCGGAGGGATGCGTGTAGTTCCAGCCGAGGCCGAGCGCCTTGGCGAGCTCCTGCGTCGTCTCCCAGTCGGCATAGCCGCATTTCGGCTCCATCACCTTGCGCACCATGTTGATGCGGCGCTCGGCATTGGTGAAGGTGCCGTCCTTCTCGAGGAAGGTCGAGCCGGGCAGGAACACATGCGCGTAGTTGGCCGTCTCGTTGAGGAAGAGGTCGTGCACGACGACACATTCCATCGCGGCGAGACCCGCGGCGACATGCTTGGTGTCGGGGTCCGACTGCAGGATGTCCTCGCCCTGTACATAGAGCCCCTTGAACGAGCCGTCGACGGCCGCGTCCAGCATATTGGGGATGCGCAGGCCGGGCTCGTCGTCGAGCTTGACGCCCCACAGGCTCTCATAGATGGCGCGCACCGCGTCGCCCGAAATGTGGCGGTAGCCGGGAAGTTCGTGCGGGAACGAACCCATGTCGCAGGAGCCCTGCACATTGTTCTGGCCGCGCAGCGGATTCACGCCGACGCCCGGCCGGCCGATATTGCCGGTCGCCATGGCGAGGTTGGCAATGGCGATGACGGTGGTCGAGCCCTGGCTGTGCTCGGTCACGCCGAGGCCGTAATAGATCGCGCCGTTGCCGCCGCGCGCATAGAGCCGCGCCGCGCCGCGTATGTCGTCGGGATCGACATTGGCGAGCTGACCGACGACCTCCGGGCTGTTTTCCGGCAGTGCCACGAACGATGCCCAGTCCTGGAACTCGTCCCAGTCGCAGCGCTCGCGGATGAACGCCTCGTCGAACAGGCCTTCGGTGACGATGACATGGGCAAGTGCGGTCAGCATGGCGACGTTGGTGCCCGGCTTCAGCGGCAGATGGAACTGCGCTTCGACATGGGCCGAGCGCACGATATCGGTGCGGCGCGGATCGAGCACGATCAGCTTGGCGCCCTGGCGCATGCGCTTTTTCATACGCGAGGCGAACACCGGATGCGCATCGGTCGGATTGGCGCCGATCAGCAGGATGACGTCCGTCTGCTCGATCGAATCGAAATCCTGCGTGCCGGCGGAGGTACCGAAGGTCTGGCCCAGGCCATAGCCGGTCGGCGAATGGCAGACGCGGGCGCAGGTATCGACATTGTTGTTGCGGAAGCCCTGCCGGACCAGCTTCTGGACGAGGTAGGTCTCCTCGTTGGTGCAGCGCGACGAGGTGATGCCGCCGATCGACGTGCGGCCGTACTGGTACTGGATGCGGCGGAATTCATTCGCCGTATGGGTGAGCGCCTCTTCCCACGACACTTCGCGCCACGGATCGCTGACCCGCTCGCGGATCATCGGCTTCAGGATACGGTCCTTGTGTGTCGCATAGCCATAGGCGAAGCGGCCCTTGACGCAGGAGTGGCCGTGGTTGGCCTTGCCTGCCTTGTAGGGCATCATGCGAATGACCTCGTCGCCCTTGACCTCGGCCTTGAATGAGCAGCCGACGCCGCAATAGGCGCAGGTGGTGACGGTCGAGCGCTCGGGCAGGCCTTTCGCCAGCACGGTTTTCTCCCTCAGCGCATCGGTCGGGCAGGCCTGCACGCAGGCCCCGCACGACACGCATTCGGAATCGACGAACGCCTCGTGCATGCCGGCCGAGACCCTGGATTCGAAGCCGCGGCCCTCGATGGTCAGCGCGAACGTGCCTTGCACCTCTTCGCAGGCGCGCACGCAGCGCGAGCAGACGATGCATTGCGCCGGATCATAGGTGAAATAGGGGTTCGATTCATCGCGGGCGATGTAGTCGATGGTCAGCGAGCCATGGCCGGGCGCCACGCCGTTTTCTTGCTCGACGTGGTTGCGGCCGTCCACGCCATAGCGGTTCTCGGTCAGGCCGACCGTCCTGACGACCTTGTCGAACTCGCTGGCGCCGGTGCCGGCCGTCTCGCCCCACGCAGCCGGATGGTCAGAGACATAGAGCTCCATCACGCCGCGACGAATGGCGTTCAGCCGGTCGCTCTGGGTATGCACGACCATGCCTTCGCCAACCGGCGTCGTGCACGAGGCCGGCGTGCCGCCGCGCCCGTCGATCTCGACGAGGCAGACCCGGCAGGAGCCGAACGAGTCCAGCATGTCGGTTGCGCACAGTTTCGGGATTTCGACGCCCGCTTCCATCGAAGCGCGCATGATCGACGTACCCGCCGGCACCGTCACCGGCTTGCCGTCGACGGTCAGCGTCACCTGCTGTTCCGCTTCGGAGGCGGGTGTGCCGTAGTCGATTTCCTGGACCAGCGATTTGATGTCTAATGCCGCGTTCATGCCTGTCCGCTCCTATTCCGCTGCTTCGGCGACCGGCGTCGGCCGAAAGTCGTCCGGAAAATGGTTGAGTGCACTCATCACCGGATATGGGGTGAAGCCGCCGAGAGCGCAAAGCGAGCCGAACTTCATCGTGTTGCAAAGGTCGGTGACCAGCGCGATCTGCTTTTCCGGTTCGATGTTCTCAGCGAGCCGGTCCAGCACCTCGACGCCGCGCGTCGAGCCGATGCGGCAGGGCGTGCACTTGCCGCAGCTCTCGATGGCGCAGAATTCCATGGCGAAGCGCGCCTGCTTCAGCATGTCGGCGCTGTCGTCGAAAACGACGATGCCGGCGTGGCCGATCAGCCCGTCCTTGGCCGCGAACGCCTCGTAGTCGAACGGCGTGTCGAACAGGGCGCGCGGGAAATAGGCGCCGAGTGGGCCACCCACCTGCACCGCTTTGACTGGGCGACCCGTTGCCGTGCCGCCACCGATATCGTCGACGATCTCGCCCACAGTCATGCCGAACGCCGCCTCGTAGAGACCAGCATATTTGACGTTGCCGGCGATCTGGATCGGGATGGTGCCGCGCGAACGGCCCATGCCGAAATCCTTGTAGAAGGCGGCACCCTTGTCCATGATCACCGGTACCGAGGCCAGCGAAATGACGTTGTTGATCACCGTCGGCTTGCCGAACAGGCCCTTATGCGCCGGCAGCGGCGGCTTGGCCCGCACCTGTCCGCGCTTGCCTTCGAGGCTGTCGAGCAGGGCGGTCTCCTCGCCGCAGACATAGGCGCCGGCGCCGACGCGCACTTCCATGTCGAATGAATTGGGTGACCCGAGCACATTGACGCCGAGCACGCCGGCCCTGCGGGCGATCTCGACGGCCTTCTGCATCACCGCCACCGCATGCGGATATTCCGAGCGGATATAGATGAAGCCCTTGGTCGCGCCGGTGGCGATGCCGGCGATCGCCATGCCTTCGATCAGCACGAAGGGGTCGCCTTCCATGATCATGCGGTCGGCGAACGTACCGGAATCGCCTTCATCGGCATTGCAGACGATGTATTTGCGGTCGGCCGACGTATCGAGGACCGTCTTCCATTTGATGCCGGTCGGGAAGCCGGCGCCGCCACGACCGCGCAGCCCGGACTCGGTCACCTGCTTGACGATGTCGGCCGGTGTCATCGCCACCGCATTCTGCAGGCCGTTCAGCCCGCCATGCGCCTTGTAGTGATCGAGCGACAGCGGATCGGTGACGCCGCAACGTGCAAAGGTCAGCCGCGTCTGTTTGGCCAGGAACGGGATCTTGTCCGGTGCGCCCAGCCAGCGCTTGTGATGGCCACCGGTGAGGAAGCCGCAGTCGAACAGGCTTTTGACGTCGGATGGCTTCACCGGCCCATAGGCGACGCGGCCATTGGCCGTCGCCACTTCGACCATCGGCTCGAGGAAATAGGCGCCGCGCGAGCCGTTGCGCACGATCTTGGCCTCGATGCCGCGCTCGGCCAACTCCGCCCGAACCGCCTTGGCGACCCTTTCCGCACCCAGCGCCAGCGCGCCGGAATCGCCGGGAATATAGATACGCGGGATCATGAGCGCACCTCGGCAACGATTTCATTGAGCTTTTCGTCGTCGAGCCGCCCGATCACCTCGCCGTCCAGCATCGCCGATGGCGAGCAGGCGCAAAGGCCAAGGCAATAGACCGGCTCCAGCGTCACCGAACCGTCGCGGCTTGTCTCGTGGAAACCGATGCCCAGCATTGATTTGAGCTTGGCGGCAATCGCATCCGAGCCCATCGACTGGCAGGCTTCCGCCTGGCAGAGCTTCAGCACATGCCGGCCGGCCGGCTGGCTGCGATAATCGTGATAGAAGGTGACGACGCCATGCACCTCGGCCCTGGAGATGTTCAGCGCCTCGGCAATCACCGGCAGCGCGTCCTGCGGCACATAGCCGAACTCTTCCTGTATGCCGTGCAGGATCGGCAGCAGCGGGCCTTCGAGGCCTTTCAGCTCGTGGATGATCGCCGCCGTGCGCGATGCGATCTCGGTACTTGCAGGCTGCATCGTCATGCAGCGCCCTCCCTGGTCGTGGCGGTCTTCCGCTAAGTGCTTAGGAAATCAGAGGAAACCCGCTAAATCAATAAAGCCGATCCGTTGCTCGATAGAAATTTTCTATCGATCTCGATCACCAGCATTGTCTAGCCTAGCGGCGGGCGCGGAAATCGTCCGCCAGCGCCATTGCCTCGTCCAACAGCGCCGAGACCAGCGGCGTGTGCGGTTCGCGCGGCGCCGCCACCAGCCCGACGGTGTGGCTGGCATCCGGCTCGACGATCGGGATAGCCCGGATCGGCTCGGAAAAGCCGAACGTTTCCGCAAGGTTAAGCGGCATGATCGACGACCATTTGCCGGTGCGGATATGCGAGAACAGCACGATCATCGAGTTGGATTCCAGTGTCGGCCGCACCTGCACGCCGGCTTCGGCCAGATGCTGGTCGATGATGCGGCGGTTCTGCATGTCCGGCGTCAGCAGGCAGAGCGGCAGCTGGGAGAGTTCCGCCCATGTCACTTTGTCGCGGTCGAAATAGGGGTTCCCGACAGCGGTGATCAACTGGTAGCGCTCGTCGTAGAGCGGCACGCTGGTGACGCGTCCGAGCGGCTCGTTGTCGAGATAGGTGATGCCGGCGTCGATGTCGAAATTGCCGAGCAGCGACAGCACCTCGATCGATGTCCGCGACAGCACCGAGAAGGTGACGCCGGGATGCTTTGCCCGAAACGGCGTCGTCAATCGCGCCACCATGGCGAGGGCCGTCGGGATCGCGGCGATGCGGATGCGTCCTGACAGGCCGTGGCGTGCCGCCCGCATCTCCTCGCGCATGGTCCTGCTATCGCCGACGATGCGGCGCGCCCACACCAGCACCTGCTTGCCTTCCGGCGTCAGCCCCTGGAAGCGCGAGCCGCGCAGCACCAGCATCACGCCGAGCTGGCCCTCCAGCTGCTTGATGCCGGCCGAAAGCGTCGGTTGGGTGACGCCGCACACCTCCGCCGCGCGGCCGAAATGTTCTTCCCTGGCGAGTGCTATGAAGAATTCCAGCTTGTCGATCATGCCGTCGGGAGCCTGTCACGGACGCTATGTCCGATCTTAGCGCGCAAGGTCGGGGAAATCGCCTTCGGCCGCAAGCCGCCTGTGCAAATCGCCCGCATCCACATCTTTCAGCCGGCTTACTGTTTCCCGCGATGGAACGCGGCGCTATGTGGATGGGACGGGGTCGTGGACTGGACACGACGGGAGACCGAAACATGCTGGGCTGGTTCCGCAAGCTTTTGCCGCGCGAAGATCGCTTCTTCGACCTGTTCGAGCGGCATTCCCGCACTGTGGTCGGCGGCGCTGAGGCACTGCAGCAGCTTTTGCAGGGCAACGACATCGACCGCTGGTGTCAGACGATCATCGATCTCGAGGACGAAGCCGATCAGATCACCGCGGAAGTTCTGCTGGCCGTGCGCCGCTCCTTCATCACGCCCTTCGATCGCGGCGACATCAAGGACCTGATCCAGTCGATGGATGATGCCATCGACATGATGCACAAGACCGTCAAGACGGTAAGGTTGTTCGAAAAGAAGGAATTCGACCCGCTGATGCAGGAAATGGGGGCCGTCATCGTCGAGGCCGCCAAGTTGGTGGCCGAGGCGATCCCACTGCTCGGCAAGGTCGGGGCGCATACGGTGCGCCTCAACGCCATCGCCGAGGAGGTCATGCGCGCCGAAGGCCGGGCCGACGACCTGCACGAACAGGGCCTGAAGGACCTGTTCAAGCGGCACGGCCGCAGCGATCCGATGGCCTATCTGATCGGCAGCGAGATCTACGGCCAGCTGGAAAAGGTGGTCGACCGCTTCGAGGACGTCGCCAACGAAATCAGCGGCATCGTCATCGAGAACGTATAGTGGAAGCCGCGATAGCCTTTCCGGTGCTGGTCGGCCTTGTCGCCGTCGCACTGTTCTTCGATTTCCTCAACGGCCTGCACGATGCCGCCAACTCCATCGCGACAATCGTCTCCACCCGGGTGCTGAGGCCGCATTATGCGGTTTTCTGGGCGGCTTTCTTCAATTTCATCGCCTTCATGTTCTTCGGTCTTCACGTGGCGGAGACGCTGGGAACCGGCATCATCGACGCCAGCATCGTCACGCCGGCAGTGATCTTCGCAGCACTTGTCGGCGCCATCGTCTGGAATATCGTCACCTGGCTCGTCGGTATCCCGTCCAGCAGCTCGCACGCGCTGATCGGCGGTTTGGTCGGCGCCGGCGTTGCCAAGGCCGGCACCGGCGCCATCGTCTGGGCCGGATTGGGCAAGACGACGGCGGCCATCGTGCTGTCGCCGGCGGCAGGCTTTCTGCTGGCGCTCGTCTTGATCCTCGCGGTCTCCTGGCTGTTCGTGCGGCAGACGCCGTTCGCCGTCGACAGCACCTTCCGCGTCATGCAGTTCTTTTCCGCCTCGCTCTATTCGCTCGGCCATGGCGGCAACGACGCGCAGAAGACCATGGGCATCATCGCCGTGCTGCTCTATTCGCAAGGCATGCTCGGCGCGAATTTTTACGTGCCGCTGTGGGTCGTCATCACCTGTCAGTCGGCGCTGGCGCTGGGCACGTTGCTCGGCGGCTGGCGCATCGTCCACACAATGGGATCGAAGATCACCCGGCTGAACCCGATGCAGGGTTTCTGCGCCGAGACCGGCGGTGCGATCACCCTGTTCGCCGCCACCTGGCTCGGTATTCCCGTATCGACCACGCACACGATCACCGGCGCCATCATTGGCGTCGGCGCCGCCCGCCGCGTCTCAGCCGTTCGCTGGGGCATTGCCGGCAACATCGTGGTTGCCTGGATTATCACCCTGCCGGCGACCGCGGCGATTGCGGCTCTCACCTACCTCGCGGTCGGCCTGGCAAGGTGACAGCACCGCTGCGCGGCGGTGCGTGAACGCCGTATCTACCTGTCCACAAGGTTCAGGATGTTGCCGTCCGGATCCTTGAACCATGCGACCTTCATGCCCTGACCGACATGAACGTCACCCTCCAGCGTCAGGCCGGGCATGTCGTAATGCTCGAAGGCCACGCCCTTCGATTTCAACGCCTCAACGATTTTGCCGAGCTCGTCGCCGACCGTCCAGGTCACTGCCGTCGCCTTGTTGGTCCCAGCGAAATTCGAACGGTACACGTTGATGCTGGTATCGCCGCTTTTATAGACGATCAGTTCGCCACCTTCATTGTGCACCTCTTTCAGGCCGAGCGTCCCTTCGTAGAAAGCCCTGGCCCTGGCCAGGTCCTTCACTGCGAGATTGGCCGTTGCGTTGCTGTTTGCGAGCATGATCGTCTCCTTCCCTTGATGTCGTGCTCATGCTGCTCCCTCAGATAGGTCGTAACGGATGGTTGGCGACCGTCGATCAGGCAAATCCGACTGCGTCGGTCCGTTTTCCGGGGCACACCAGGCCGGCTGTTGCTCCACGACTTGGTTCTCTCCGGAAACTGCACTATCTCAGGCGCGAGCTTGCATAAGGAAGATCTGATGTCCGTCACCAAGGAAATCGTCATCGAACGCCTGAAGACGGTCAACGGGCCGGATTTCACCGGCAATATCGTCGACCTCGGCATGGTTTCCGAGATTTTCATTGCCGATGCCAAGGTGTTCTTCTCGATCACCGTTCCCGCCGCCCGTGCCCAGGAGATGGAGCCGCTGCGTGCGGCCGCCGAGCGTGTCGTCAAGGCGATCCCCGGTGTCGCCGGCGCCGTGGTCGCGCTGACGGCGGAAAAGAAGGGCGGCGGCATGGAGGCGCCGGTTCCGCAAAGACCGGCTCAGAGGCCCGCTCCGCCGGCCGCACCTGCTCGTCCCGCGCCGCAGGCGCCCGCCTCGCACAGCCATGGCAAGCGCGGCGTACCAGGCATCGACGCCATCATCGCTGTTGCTTCCGGCAAGGGCGGCGTCGGCAAGTCGACCACCGCCGTCAATATCGCCCTTGGCCTGGCCGCCAACGGGTTGCGGGTCGGCGTGCTCGATGCCGATATTTATGGCCCGTCCATGCCACGTCTGCTCAACATTCATGGCCGGCCGCAGACCGTCGACGGCAAGATCCTGAAGCCGATGCAGAACTATGGCCTCAAGGTCATGTCGATGGGCTTCCTCGTCGATGAGGAGACGCCGATGATCTGGCGCGGGCCGATGGTGATGTCGGCATTGACGCAAATGCTGCGCGAGGTCGAATGGGGACCGCTCGACGTGCTCGTCGTCGACATGCCGCCCGGCACCGGCGACGCCCAGCTGACCATGGCCCAACAGGTGCCGCTGGCCGGCGCCGTCATCGTCTCGACGCCACAGGACCTGGCCCTGATCGATGCGCGCAAAGGCCTCAACATGTTCAGAAAGGTCGACGTGCCGCTTTTGGGCATCGTCGAAAACATGAGCTATTTTCTCGCCCCCGATACGGGGAAACGCTACGACATCTTCGGCCATGGCGGCGCGCGCCGTGAGGCAGAGCGCCTCGGCGTCACCTTCCTTGGCGAAGTGCCGCTCGAGATGGGCATCCGCGAAAGCTCCGATGCCGGCACGCCGGTGGTGGTCTCCAAGCCCGATAGCGCCGAGGCGAAAATCTATCGCGACATCGCCGCCAAGGTCTGGCACCGCGTCAATGAAGAGCGCGGCGCGGCCGAGGCTGCAGTGCCGAGCATCGTGTTCGAGTGATGCGGATATCCCTCCCCTTTGAGCGGAGGGTGGCCCGAAGGACCGGGCGGGGTCCGCGGCGACACGCTCCAACTTTTCCGGGATAGCGGACTGACAAACCACGATCCCGTCTAGCGCGGAGGCAGATGTGTGTCTATCGCACCAAAGTGCGGATTCGGATGGCGCGTGCCCCTTGCCTGCTCCCGCGCGTTGTCATATCGATTTGTCATACAAATACGGAGACCACGATGGCAGGCGCCCCCACCAGCAAGAAAAAATTTCGCTCGCAAGAGTGGTTCGACAATCCCGACAATCCGGGCATGACAGCACTTTATCTGGAGCGCTACCTGAATTACGGGCTGACGCGGGCCGAACTGATGTCCGGCAAGCCGCTGATCGGCATCGCCCAGACCGGCTCGGACCTGTCGCCCTGCAACCGCCATCACATCGAACTGGCCAAGCGCGTGCGCGAGGGCATCGTCTCGATGGGCGGCATTCCTTTCGAGTTTCCTTGCCACCCGATCCAGGAAACCGGCAAGCGGCCGACAGCTGCGCTCGACCGCAACCTTGCCTATCTCAGCCTGGTCGAGGTGCTCTACGGCTATCCGCTCGACGGCGTGGTGCTCACCATCGGCTGCGACAAGACGACGCCGGCCATGCTGATGGCCGCGGCTACCGTCAACATTCCGGCTATCGCGCTTTCGGTCGGCCCGATGCTCAACGGCTGGCACAAGGGCAAGCGCACCGGCTCCGGCACCATCGTCTGGGAATCGCGCCAGCGCCTGTCGGCCGGCGAGATCGGCTATGACGAGTTCATGGACATCGTCGCCTCCTCGGCGCCGTCGACCGGCTATTGCAACACGATGGGCACCGCTACCACGATGAATTCGCTGGCCGAGGCGCTCGGCATGCAATTGCCGGGCTCGGCCGCAATCCCCGCCCCCTATCGCGAACGCGGCCAGATCGCCTATGACACTGGAAAGCGCATCGTCGACATGGTGCATGAGGATCTGAAGCCCTCCGACATCATGACCCGCAAGGCCTTCGAGAACGCCATCGTCGTCAATTCGGCGATCGGCGGGTCGACCAATGCGCCGATCCACCTCAACGCCATCGCCCGCCACCTCGGCGTGCCGCTCGACAACAACGATTGGCAGAAGGTTGGCCTCAACATTCCGCTCATCGTCAATCTGCAGCCGACCGGCGAATATCTCGGCGAGGACTATCACCATGCCGGCGGCGTGCCGGCTGTGATCGCCGAACTGATGAAGGGCGGCATGCTGCCCTATCCGGAAGCCATGACCGCTAACGGCAAGACCATCGGCCACAATTGCGGCGGCGCCGTGAACGAGAACCTCGACGTCATCCGCACGGTTGCCGAGCCGCTGAAAGCCAATGCCGGCTTCATCAACCTCAAGGGCAATCTGTTCGATTCGGCGATCATGAAGACCAGCGGCATCTCGCCTGAATTCCGCGAACGCTATCTGTCGAACCCGAAGGACCCGGAAGCGTTCGAGGGCAACGCCATGGTCTTCGACGGCCCCGAGGATTATCACGCCCGTATCGACGACCCGGCACAGGGCATCGACGAGCACACCATCCTGTTCATGCGCGGCGCCGGCCCGATCGGCTATCCCGGCGGCGCCGAAGTCGTCAACATGCAGCCGCCTGCCTATCTGATCAAAAAGGGCATCCACGCGCTGGCCTGTATCGGCGACGGGCGTCAGTCAGGCACGTCGGGCTCGCCGTCGATCCTCAACGCCTCGCCGGAAGCCGCCATCGGCGGCGGCTTGGCGCTGCTGAAGACCGGCGATCGCGTCCGCATCGACCTGCGCAAGGGTACCGCCGACATCCTCGTCAGCGACGACGAGATCACGCGGCGCCGCGCCGAGCTGCAGAACAATGGCGGCTATCATTATCCGAAGCACCAGACGCCGTGGCAGGAAATCCAGCGCGGCATGGTCGACCAGTTTTCCGAAGGCATGGTGCTGAAGCCGGCGGTGAAGTACCAGGATGTGGCTCATACAAGCGGCGTGCCGAGGGACAATCACTGACCAGGGTCCGTCGCACGAGCCGTCAGGTCGCCAGCGTTACGGTCACCTCATTTCTCCCCGTTAACAGCCCGCTAACGGGGAGAAATGCCCGCCACAGAGTTGGACGCGGTCATTTGTCAAAAGCGATTGCTCCCGCGAGAACGGGAATGCTTGACAAGCGGGCGTGACAAATCCACGATCATCGTAAGGGGTGCATCGCGACGACCCCGTGAGGCGTCAGCCCAACGTTCGCGTCCAAGCTTCTCTTTCAAGGAGGTGGACGCCATGCCGTCAACAACCGCTATCACTGTATCGCAACTGTCTCGTCTGATTGGGCTGCCGGGTGCGCCCGCAATCATCGATGTCCGCATCAATGATGACTACAACGCCGATCCGCGCCTGTTGCCGGGCTCAATCCGGTGTGACTTCAAGACTGTGGCCACCTGGGCTGGCGAATTCACTGGCCAGCAAGTGACGGTGGTCTGCCAACAGGGAAAAAAGCTCTCGCAAGGCGTGGCCGCATGGCTGCGGCACGAGGGCATTGCCGCCGAATCGCTCGAAGGCGGGTTTGAGGCATGGCGCGATGCCAAGGGGCTTTTGGTTCACACCGGCAAGATACCGCCCGCCGATGCCAAGGGCCGCACCGTTTGGGTGACGCGTACGCGCCCGAAGGTCGACCGCATCGCCTGCCCCTGGCTGATTCGGCGCTTCATCGATCCTCACGCGGTCTTTCTCTTCGTCGAGCCGGCCGAAGTGGCGGCGGTCGCCGATCGCTTTCAGGCCGTGCCTTTCGACATCGAGAACGTGTTCTGGAGCCACCGCGGCGAACGCTGCACCTTCGACACCATGATCGAGGAGTTCGGACTAAAATCCGAAGCGCTCGATCGTCTCGCCACGATCATACGCGCCGCCGATACTGCGAGCCTCGATCTTGTCCCACAGGCGGCCGGGTTCCTGGCCGCCTCGCTTGGCCTGTCGCGGATGTTTCGCGACGACCTGGAACAGCTCGAGGCCGGCATGCTGCTCTACGATGCGTTCTTCCGCTGGTGCCGCGATGCCACCGAGGAGACGCATAACTGGCCGGCCGCCGGTACGGGCAATCTCGGCGCGGGCAAACCTTCGTGAGCGCCGTCCTTTCGAAAAAGCCGCCGGAGATCCAAGAGCCGGTTGTGCCGAGCTTCCGGCAGGCCGTGAAAGTCTGGGCGAAAATCGGCGTGCTCAGCTTTGGCGGCCCGGCCGGGCAGATCGCACTCATGCACAAGGAATTGGTCGAGGAACGGCGCTGGATCGGCGAACAGCGTTTCCTGCATGCGTTGAACTACTGCATGCTGCTGCCTGGCCCCGAGGCCCAGCAACTTGCCATCTATATCGGCTGGTTGCTGCACAAAACGGTCGGCGGCCTTGTTGCCGGCATTCTCTTCGTCGTGCCGGGCGCGCTTGTCATGCTCGTCCTGAGCAGCCTCTATGCGCTCTATGGCGATGTACCACTCGTCGCGGCGCTGTTTTTCGGGGTGAAGGCGACCGTGCTCGCCATTGTCATCGAGGCGGTGATCCGGATCGGCAGACGCGCGCTGAAAAACCCCGTCATGGTGTCGATCGCACTCGCCGCCTTCATCGCCATCTACGCGTTGAACGTGCCGTTTCCGCTGATCGTCCTGCTTGCCGGCCTGGCAGGCTGGATCGGCAACCGTAGTGCGCCGGCATTTTTTTCCGGCGCTTCGCATGGCAAGGGCGATGTTCCCGAGATCAAGGGCGCGGTCGATCTGATGTTCGAGCGCGGTGAACTGACCCACGTCAGGCCGACGCGATGGCACGCGCCGCGCATCTTGGCGATCTGGCTGCCGATCTGGCTCGGGCCTGTTCTGCTGGTCTGGGCTGTCACCGGCTCGGCCAGCGTCTGGACGCAAATCGGTGGCTTCTTCAGTGTCATGGCGGTCGTTACCTTCGGCGGCGCCTACGCGGCCCTTGCCTATGTGGCGCAGGCAGCGGTCGAGTACTTCGGCTGGCTGGCACCCGGTGAAATGGTCGACGGCCTCGGACTTGCCGAAACCACGCCGGGCCCGCTCATCCTGGTCTTGCAGTTCGTCGGCTTCGTCGCCGCCTTCCGCCAGTCGGGCTCGCTGGCGCCGCTGCTTGCCGGGTTGTTTGGCGGGCTGTTCACGCTGTGGGCGACGTTTACCCCATGTTTCCTGTGGATATTCCTTGGCGCGCCTTACATCGAAGCGCTGCGCGGCAACAAGGCGCTGTCGGCGGCGCTCGGCGCAATCACCGCCGCCGTCGTCGGCGTCATCATGAATCTCGCTCTATGGTTCGGCTTGCACGTCATCTTCGGCGAAGTGCGCAATGTCGGGCTTGGAATGGACGTGCCGGTGCTTTCATCGATAGACTGGCGCGCGGCGCTGCTTTCCTGTGCCTCGATGATCGCCATTCTGAAGCTGAAAATCGGCATGCTGCCGACGCTTGCCGGATCGGCGCTGGCCGGCGTCTTGTTGCTGGCGGCGAGCGGCTAACGCTCAGCCGCCCATTCTGCCGCGCGGCAGCTTGATCATATCGCCGAAACGGGCGCGCAATTTGTCGTCGACGGGCTTCGGCACATGGCGCGGGAAGCGTTCGGCAAGCACGCGTTTCTTCTCGATGATCGCCCGCTGCAAGATGTCGGGCCTGCCTTTCTCATTCCATTCCTTCGGCGAAAAGCGGTCGCCGACGGCCGGATAGAAATATTCGGTCTGCATCAGCCGCAGCGTCTGCTCGTTGCCGAGATAATGGCCCGGGCCCTTCAGGCAGACATCGGCGATGGTGTCGATGGACAGCGACTCGTCCGTCACCTCGATGCCGCGCACGCAGCGCAGGCAGTGGCCGAGCATGTCGTTGTCGATGATCAGGCTCTCAAGGCAAAAGCCGAGCAGCGAGGCGTGCATGCCGGCCGATTCGTAAACCAGGTTGAGGCCGGCAAGACCGGCCATCACGTCGGTTATGCCCTTTTCGTAGCCTGACTGAATGTCAGGCAGTTTCGAATCCGTCATGCCGGCGGCCGAACCGCCCGGCAGGTCGTAAAATTGTGCCATCTGCGCGCAGGCCGCGGTCAGCACCGCCTGCTCGGCCGAACCGCCCGACATGGCGCCGGTCCGGAGGTCCGAGACGAACGGCCAGGTGCCGAAGATTGCCGGGTGGCCCGGCTTGATGGCGTTGACATAGATTAGGCCGACCAGCACTTCGGCGACCGCCTGCACCACGGCACCGGCAATCGCCGCCGGTGCCGTCGCACCTGCCTGGCCTGCCGACAGCAGCAGGATCGGAATGCCGCCCTCGACACAGGCTTCGAGCACGCCGCAGGCGTCCTCGGCAAACTTCATCGGCGGCACGACGAAACAGTTCGAATTGGAGACGAAAGGCCGCGCGCGAAAATTCTCTTCGCCGCCGGCGATGGCATAGAGCATGTCGAGCGCCGGCTTGACGTTCTCACGCACGGTAAACGAGGTGCCGACATGCTTCGACGTGCCCATGACACAGGCGTAGAGCGTGTTGAAATCCATATCGAGCGGGTCGGGGATGTCGCGTGGCACCATCGGCCGCTGGAAGAAATGGATGTTGTCGAGCCCCTCGACCAGACGCGCCGCATCGTAAATGTCCTGCAGCAGCGACTCGCGATACTCACGCTTTTCGACATCGACAAGATGCACCGCAGCACCAGCCGTGCCGTAATGCACACGCTTGCCCTGGATCACCATGTCGTGCTTCGGATCCTGGCCGTGCAGGGTGAAATGCCGCGCCGCTTTCTTGATCGTTTCGACCACCAGACCGCGAGGAAAGCGCAGGCGGCCGTCCTCGCCAAGCGTTGCGCCGGCCTTGGTCAGTACCTCAATGCAAGAGGGGATGGCGTTGGCGAAACCGACCGTCTCCAAAAGGGTAAGCACGGCCTCGTGGATACGTTCGCAATCATTGCCGCTGAGCGGGCTGTAGCTTCCGCCTTCGAGGCCGGCGCGCACCGGCTTGACGTCGTCGGCGAGCGGTGCCGCCCGCATGGCGCGGCGCGCCTCGCGCCCGCCGGACCGCCGCGAACGCTGGTCTGCGGACACGTCCTGCTTCTCATGGGCCATTGGCATGAAGGCACTCCAACTTTAGCTGCGGAGCGGGCGCGGCGGTTGGTCCACCATCGGCCTGCTTCGTCCCCTTTATACAGCGACTATGCCGCCGGCATTGGCACAGCCTATGTGCCAGCCGGTCCCGTCGCATATGCCAAGGAGCTAAAGAACCGGAGCCGCACTACATGCGCCAGGCTCCGGTCGGGGAAGGGAGATCAGGCCGCTGCCGGCCTGCGTCCAGCTGCCGTCGCCAGTTCGCGGATGCCGGGTTCGATGTGCTGCAACGCGATCGAGGAAATGCCCAAGCGCATGAAACGCGATGGCTTTTCGGTGCGGTCGAAGAAGCGGTCGCCAGGCTCGATGATGACGCTGCGCGAGGCCGCGGCCTCCGCCAGCCCGCGCGAATCGGTGCCGCGCGGTCCCTCGAGCCAGAGCGACGTGCCGCCGGCCGAATCGGTCGAGCGCCACTCCGGCAGGAAGGCGGAAATCGCATGGACCAGACGCTTGCGCCTCTCGTCGAAGGCGCTCGACAGCCGCCGCACCAGCGCCTCGTGATGGCCGAGCGACAGGAACAATGCGACGGCGCGCTGGTTGTTTGCCGGCGGGTGGCGCAGCATGAAGCGGCGCAGCGCCCGAAGCTCGGAGATCAGCCCGGCCGAGGCGACGATGTAGCCGAGCCTGAGGCCGGGAGCCAGCGTCTTCGACATCGAGCCGACATAGACGACGCGGCCGGACCGATCGAGGCTCTTCAGCGCCTGCTGCGGCGCCTCGTCCAGGAGCTGGCTGTCATATCCGTCCTCGATGATGATCTGGTTGTAGCGGTTGGCGCGCGCCAAAAGATCCTGCCGCCGCTCTGCCGACAGCGGCACCATGGTCGGGCAATGGTGGCTGGGCGTGACGAAGACGAAGCCGGAATCATTGGGAATGGCCGAGGTTACGATGCCGGAGTGGTCGACCGGAACCGGCTGGATGTCGGCGCCGGCCAGCCGGAAGATCGAACGTGCATCGGGATAGCCCGGGTCCTCCATCGCCACCTTCGAGCCCTTGGTCATCAACAGCGTCGCCAGCATGTAAAGCGCGTTCTGCGCGCCCAGCGTCACGATGATCTCGTCCGGATTGGCGAAGATGCCGCGCCGCGGCAACAGCCGTGCCTGGATCTGCTCGATCAGGAGGGGATCGTCGCGGTCGACCATGTCGGACGCCCAGTTGCGGATTTCGAGCACCGCCAGCGCCATGCGGTTGCACTCGCGCCATTCGGCGGTCGGGAACAGCGCCGGGTCGAACTGGCCATAGACGAAGGGGTAGGACGATTTGATCCAGTTGTCGTGCTTGGCCGGCGGTGGCATGTCGCTCGCCGCGATCTGCCGGCGGGCCTTCCAGTCGATCTCGTTGGCTTGGTCGGGCGCCTTCTGGTGCGGTTTGGCCGGCGTCGCCAGCACTTCGGGATTGACGAAGTGGCCGCGGCGCTCGCGCGCCACCAGGAAGCCCTGGTCGACCAGCTGCTGGAAGGCCAGCACCACGGTGCCACGCGCTACGCCGAGTTTTTCGGCGAGAATCCGGCAGGACGGAAGCGGCATGGAAGCCGCGATCTGCCGGTCGAGGATGGCGGCGACGATCGCCTGACGGATCTGCGCCTGCAGGGTCTGACCGGATTCCGCCGAAATCCGGAACAGGCCGGACCATATGGCCGTGTCGTTTCTCTGTGGCATGGGAGATGTTCCTCGATGGCCAGCTTTTTTCACTTGGCTGGACCAGTCGAATGTACCGGTGGCACAAGGTGTTGCGCCAATCAATTTTTCTGATCGCTGGGATTTATGCCAGTGATCCTTTGCGCCGGCCCACGCTGCTCTGCGGCATCGCTGCGCATTGAAACGGATGGAATTCGACCCGATAGTTTGCCGCGACGACACGCGCCGGAAACATCCGGCCTGATAAGATGCATCTCAAGAGACCGGAGCGAAGCAGTGGATCAATCGTCCTTTCAAAAGCAGCTCGACTTGTTGCGCGATCATCGTGCGGCCAAATCGGGCTCGATGCGCGAGGCTTTCGCTGCCGATCCGCAGCGCTTCGAGAAATTCTCCGCCAGCGACGGCGACCTGCTGCTCGACTGGTCGAAATGCGCGGTCGATGCGCGGACGATGGAGTTGCTGGAGAACCTAGCTGAGGCCGCCGACCTCGAAGGCCGGCGCGACGCGATGTTTGCTGGCAAGAAGATCAACGTCACCGAAGGCCGCGCCGTGCTGCATACCGCGCTGCGTAACCTTACCGGCAAAGGCATCGTGCTCGACGAGGGCCAGGACGTGAAGGCGGAAGTCCTCGGCGTACTCGACGCGATGGGCGCCTTCGCCGACGCGGTGCGTTCCGGTAAGGCGGCCGGCGCGACCGGCAAGAAGATCACCGACATCGTCAACATCGGCATCGGCGGCTCCGATCTCGGCCCGGCCATGGCGACCTTGGCGCTGGCGCCCTATCATGACGGGCCGCGCGCGCATTACGTGTCCAATATCGACGGTGCCCATATCCACGACACGTTGAAGGGTCTTTCCGCCGAAACCACCCTGTTCATCATCGCCTCCAAGACCTTCACCACGGTTGAGACGATGACCAATGCCGAGACGGCACGCAGATGGGTCGAGAAGGCGCTCGGCAAGGAAGCGGTCGGCAAGCATTTCGCCGCCGTCTCGACGGCGCTCGACCTGGTCGCCAAATTCGGCATCGCAGCCGACCGCGTCTTCGGCTTCTGGGACTGGGTCGGCGGCCGCTATTCCGTCTGGGGTGCGATCGGCCTGCCGGTGATGATCGCCATTGGCCCGAAGGATTTTCGCGCCTTTCTCGACGGCGCCCATGAGATGGACGAGCATTTCCGCACCGCGCCGCTGGCGAAGAACCTGCCGGCGCTGATGGGGCTGATCGGCTGGTGGCATCGCGTGATCTGCAAATATCCGGCTCGCGCCGTCATCCCCTACGATCAGCGTCTGTCCAGGCTGCCGGCCTATCTGCAGCAGCTCGACATGGAATCGAACGGCAAGAGCGTCACCCTGGATGGCGGCGCTGTAACGACGCCGACCGGCCCGCTGGTCTGGGGCGAGCCCGGCACCAACGGCCAGCACGCCTTCTTCCAGCTTCTGCATCAGGGCACCGATTTCATTCCGGTCGAATTCCTCGCCGCTGCCGTCGGCCACGAGCCGGAACTGAAGCATCACCACGACCTTCTGCTTGCCAATTGCCTGGCGCAGTCGGAAGCCTTCATGAAGGGCCGCACGCTGGAGGAAGCCCGCGCGCAGATGCTGGCGAAAGGCATGAAGCCCGCCGATGTCGACAGGATTGCTCCGCACCGCGTCTTCTCCGGCGACCGCCCCTCAGTGACGATCCTCTACAGGAAGCTCGACCCACATACATTCGGACGGCTGATTGCGCTTTACGAACATCGCGTCTTCGTCGAAGGCACGCTGTTCAACATCAACTCCTTCGACCAGTGGGGCGTCGAGCTCGGCAAGGAACTGGCGACCGGGCTGCTGCCCGTCGTTGAAGGCAAGGAGAATGCCGCAAAGCGGGATGCCTCGACTGCCGGACTGGTGGAATACATTCACCGCTTGCGCGGCCCGGAGTGAAAAGCTTGGCGGACATCAAGGGAATATTGTTCGACAAGGACGGCACGCTCGTGGATTTCAACGCGACATGGCTGGGCATCGCCGACTTCATGGCGATGGATGCGGCCGAAGGCGATCGCTGGAAGGCAGACAGGCTGCTTGCGGCGGCGGGCTTCGACTTCGCCACCAGGCGCTTCAAGCCGGATTCTATCTTTGCCTCCGGGACCAACATGGACGTCGTCGAACTGTGGTTTCCGCGGCTGTCCGACGAGGACCAGATGCTTGCCGTCGCCCGCTTCAATGCCATCACCTCGGCGCAAGGATCGGCGATGGCCGTGGCGCTGCCGGGTGTGGTCGAGACGCTTGGGCTGCTTCACAGAAAATCCTACCGGCTTGGCGTCGCCACCAACGACTCGACCAGCGGCGCGGAAAAGACCTTGGTCACGCTGGGCGTCGCGCAGCTTTTCGAAGCCGCCTATGGTTACGACGCGGTGGCCAATCCAAAACCGGCGCCGGATACGATCCTTGCCTTTTCGGATCTGACAGGGCTCAGGCCGGCGACGATCGCAATGGTCGGCGACAATCGTCACGATCTGGAGATGGCGCGCGCCGGCGGCTGCGGCCTGGCGATCGGCGTGCTGTCCGGCACCGGCACACGTGAATCGCTGTCACAGATCGCCGACGTCATCCTGGATTCGGTGGCTGATCTGCCCGATTTTCTTGCGGCCCGGGTCAGCGAGACGGTCTAGACTCGTAGTTATCTGGTCCGAACGAGAACACGCCGCTCGGTTTCATCGCCGCATTCCTGCCCTCGCCGACATCCGGCACCTCGTATTCGGCCAGCAGGCGAAGCCGCGAGCGCGGCAGATAGGCGCGGCCCGGATCGCCGATCAGCACGGCGATGCCGGCAGCAAGGCAGCGGTCGAGGAAGGGAACGACCCGGCCGGCAAGATCGCGGGCGTAAAACAGGTCGCCGACCACCACGATGTCCACCGGTGGCGGCGGACCGCCGGTGATGTCGTCGCCAACGATCATGATAGCGACGCCGTTCGCAGTCGCATTGAGGCTGAGCGCAACCACACCATTACGATCGATCTCGGCCGCGACGACCGCGCTGGCTCCGGCTTTCGCCGCAGCGATGCCGACGAGGCCCGAGCCGGCGCCGAGGTCGAGCACGCGACGCCCGGCCACGGTCTCCGGCCGGTCGATTATGTAGCGGGCAAGCACCGCGCCGCCGGCCCAGACATAGGCCCAGTACGGTGGCTCCGGTTCAGGTTCGTCTTCTTCGGTCCCATGTTGGTTCCATTCGAGAAGCCGCCTGAGGCCGCTTCCCGGATGGGCGGTGTAAAGCCGGATTTCGGGAAGCGCGGGCACGGGGGCGATCCGCATGTGCGCCCGGATGAACTCTGCCGGGTCTGGCCGCGAACCTATATCCACGGCGTTAGAGCCGACGATGCAATCGCTCAAGCTGCGCCTAGCCCCGCAACGCTCGTCGCAGGATCTTGCCGACCGGTGTCTTCGGCAGTTCGGTGCGGAACTCGATATATCTGGGGCGCTTGTAGCCGGTCAGGTTCTCGCGGCAATAAGCCGTCAGCATCTCGGCGGTCAGTGCCGGGTCCTTTTTGACGACGAACAGCTTTGGCACTTCACCCGAATGCTCGTCCGGCACGCCGATCGCCGCCACCTCGAGTACGCCCGGATGCTGCGCCACCACCTCCTCGAGTTCGTTCGGGTAGACGTTGAAGCCGGAAACCAGGATCATGTCCTTCTTGCGGTCGACGATCTTGGTGTAGCCGCGCTCGTCCATGAAGCCCATGTCGCCCGATTTGAAGAAGCCGTCCTCGGTCATCACCTTGGCGGTCTCGTCCGGCCGGTTCCAGTAGCCGGCCATCACCTGCGGTCCGCGGATGCAGATTTCGCCGACCTCGCCGAGCGGCAAATTGTTGCCATCGTCGTCGCGGATGGCGATCTCGGTCGAGGGCAGCGGCAGCCCGATCGTGCCGGTGTAGACTCCGTCGCTGAATTTGTTGGCGGTCGCCCCCGGCGAGGTTTCGGAGAGTCCGTAGGCCTCGCTGATCGGGCAGCCGGTCAGCGCCTTCCAGCGCTCTGCGATGCCCTTCTGCACTGCCATGCCGCCACCCAGCGTCAGGATCAGCGGCTTGAAGTCGAGCCTGCGAAAATCCTCATTATTGAGCAGCGCATTGAACAGCGTGTTGAGGCCAGGAAAGATGTGGATCGGGTATTTCTGCAGCTCCTTGACGAAGCCGGGAATGTCGCGCGGATTGGGGATGAGCACGTTCTGCGCGCCCTGCTGCATTCCCATCATCGCGTTCACTGTGAGCGCAAAGATATGATAGAGGGGCAGCGCGCAGAGGAAGTTCATATGCGCCGGTTTCGGCTTGACCGTGTAGGCGTCTTCGACCCAGAGCGCGTTCTGCGCGACGTTCGCCAAGACATTGCTGTGCAAAAGCATCGCGCCCTTGGAGATGCCGGTCGTACCGCCCGTATATTGCAGGAAGGCGATGTCGCCGGCCACGACCTCGGCGGATTTGAAGGTCACGCCGGCGCCGGCCTTCAATGCGGCGTTGAATTTGACATGGCCGGGCAGCGACCATGCCGGCACCATCTTCTTGACGCGGCGCACGACGAAGTTGACGATCGTTCCCTTGAGCCCGCCGAGCATGTCGCCCATCGTGGCGACCACGACATGCTTGACCGCGGTCCTGGCGATCACCGCCTGCAAGGTGCAGGCGAAATTTTCGAGGATGACAATGGCTTGAGCGCCGGAATCCTTGAGCTGGTGCTCAAGCTCGCGCGGCGTGTAGAGCGGATTGATGTTCACCACGACATAGCCGGCGCGAAGCACCGCCATCATCGCCACCGGATATTGCAGCACGTTCGGCATCATCAGCGCGACACGTGCACCCTTCTGCAACCCCTTTGATTGCAGATAGGCGCCAAACGCAGCCGACTGTCGCTCGAGATCGGCATAGGTGATCGATTTGCCCATGCAGACGAAGGCCGGCCGGTTCGCAAACTGCTTGCAGGCGGCGACGAGAAAGTCACCGATCGAGCTGGAGGGCAGGGCGCCGATCTCGGCCGGCACGATCTTTGGGTAACTCTGGAGCCACGGTTTTTCGGGCAGGCCGGCGGTCAGCGAGGTGATCGCCTTCGGCAATCTTCTGGCTGAAGCTGCCGCCTGTTTGGGCGCTGGCACTGCCTTCGCCGCCGGCTTGACGGTGGGGTACTTTGCGGCAGGCGCCGCCTTGCCGGCTGCCGGCTTGGCAGTCTTTCCAGCCGTGATCTTCGTCGCCGGCTTCGCACTTGCCTTCGCGGTAGTCTTCGGCTTGGCGGCGGCCGCTTTTGGCTTGACCGCTTTCGATATTGCCTCGGCCTTTGCTTTCGCCGCGGTTGTTGTCTTTGCCGGTTTCGCCACCTGTCGCTCCCTCAATCATTCTTATTGTTCGGCACGCTTGAGTGCCACCGCCGCCCCTGACAAACAAAGGTATCCCACGCTTGCCGCAATGTCCGGAGCCTGGGGAATCCACCACGCTGTCCATCTATCTATGTATTGCCACTAGCAGCGGCCGTGCAAGCCTCGCCCACCTGGCAGTGCGGGAAGACTTGCCATCAAAGCTCTCGGCCGCGACCGGTTTTCGGACGCGCATCTCTTGAACCGAACGGCTCGATTCCCCGAATTGGCGGCATCGCCGATCAACAAAAAATTGAAGTCGCTAATCATGTCGTGATCTGCGGATTTGGCTCGTTTTTTCCACAATTCGCCGCATGCCGGATTTTTTTTCTGCTTCCCGTGGGTTAGGCAAACAAGCAGTTCCAAAGCCAGAAAAACGGTGCTTATATGCGGCCTTCGCGAGCCTGATAGAGGGGCTTGGAAGAACATCAGGGAGTGCTCAATGAAAAAGAAACTGACTTTTGCAGCCGCGTTGCTGGCTGCAAGCGTCCTCGGCGGCATGGCCAATGCAAAACAACTGGTCTATTGCTCGGAGGCATCGCCGGCCGGCTTCGACCCGTCGCCATGGAGCGGCGGCAACGACTTCGACGCTTCGTCGCGCACCATCTATTCGCGCCTGGTCGAGTTCGAGCATGGCAAGACCACCATCTCGCCCGGCCTGGCGGAGAGCTGGACGGTTTCCGACGACGGTCTCGAATACACCTTCAAGCTTCGCCCGGGTGTGAAATTCCAGACGACGGATTATTTCACGCCCACGCGCGACCTCAACGCCGACGACGTGATCTTTTCCTTCGAACGCCAGTGGAAGAAAGAAAGCCCATGGTACAGCTACCTGGAAGGCACCGGCTGGGAGTATTTCACCGGCATGGGCTTCCCCGATCTGCTGAAGGAAATCGTCAAGGTCGACGATCTGACGGTGAAGTTCGTGCTGAACAAGCCTGAAGTCGCCTTCCTGCCGGACCTCGGCATGGATTTCGCTTCGATCGTTTCCAAGGAATATGCCGACCAGCTCGACAAGGCCGGCACCAGGCAGCAGTTCACCCAGAAGCCGGTCGGCACTGGTCCGTTCCAATTTGTCGACTATCAGGTCGATGCGGTCGTACGCTATGCGGCATGGGACGGCTACTTTGGCGGCCGCCAGAAGATCGACGATCTGATCTTCGCCATCACGCCCGATCCGGCCGTGCGCGCGCAGAAGCTGAAGGCAGGCGAGTGCGATATCATGTCATACCCGGCGCCGGCCGACATTGCCGGGCTGCAGGGTGACGCGAACCTGAAAGTCGACGAGCAGGAAGGCCTGAACATCGGCTATCTCGCCTACAACACGACGCTGCCGCCCTTCGACAAAGTCGAGGTCCGCAAGGCCCTCAACATGGCGGTAAACAAGAAGGCGATCATCGACGCGGTCTATCAGGGCGCCGGCGCGCCGGCCATCAACCCGATCCCGCCGACCATGTGGTCCTATAACAAGGACATCAAGGACGATCCCTACGATCCGGAGGCGGCCAAGAAGATGCTGGCCGATGCAGGCGTCAAGGATCTGTCGATGAAGATCTGGGCTATGCCGGTCAGCCGCCCCTACAACCCGAACGCCCAGCGCGTCGCCGAGTTGATCCAGGCCGACTATGCCGCCGTCGACGTCAAGGCGGAGATCGTCAGCTACGAATGGACGGAGTATCGCCAGCGCGGCAAAGCTAAGGATCGCGACGGCGCCTTCCAACTGGGCTGGACCGGGGACAATGGCGATCCGGACAACTTCTTTTTCCTGCTCGGTTGCGATGCCATCGGCCAGTCCAATTATGCGATCTGGTGCAACCAGGAATTCGAAGCCCTGCTGAAAAAAGGCAAGGCGACGACGGACGTCGCCGAGCGCACCAAGATCTACGAGGAAGCTCAGGTGGTGTTCAAGCGTGAGGCTCCGTGGCTGACCATCGCCCACTCCAAGGTCTTCATGCCGATGAACAAGAAGGTGTCGGGCTTCGTTATGGACCCGCTCGGCATTCATCGGTTTGACGGCGTCGACGTCACCGAATAAGTCCTGAGAAATTGAACGGCGGCGCTGGACTTCCTGCGCCGCCGTTCTATGAAGCAAGATGCTCCGTTATCTCCTCCACAAGCTCGCTTTGATCATCCCGACCGTGTTCGGCATATCGCTGGCGGCGTTCGCTTTCGTCCGGCTTCTGCCCGGCGATCCCATTCTGGCCCTGGCCGGCGAGCGCGGCGTCAGCCCCGAACGCTACGCCCAGCTCATCGAGCAGTTTGGCTACAACCGGCCTTATGTCATCCAGTACCTGGAATATATCGGCAGGGTCCTGACCGGCGATTTCGGCATATCGATTGCCACCAAGCGGCCAGTGCTCGGCGAATTCCAGGCGCTGTTTCCAGCCACGCTGGAACTGGCGACGGTGGCGTTGATCATCGCCGTCCTGCTCGGCATTCCTGCCGGTATCTTCGCGGCGGTCAAGCGCGGCTCGTGGTTCGACCAGGCGACGATGGGTGTCGCGCTGACCGGCTATTCGATGCCGATCTTCTGGTGGGGGTTGCTGCTCATCATCTTCTTCTCCGGTTATCTCGGCTGGACGCCGGTTTCCGGCCGCATCGGCCTGCAGTATTTCTTCAGGCCGACGACCGGGTTCATGCTCATCGACAGCCTGATCTCCGGCAGGAGCGGCGCTTTCAAATCCGCCGTCAGCCATTTGATCCTGCCGTCCATCGTGCTGGCGACGATCCCGCTTGCCGTCATAGCGCGCCAGACTCGCTCGGCGATGCTCGAGGTGCTGGGCGAGGACTATGTCCGCACCGCGCGCGCCAAGGGCCTGGCGCCGCGCCGTGTCATCGGGCTGCACGCTTTTCGCAACGCGCTGATTCCGGTGGTCACCACCATCGGACTGCAGGTCGGCACGTTGATGGCGGGCGCCATTCTTACCGAAACCATTTTTTCCTGGCCCGGCATCGGCAAATGGATGATCGACGCCATCGGCAAGCGCGACTATGTCGTCGTTCAGAGCGGATTGCTGATCATCGCGCTGATCGTCATGGCGGTGAACCTGATCGTCGACGTGCTCTACGCCGTCATCAATCCGCGCATCCGGGTGCAGTGAGATGACCGACGAATCCGCCGCCGAAGCCACCGCTGCCTCCATCCCGACAGGCGGCAGGCAACGCGCCTTCGCCGAGTTCTGGCACTACTTCTCGATGAACACCGGCGCGGTCATCGGCCTTGTCGTGTTTTCGGCGTTGGTGCTGGTGGCGGTCTTTGCGCCGTTCGTCGCGCCGCATTCGCCCGACGAGCAGTTTCGCGATGCGCTGCTGGCGCCCCCTGCCTGGCAGCAAGGCGGCAAATCGATGTTCCTGCTCGGCACCGACGCGGTCGGCCGCGACATGCTTTCGCGGTTGATTTTCGGGGCGCGTTTCTCGCTGTTCATCGGCCTGGTGGTGGTCGTCTTCTCGCTCACCAGCGGCATCGTGCTTGGCGTGCTCGCCGGCTATTTCCGCGGCTGGGTCGACACGCTGATCATGCGCATCATGGATATTATCCTGGCCTTCCCGTCGCTGCTTCTGGCGCTGGTGCTGGTGGCGATCCTCGGCCCCGGGCTGTTCAACGCCATGCTGGCGATCGCGCTGGTGCTGCAGCCGCATTTTGCGCGTCTCACCCGCGCCGCCGTGATGGCCGAAAAGAACCGCGAATATGTCATCTCCGCCAAGGTGGCTGGTGCCGGTCATCTTCGCTTGATGGTGAGGACGATCTTGCCGAACTGCCTGGCACCGCTGATCGTGCAGGCCACCCTGTCCTTCTCCAACGCCATTCTCGAGGCTGCGGCGCTCGGCTTCCTCGGTGTCGGTGCGCAGCCGCCGACGCCGGAATGGGGCACGATGCTCGCCTCGGCGCGCGAGTTCATCCTGCGCGCGCCTTGGGTAGTGACCTTCCCCGGCCTTGCCATTCTGATCACTGTGCTTGCCATCAATCTGATCGGCGACGGCCTGCGCGATGCCTTCGATCCCAAGCTGAAGAGGTCATAATCCAATGCCTCTTCTCGAGATCAAGAACCTGACCGTTTCCTTCGACACCGCCGCTGGACCATTCATGGCGGTACAAGGCATCGACCTGTCGGTCGAACCGCGCGAGGTGTTGGCGATCGTCGGCGAATCCGGTTCCGGAAAATCAGTGGCAATGCTGGCAGTGATGGGGCTTTTGCCCAACACGGCGACGGTGAGGGCGGACCGCATGGCCTTCGACGGCATCGACCTGCTTAAGCTCGGCCCGTCCGAGCGGCGCAAGATTGTCGGCAAGGACATCTCGATGATCTTCCAGGAGCCGGTCGCCAGCCTCAACCCGTGCTTTACCGTCGGCTTCCAGATTGAGGAGGTGCTGCGCTTTCACATGGGCATGGACCGCGCCCAGCGACGGGCACGCGCCATCGAACTGATGAAGTTGGTCGGCATCGCCGACCCTGAGGAACGGCTGGGCTCCTTCCCGCACCAGATGTCGGGCGGCCAGTGCCAGCGCGTCATGATCGCCATCGCCATCGCCTGCAATCCCAAGCTTTTGATCGCCGACGAGCCAACCACGGCCCTCGACGTCACCATCCAGAAGCAGATCCTCGATCTGCTGGTCGGCCTGCAGGCCAAATACGGCATGGGCCTGATCATGATCACCCATAATATGGGGGTGGTTGCCGAGACCGCCGACCGTGTCATCGTCCAATACAAGGGCCGCAAGATGGAAGAGGCCGACGTGCTGTCGCTGTTCGAATCCCCCAAGAGCAATTACACGCGCGCGCTTCTGTCGGCGCTGCCGGAAAACGCCGTCGGCGACCGGTTGCCTACTGTTTCCGACATGCTGTTCGAGCCGGCCCCATCTGTAGTCGCAGCCCGATCCGCGGGAGGAACCGCCACATGAGCGTGACGGTAGTCGAAGGCAAGAACATCGTGCGCGACTATCATGTCGGCGGCGGGCTTTTCCGCCCCTCCCGTACGGTTCACGCGGTCAAGGGTGTTTCGTTCAGCGTCGACAAGGGCAAGACGCTGGCCATCGTCGGCGAGAGCGGCTGCGGCAAGTCAACGCTCGCCCGCATCATCACTCTGATCGACCCGGCGACCTCCGGCGAGCTTTTCATCGACGGCAAGAAGGTAGACATCGCGAGGGACGGCCTGTCGAAGGAAATGCGCCGCAAGGTGCAGATTGTCTTCCAGAACCCCTATGGTTCGCTCAATCCACGCCAGAAGATCGGCGACGTGCTTGGCGAACCGCTGCTCATCAACACCGACAGCACGGCCGGCGAGCGGCGCGATCTCGCCATGAAGATGCTGAAAAAGGTCGGTCTCGGCCCCGAGCACTACAATCGCTACCCGCATATGTTTTCGGGCGGCCAGCGCCAGCGCATCGCCATTGCCCGCGCGCTGATGCTCAACCCCAGCCTCCTGGTGCTGGACGAGCCGGTCTCGGCACTTGATCTTTCGGTGCAGGCGCAGGTTCTGAATCTGCTCGCCGACCTGCAGGATGAGTTTCAACTGACCTATGTTTTCATCAGCCACGACCTGTCGGTGGTGCGCTATATCGCCGACGATGTGATGGTGATGTATTTCGGCGAAGCGGTCGAATACGGCTCGCGCGACGAGGTCTTCGCCGACCCCAAGCACAGCTATACCAGGACGCTGTTCGCGGCGACGCCGCGTGCCGACGTCGCCAGCATCAAGGCAAGATTGGCGAAAAAGAAGGCCGCCTGATCCGGCGAGGTTTGCCGGCCGGCTACCGCTTCTCGATCCCCGGAATGCCGGAGATCTGCTCGGCGAGAAAGTCGACCAGCAGCCGCACCCGGGCAATGCCCGCACGCTCCGGAACGATCAGCATGCTCAGCGGGACGGGAGGCGGAAAATAGCCCGGCAGGATAATTTCCAGCCGGCCGGCCGCCAGAAGATCGTCGACAAGCCAGTGGTGGGCGGGTGCGATACCGCGTCCGGCGACAAGGGCTTTGCGCGCAGCAAGCCCATGGTCGACCCGAAATCGGCCGCCAAAGGGCACCGCAAAGCGCTCGCCGCCCGGCCCCTGCAGGGCGAGCGTGTCGCTTCCCGCGATGTTCGACATCCGAATGCCTTCATGGCCAGGCAGATCCTGCGGGACAGCCGGTCTGCCCCGGGCCGCCAGATAGGCCGGCGCCGCCACCAGCAGACGCCGGGACTGACCGAGCGCCCGCAGCTTCATCGAGCTGTCGGTGAGCGGACCGAGGCGAAGCGCGATGTCGACGCCCTCCCGCACAAGGTCGATGCGCTCGTCGGTTAGGCTGAGATCGATGCCGATGTCGGGATAACGGTCCTGAAAGGCGAAGATCAGCCGGCTGACGTGCAAGACGCCGAGCGCCGCCGTGCAGGATATCCGGATCGTGCCAGCCGATGCGCCGCGCGTGCCTCGCGCCTCATCGCCGGCCTGCTCAACGAGGCGCAGGATCTGGACGCTGTCGGCATAGTAACGGCTGCCTTCATCGGTCATCGTGACACGCCGGGTGGTCCTGCTGAGCAAGGGCACGCCGACGGCCTCCTCGAGCTCCCGCAGATGCCGCGTGACCGTCGACTGACCAACTCCGAGCTCGCGCGCCACCGCCGAGAGGCTGCCGCGCTCGGCGACGCGAACGAAGGTGCGCATGCGCTCGAGGGTGACGTCCGATTTATCCATTATTCGGCATTATCTTATACATTTCCTACATATAGTGGATTAGCCGACGGCTGGCTACCTTTGGTGTCTATCGTCCTTCTTCGGAGTAGACCCATGAAAGTCCTGCTTGTTTTTGCTCATCCTGAACCGAATTCGCTCAACGGCGCACTGCGTGACGTCGCCATCAGGGAGCTCGAGACCCAAGGCCACGAGGTGCGGGTGTCTGACCTCTATGCCGATGGCTGGAAATCCGAGGTGGACCGTGCCGACTTTCCGTCGTGGCCGCCCGAAGCACGCTTCCTGCCGGCCGGCGCCTCCAAAAAAGCTTTTGCGAGCGGCACTCTGACCGATGACGTCAAAGCGGAGATCGACAAGCTGCTATGGGCCGACACCCTGATCCTCCAGTTTCCCCTGTGGTGGTACGCCATGCCGGCGATCCTCAAGGGCTGGGTCGATCGGGTGTATGCCTACGGCTTCGCCTATGGCGTCGGCGAGCACAGCGATAAGAGGTGGGGTGACCGCTTTGGCGAGGGAACGCTCGCCGGCAAGCGCGCGATGCTAATCGTTACCACCGGCGGCTGGGAGGAGCATTATTCCGCCCGCGGCGTCAACGGCCCGATCGACGACCTGCTGTTCCCGATCAACCACGGGATTCTATACTATCCGGGCTACGACGTGCTTCCGCCGTTCGTGGTCTACAGGGTGGACCGTTTCGGGGAGGCCGATTTCGAGCCTGTCGCGGAGCGACTGCGCGAAAGGATGCGGACGCTCGAGACAATCCAGCCCATTCCTTATCGGCAGCAGAATGGCGGCGATTACCTGATCCCAAGCATGCAGTTGCGCCTCGGCTTGGAGAACCCGGGTGCGACCGCCTTCGCCCTTCACGAGGATCGCGCCGGCGCCGCCGGCCAGTCCGATCAGGACAGCCGGGCAATGATGGTGCGAAGCGCCTCGCCGAAGCGCCGGACTTCCTCGATCGTATTGTAATGCACCAGCGAGGCGCGGACGGCGCCGCTGTCCATGCTGAGGTTGAGCCGCTTCATCAGGCGCGGCGCATACATGTGGCCGTCGCGAATGCCGATCTGCATCTCGGCCATCTCCTCGACGATCCTCTGCGGCGACAGCGTGCCGATGTTGAAGCAGAAGGTCGGCACGCGCTCGCGGAGGCGTGCCTCTTCGGCCACGCCGTAGATCATCGCGCCGCAATCTTTGAGCACCGCCAGCATTTCGCGCGCCAGCACCTGCTCGTAATCGCGAATGGCATTCATACCGGCGACGATGTTGTCGCGGCGCGATCGGTTATTGGCTGGAGCGAAATTGCGGCCGATCGATTCGAGATAGCGCACCGCGGCATCCATGCCGGAGACGTTCTCGTAGATGAAGGTGCCGGCCTCGATCTTATAGGGCGGCTCGTCGGGAATGAAGTCCTCGCGGAAGGTCGGCAGACGCTTCAGCGTTTCGAAGCGGCCCCACAGGAAGCCCATATGCGGCGAGAAATTCTTGTAGCCGGAGCAGACCAGATAGTCGCAGTCCCATGCCTGCACATCGATCAGCCCGTGCGGGCCGTAATGCACGCAGTCGAGGAACACTTCGGCGCCTGCCGCATGCGCGATCCCAGCCACTGAAGCAACGTCGACGATCGAGCCGATCGAATGCGCCGTCACCGTGCAGGCCACGAGGCGGGTGCGCTCGGAGACCAGCGGGCGCAAATCGTCGACATGCAGATTGCCGTCCTCGCGCATCCGCCACCATTTGAACTTGGCGCCGGCGGGTGCCAGCGCCAGCCACGTCGCGATATTGGCATCGTGATCCATGTCGGTGATGACGATCTCGTCACGCTCCCCGTTTGGTCGCTCAGAAAGCATCTGGCCGATGCCGAGGCTGACCAGGCGGATGAACGAAGTGGCGTTCATGCCGAAACAGATCTCCGCCGGGTTGGTGGCGTTGATCAGCAAGGCCACGCTTTCGCGCGCGCCGGCGACGGCTTGATCGACGGTGACGCTGCGGCCGTAGCGGCCGCCGCGCTGCACATTATGCGCGACCAAATGGTTGGTGACCGCGTCGAGCACACTTTGCGGGATCTGCGCGCCGGCGGCATTGTCCATGAAGATGAAGTCGCCGGCCTGCTGCAAGGCGGGAAACATGGCGCGGATCGTCTCGACCGGGAAAGCTGCGGCATCGCCCGTTTTCGAAATCTGATGCTGGTTCAAGGTCGTCTCCTGCGAAGTGCGCTGACAGATTCAGCGGGTCTTTTCGGTTTGAAATCGGCGTTCAAGGAGGCTGACGAGACGGACCATCGGCCAGAGAAAGATGAGATAGACCAGCGCGGCGCCAATCAGCGGTGAGGGGTTGGCATAGAGCGATTGCGCGTTGGTCGCTTCCTTCAGCAGTTCGGGCAGCGCCACGGTGGAGGCGAGCGAGGTGTCCTTGAACATCGAAACGCAGTTGCTGGTCATCGGTGGAATGACGACGCGGATCGCCTGCGGCAGCACTACCTTGCGCAAGGTCAGCAAGAACGGCAGGCCGAGCGCCTGCGCCGCCTCGAACTGGCCGCGCGGAATGCTTTCTATGCCGGAGCGGAACACCTCGGCCGAATAGGCCGCCATGATGATGGCGAACGCCATCACCGCGGAAGTCCAAGACGACAGGCGTATGCCGAGAAACGGCAGCGCATAGTAGATCAGGATCAGCACGACCAGCACCGGCATCGCCCGGAAAATGTCGATGTAGCCGACAGCCAGCAGCCGAAGCGGCTTTGGCGCATAGAGCCGCACCAGGCTGATCGCGAGGCCGACGGGAATACCGATGCCGATGCTCATGATTCCGAGCAGCAGCGTGTTCAGGAAGCCGCGCAGCAGTGCCGGCAGGCTGGAGATCATGACGTCGGCGTTGAAGAAGGTGTCCAGCAGCGACATCGCAGCATTCCCGAAACGTTTGGCGTCCCGCGACGCTCGAGCCCGAGCCCGAAATCCGAAATCGTGCCGGCATCGAAAGCCGGCACGACA
Source organism: Mesorhizobium sp. M0923 (assembly GCF_040319365.1). Classification (NCBI taxonomy): domain Bacteria; kingdom Pseudomonadati; phylum Pseudomonadota; class Alphaproteobacteria; order Hyphomicrobiales; family Phyllobacteriaceae; genus Mesorhizobium; species Mesorhizobium sp. M0923. The sequence goes on along the minus strand of NZ_JAMYNW010000004.1, from coordinate 251,340 downwards.
TTTAAGCGCGAACTGCCGCTCAGGCCTTCGGCATAGGCATTTCCTTGACGGTCGAGGAATCGGCCGGTGCGTCGCTGCCGAACCACTTCTTGTGGATCGCGGCCAGCGTGCCATCCGTCTTCATCGCGGTCAGCGCGTCGTTCAGCTTGCCGAGCAACGGGTGGTCCTTGGTCATCATCAGGCCGTACTGCTCGCCGGTCTTGATGCGCTCTTTTACGGCGAGATCCTTCATCCTGGTGAAAGAATATTCCAGGCCCGGAATATCGCTGACCGCCGCATCGACGCGGCCGGAGCTGAGATCGAGCAGCAAATTCTGCTGCGTGTCGTAGCCCTTGACGTCACTGAACCCGTCCGCTTCCTGGTGCGCCTTGACCCAGGTTTCGCCGGTCGAGCCGGACAGCACGCCGACGATCTTGCCCTTGAGGTCGGCCTCGGCCTTGATTGGGCTGTCGGCCTTCGCGGCGATGCCCATGTCGGAATCATAGTAGGGTTGCGTGAACGACTGCGACTTCAGCCGCTCCGGCGTGATGGTGATCGACGAAATGGCGACGTCGATGCGCTTAGAGGTGGTGGCGGCGAACAGCGCCTGGAAACCGAGGTCGGCGATGTCAGTGGTCATGCCGATACGCTTTGCCGCTTCGTTGATGATGTCGACTTCGAAACCCTCGAATGTACCGCTCTCGTTCTTGTATTCAAAAGGCGGATTGGTCGGATAGGCGCCGACATTCAGCGTGCCTTCGGCATAGGCCGGGCCGCCGGCGATGCCGATGGCGGCAGCAACAAGAAGCAGGTTGCGACGGGTGAAGTTCATTTTCGTTCCCTCTGGTTGTGATCGGACGGGTTGGCCCCGCACGGTTTTGATACGCCAAGTAACCGGACTGCCGGAAAGCCCTCCCGGCACGGCAGTCGTAAGACATCGGATGCTATCCAAAGTACCGCGCTTTTCAAGGCGAAAGTTTTAAGCTTAAAAAATTGCCGCGTGTTGCCATCAGTCCGGAATAACCGCCGTGGCCTGGATCTCAACCTTGGCGCGATCCTCGACCAACGCCATCACCTGCATGGCGGCCATCGCCGGAAAATGCCGGCCGATCACCTCGCGATAGACCTCGCCGATCCCCTTGAGATTGGCCAAATATTCCGCCTTGTCGGTAAAGTACCAGGTCATCGAGGTGATATGCTGCGGCTTGGCGCCGGCCTCGGCGAGCACGGCGACAATATTGGCCAGCGTCTGCTTCACCTGGCCGACAAGATCGTCGGTCTCGAAGCGGCCCTGCCCGTTCCAGCCGACCTGCCCGCCGACGAAGACAAGCTGCCCACGCGCGGCGACGCCATTGGCGTAGCCGACGGGTTTCGCCCAGCCTTCCGGCTGCAGGATGGTGTGCATATCAAAGCCTCCCAATGCTCAAATCCGGTCGCTCAAAACTCAAAGACAATCAATTCTTCCACACAAACTCCGGTCTCAGGCCGCTCCCATCACTTGCCGTGCAATCACCACCTTCTGCACGTCCGACGCTCCCTCGTAGATGCGCAGTGCCCGGATCTCGCGATACAGTCTTTCGACGATATGGCCCCTGCGGACGCCGTCGCCGCCATGCAGCTGCACAGCCCTGTCGATCACCTCCTGCGCCTTGTCGGTGGCGAACAGCTTGGCCATCGCCGCTTCGCGGGTGACACGGGCGGTCCCCATGTCCTTGGTCCAGGCGGCGCGGTAGACCAACAAGGCGGCGGCATCGACATCCAGCGCCATCTCGGCGATGTGGCCCTGCACCATCTGCAGCTCGGCCATCGCTGCACCGAACAGCCTGCGCTCGGCCACTCTTTTGATGCTTTCGTCCAGCGCGCGCCGGGCAAAGCCGAGCGCAGCTGCCCCGACCGTCGAACGGAACACGTCGAGCACCGACATGGCGATGCGAAAACCATCACCGGGTTTGCCGATCAGCGCCGAGGCTGGAACGCGGGCATTGTCGAAAGACAGCCGGGCGAGCGGGTGCGGCGCGATCACCTCCAGCCGCTCGGCGATGGTCAGGCCCTTTGTCTCGGCCGGCACGATGAACGCCGAAAGCCCCTTGGCACCGGGCGCTTCGCCAGTACGGACAAAGACAACATAAAAGTCAGCGATACCGCCGTTGGAGATCCAGGTTTTTTCGCCGGATAGGATATAGCTATCGCCGTCACGCGTGGCCGTCATTTCCATATTGGCAACGTCCGAGCCCGAACGCGCCTCCGACAGTGCGAAAGCCGAAATCGCCTTGCCGGCCCGTGTCTTCCCCAGCCAGTGCTGCTGGTCTGGCGTGCCGAACAGGCTGAGCGCGCCGGTGCCGAGCCCTTGCATGGCGAAGGCGAAATCGGCCAGCCCGTCATGCCGGGCCAGCGTTTCGCGCGTGAGGCACAATGTGCGCACGTCGAGTGCTGCAGGGTTTTCGGTGTCGAGCGCTGTCGGTTTCAGCCAGCCATCCCGGCCGAGCTTGGCCACCAGCTCGCGGCAAGCTGCGTCGACATTGTCATGCGCGACCGGCAGGTTCTTGGCGCACCATGCCTCCAGCCGCTCTGCCAACTCGCGGTGATGGTCCTCGAAAAACGGCCAGGTGAGGAAGGAACGGTCAGGCATTTCTGCCTCCACAGTTCTCCGGCCCTGGCGCTCCACGGCGCCCCCCTCTGTCCTGCCGGACATCGCCCCCTCTAGGGGGGAGATTGGCGGCTTCGCTGCCACTGCTCTCCCGGCGATGTTGGAGATTGGCGAAAGCGGGCCTGACATCCAATCTCCCCCCTTGAGGGGGAGATGGCCGGCAGGCCAGAGGGGGGTGCTGTCTTGCCAGCGTGCCCATGGAAGCGATCATCCTCAATCCCCCTCGAACACCGGCTTCTCCTTGGCGACGAAAGCCTTGTAGGCCCGTTCGAAATCGCGGGTCTGCATGCAGATCGCCTGCGCCTGCGCTTCCGCTTCGATAGCCTGGTTGAGGCCCATCGACCACTCCTGGTTCAGCTGCGTCTTGGTCATGCCATGGGCGAAGGTTGGGCCGGAAACGATGCGCGCGGCCATGTCGAGCGCGTCGGCCTCGAGCGTTGCGGCATCGACCAGCCGATTGTAGAAGCCCCAGCGCTCGCCTTCCTCGGCGCTCATCGTGCGGCCGGTATAGAGCAGTTCGGCGGCGCGACCCTGGCCAATGATGCGCGGCAGGATCGCGCAGGCGCCCATGTCGCAGCCGGCAAGGCCGACGCGGCTGAACAGGAAAGCCGTTTTTGCCTGTGGCGTGGCGATGCGGATGTCGGAGGCCATGGCGATAATCGCGCCGGCGCCGACCGCCACGCCGTCGACCGCCGCAATAATCGGCTTGCCGCAATTCAGCATCGCCTTGACGAAATCGCCGGTCATGCGAGTGAAGGCGAGCAGCGCCTTCATGTCCAACTTGACCAGTGGGCCGATGATTTCGTGGACATCGCCGCCCGAGCAGAAATTGCCGCCATTGGGAAGGAACACCACCGCATCGACGTCGTCGGCGTAGACAAGGTCGCGAAAAGTGTCGCGCAATTCGGCATAGCTGTCGAAGGTCAGCGGGTTCTTTCGCTCCGGCCGGTCAAGCCGGATCTTTGCGATTTTGCCTTCGACCTGCCAGAGGAAATGCTTCGGCTTGCGGCCGGCTATCTTTGCCATTCCCGTCCCTCCCAATTGCTGCGGAAGGAGGTCAGCATGCCGGTCAGCCGGCGCGCCTCGTCCTCGCTCACATTGCCCAGCAATTCGCCGACCCATTTTTCATGCGCGGCGGCGATCACGCCGAAAGTCTTCGATCCCTCTTCCGTCAGCCGTACCATCGAGGTGCGGCGGTCGCCATTGCGTCGGGCTCGCATCACCAGCCCTTCCGAGACCAGCCGGTCGATGATGCCCGTGACATTGCCGTTGGACACTAGCAGGAAGCGCGACAGGTCGCTCATCAGCATGCCCTCGGGCGCCCTGTAGAGCGCGGCCATCACGTCGAAGCGTGGCAGCGTTGTGTTGAATTCTTGCCGCAAGCGTTCGCGCAGCTCGGCCTCGATGGTGCGCGAGGCGCGCAGCAAGCGTATCCACAGCCGCAGGCGGTCCTTGCCGGGTCCGGACGGGGCGGGCAGGGGACCGGCTACCATGTCTCACCTCCGGAGATCGAAATCGTTTGTCCGGTGATCGACCCGGCGGCGTCGCTACACAGATAGAGCACGGCGGCTGCAATTTCCTCTGGCTGGATGAAGCGGCCTTGCGGGTTGGTCTCGGCAAGGCTTGTCCGCGCCTGCTCGGCCGAGCGGCCGGTCGTTTCGACGATGCGCCGAACGGCGCCTTCCAGCATTTCGGTTTCGACGAAACCCGGGCACACCGCATTTACGGTCACGCCGGACTTCGCGGTCTCGACGGCGAGTGCCCGCATCAGACCGACGACGCCATGCTTGGCTGCGACATAAGCTGCAACATAGGGATAGCCTTTCAGTCCGGCGGTGGAAGCGATGAAGATGATACGGCCCGTCTTGCGCGCGGCCATGCCGGCCAGCGCCGGCTTCACCGTCAGGAACACACCGGTCAAGTTGACGTCGAGCGTGCGCTGCCAGTCTGCCAGCGAGGTCCGCTGCGCCGAGGCGCTGCCGGACATGCCGGCATTGGCAACGACGACGTCTAACGGTCCGCGCGCCGCTTCCGCGTCCTCGTAGAGCGACGCCATCGATGCCTCGTCGGTGACGTCGGCGGCAATGGCGAAGATGCGCTTGTTCTGAGCGGCGACCTCGGCAAGCGGCTCCACGCGCCGGCCACAGATGGTCACATCGATGCCTGCGCCGGCCAGCGCCAGCGCGATCGCCCGGCCGACGCCGGAGCCGCCGCCGGTGACCAGCGCATGTCGCCCTGAAATCGCTGCGGCGGAACTCATACTTTCAACCCCGCCGCCGCTTCGCGCTCGGCCAGCCGGTAGAGTTGGTCGCGGCCGGGCAGATAGGGATCCGGCCATTTGACGCCGCGATCGCCAAGCGTGACCGCCGCATGCAGCGTCCAATAGGGATCGGCAAGATGCGGCCTTGCCAGTGCGACGAGGTCGGCGCGGCCGGCCATCAGGATCGAGTTGACATGGTCCGGCTCGTAGATATTGCCGACCGCCATGGTCGCCATGCCGACTTCGTTGCGGATGCGGTCGGAAAATGGCGTCTGGAACATGCGGCCATAGACCGGTCTTGCCACGGCCGAAGTCTGGCCGGCCGACACGTCGCAGATGTCGACTCCGGCTTCATGCAGCTGCCGCGCGATCTCGACCGCATCGGCCGGCGTCACGCCCTCGATGCCGAGCCAGTCATTGGCGGAGATGCGCATCGAGATCGGCTTTTCAGCCGGCCATACGGCGCGCACCGCATGAAAGATTTCCAAGGGATAGCGCATGCGGTTTTCCAACGAGCCGCCATAGGAGTCGGTGCGCCGGTTGGTCAAGGGTGTGATGAAGGAGGACAGGAGATAACCGTGCGCGGCGTGGATTTCGAGCATGTCGAAGCCGCAGCGCGCCGCCATCTCGGCCGAAGCGACGAACTGCTCGCGCACCGTATCCATGTCGGCGCGGTTCATCGCCTTCGGCACCTGGTTCTGCGGCGACCACGGCACGGAAGATGCCGCCATGACGGGCCAATTGCCCGAGGTCAGCGGCACGTCGGTTCCCTGCCAGCCGAGCCGGGTCGATCCCTTGGCGCCGGAATGGCCGATCTGCGCACAGATTTTGGCTTCGGTTTCGGCATGAACGAACTCGACCAGCCGCTTCCAGGCGACCTCATGCTCGGGCGCATAGAAACCGGGGCAGCCTGGCGTGATGCGGCCTTCCGGGCTGACACAGGTCATCTCGATGTAGAGGAGAGCGGCGCCGCCCTTGGCCCGTTCGGCATAGTGGGCGAAATGCCAGTCGGTCGGACAGCCGTCGACCGCCTTGTACTGCGCCATCGGCGAGACGACGATACGGTTCTGCAGCGCCATGTCGCGCAGCCGGAACGGCGCAAACATCGGCGCGCGACGCAGACTGTTGCCGCCAGCACCGGCCTGACGTTGGAACCATTCCTCGGCGCCGGCCAGCCATTCGGCATCGCGCAGCCGCAAATTCTCGTGACTGATGCGCTGCGAACGCGTCAGCAGCGAATAATTGAACTGCACCGGATCGAGGCCGAGATAGCGCTCGACCTCCTCGAACCATTCGAGCGAATTGCGTGCCGCCGACTGCAGCTTCAGCACTTCGGTGCGGCGGGCGTCCTCATATTTGCTAAAGGCGGCCTCGAGGTCCGGCTCGGACTCGACATAGTCGGCCAGCGCCACCGCGCTTTCCAGCGCCAGCTTGGTGCCGGAACCGATCGAGAAATGCGCGCTCGCCGCCGCGTCGCCCATCAGCGCCAGGTTTTTGTAGGACCAGCGTTCGCACAAGACGCGCGGGAAATTGATCCAGGCCGAGCCGCGGATATGATTGGCGTTGGTCATCAGCGCGTGGCCGCCGAGATGGCGGGCAAAGATGCGCTCGCAGACGGCAATCGATTCCTGCTGAGACATCGCGCCGAAGCCGAAGCGTTGCCAGGTCTGCTCGCTGCATTCGACGATGAAGGTCGCGGTATCGCTGTCGAACTGGTAGCCATGCGCCCAGACCCAGCCATGTTCGGTTTTCTCGAAGATGAAGGTGAAGGCGTCGTCGAATTTCTGACGGGTGCCGAGCCAGACGAACTTGCATTTGCGGACATCGATATCAGGCTTGAACACGTCGACGAAGGCGCCCCGCGCTTTCGAGTTCAGCCCATCGGCGGCGACGACCAGATCGTGCGTCTCCATATATGGCTTGGGATCGGCGATGTCGGTCTCGAAGACCAGCTTGACGCCGAGTTCGCGCGCCCGCCGCTGCAGCAGCGTGAGCAGCCGCTTGCGGCCGATGCCGCAAAAGCCGTGACCGGTCGAGACCGTGCGCACGCCGTCATGGATAACGGCGATATCGTCCCAATAGGCAAAATGCTTGCGGATCCAGACGGCGCTGACCGGGTCGTTCCTGGTCAGGTTCTCCAGCGTTTCGGCCGACAGCACGACGCCCCAGCCGAACGTATCGTCGGCACGGTTGCGCTCGAACACCGTCACCTCATGCGCCGCATCCCGGAGCTTCATCGAGATGGCAAAGTAGAGGCCGGCTGGTCCGCCGCCGAGAACCGCAACTTTCATCGTGCGATCTCCTCTTCGCTTCTGTTTGTCGAGTTTACGCCTGAGGAAAATTAATTCAAGCTTGAAGTTTCAAGATTGAAACAATCCGCCCGGATAACTCGCCTTGCCGGCAGTCGGCTCCGCAGGCCAGGGACTCCCGGGCTATTTTTCCGGGTTCTTCGGACTCCACAGCACCGTTTCTGCATCCTTTTCATAGGCCATGCCATTGGGATAGCTGATCGCTTCCAACTGCAAGCCCCAAGGGGCCTGGAAGTAAAGGATGGCCTGGCCGGCGGCGGGGCCTTCGGTAACCGGCAGCGGTCCCATTCGCGTCTTGACGCCCTTGCCGTCAAGATAGGCTTTTGCGGCGGCGATGTCGTCGACATAGAAGGCGATATGGAAGCCGCCTATGTCGCTGTTGCGAGGCGTCAGGTCCTTCTGGTCCGGCGCGGTGTATTTGAACAGCTCGATGTTCGACCCGTGTCCGCAGCGGACTAGGGTGATCTCCTCGATCACCGCCTTGGGATCGACGCCCAGCAGATCCTGCATGAATGTGCCCTTGTCGTCGGCGAACGGGCCGAACGACATCGCCTTCTTGCAGCCAACCACTTCGGTGAAGAAATCGACCGCCTGCTGCATGTCGGGGACGGTGACGCCGGTGTGGTCGTGGCCACGCATGCCGGGTATGGAACTGGCGCAAGCGGTGCCGATGCTTCCCAGCACGGTGGCTGCAAGCGTCGCATATCGGATCGCATTCTTCATATCAGTCATCCTCCATAGCGGGACATTTTGCCGGGCGCACGCCCGAGGCCCGCTCTTCGGCGTGCGAATAGGATTGTGCTTCATGCCGGCGCCTTTGGGGCGGGAAGCAGCCAGGCGTCATCGATCTCGGGCAGGGGAATGGCGGCGAGGAGGTCGCGCGTGTAGGCCTGCCGCGGGTGCTCGAACAAAGTATCCGTCGCGCTGGCTTCGACGATCGCGCCTTCGCGCATGACGATCACTTGTCGGCAGAGCCTCCGGATCACCGACAGATCGTGGCTGATAAAGGCAACGGTCAGGCCCATTTCGGCGGCGAGTTTTTCCAGCAACGTCAGGATCTGCGCCTGGGTCGACACGTCGAGGCCGGAGACGATTTCGTCGGCCAGCACGAATTTCGGCGACAGCGCCAGTGCGCGGGCAATGCCGACGCGCTGGCGCTGGCCGCCCGACACTTCGTGACGGTAGCGGCCGGCAAAGCTCTGCGGCAGGCCGACGCGCTGCAGCGCCTCCGCGACGCGTGCCTTGAGATTGTCGCCAAGCCCGTTCTGCTTGAGGGGTGCTGCAATGATGCTGAAGATGGTGCGGCGCGGGTTGAGCGACGACATCGGATCCTGGAAGATCATCTGCAGATTGCGGCGCAGCGGCCGGAGCTCGGCCTCAGGCAGATGTGTGATGTCGCGGCCGTCGAACATGACGTTGCCGGCACTGGGCTCCAGCAGGCGCACCAAGGCACGGCCGAGCGTCGATTTGCCGGAGCCGGATTCGCCGACGATGCCGGTCACCGATCCCCTTGGCAGGTCGAAATCCAGGCCTTTCAGGATCTCGGCCAGCGGCGCCCGGCCGATCAGCGGTTTGCGCGTCATGTCGGGCAACGCAACCTTCAACCCGCGCACGGAAAACAGCGGCTCAACCATGCGGTCGCCTCCATGCCTGGTCGGCGGCGGCGATCTCCGCGGCCAGCCCGGCCAGCACCTTGTCGTCGACCGGCTTCAGCGAGGCGAACGGATCGGTGTAGCGCGGCGTCGCCGCCATCAGCGCCAGCGTATAAGGGTGCTGGGGTGCGGCGAACAGCGCTGCGGTATCGGCCTCTTCCACCACCTTGCCAGCATAGAGCACCGAAACTTTCTGGCTGATCTTGGCAACCACACCGAGATCGTGAGTAACGAACAGGATCGCCGTGCCGTGCTCGCGCTGTAATTGCGCGATCAGCCGCAAGATCTGTTTCTGCACGGTCACGTCGAGCGCGGTCGTCGGCTCGTCGGCGACGATCAGCCTTGGTTCGGCTGCAAACGCCGCGGCGATTAGCACGCGCTGCCGCATGCCGCCGGACAGCTCGTGCGGATAGCATTTGAGCACGCGCTCGGGGTCGCGGATCTGCACCTCGTCCAGCAATTGGCGGATGCGTGCATCGGCCTTCTCACCGCTCCAGCCGAGGATGCGCACCAGCCGGTCGGTCATTTGCGGGCCGATGCGCCGTGACGGATTGAGCGCCGTCAGCGGGTCTTGCGGGATCAGCGCCGTGCGCGCGCCGATCAGGGTGCGCCTTGCCTTGGGTGCCAGCCGGCCCAGATCCTCGCCTTCGAGCAGCATATTGCCTTCGACGATGCGCACGCTCGGTGGCAGCACGCCGAGCACGGCCTTGCCGATCATTGTCTTGCCGGCGCCGCTCTCGCCGACCAGCGCGCGGACTTCTCCGGGCTCGACGGCGAGCGACACCGAGCGCAGCACGCGCAAGCCATTAGGCAGCACCGCGCTAAGGTTGCGTATGTCCAGGCAGGGTTTCGCAGGCGCGTTCATCGCAGCACCGGATCGAAACGCGCCCTGAGGCCCTCGCCGAACTGGCTGAACGACAGCACCGTCAGGATCAGCGTGACCAGCGGGAACACCAGCACCCACCAGGCCTGATGGATCGACAGGCGGCCCTCGGCGATGATGCCGCCCCAGGTCGGGTCGTCTGTCGAGATCGACAGATTGACGAAGGACAGGATCGCCTCGACGATGACGGCAATGCCCATCTCCAGCGACAGCAGCGCCACGATCGACGGCACCACATTGGGCAGCACCTCGCGCAGCATGATGCCGATGCGGCCATAGCCGGCGATGCGGGCGTTCTCGACATAGTCCATGCGCGACTGACCCATGGTCTCGGCGCGGATCACCCGGCAGAAGCGCGTCCAGTCGATGACGGCGATGGCGATGATGACCGAGCTCAAGCCGGTGCCGAGCACGGCGACCAGAAGGATGGCAAACAGCACCGGCGGAAACGCCATCCAGACATCGACGATACGCGAGATGATGCGGTCGGCCCAGCCGCCGAAATAGCCGGCGATCAGGCCGAGCGTCGAGCCGACCAGGCAGGCGGCAAAGGCCGCCGCGAAGGCGACGATGAAGGCGATGCGCGCACCGAAGATCAGCCGTGACAACAGATCGCGACCGAGGCTGTCGGTGCCGAGCCAGTAGCCGGGCTCGGCACCGCCCAGCCAGAACGGCGGCAGGCGCTCCAGCATCAAATCCTGCGCCAGTGGGTCCTGCGGTGCGACCAGCGGCGCAAAAATTGCGGCCAACAGCGCAATCAGCAGCCAGCCGCCGGCCAGCCACAGGCGGGCGCGCGAGCCATGTCTTGAAATGCGGGCCTCATCCATGGCGCAGCCTCGGATTGAGCAACGCGTACATCATGTCGACGGCAAGGTTGATCAGCACGAACAACAGCGCGAAGACCAGCACGATGCCCTGGATCAGCGGCAGGTCGCGATTGATGACGGCATCGATCGCCATATTGCCGAGACCTTCATAGGAAAACAGCCGTTCGACGATGACCGTGCCGCCGATCAGGAAGGTAAACTGCACGCCGACCAGAGTGAGCGTCGGCAGCGCCGCGTTCTTCAACGCCTCGCGCAGGATGACCTGCGTTTCCGAAAAGCCCTTTACCCGCGCCAGCACGACATAGTCGAGGTCGAGCACTTCCTTCAGCGACTGTTTCAGCAGCTGCGAGATGATCGCGGCCAGCGGCAGCGCCAGCGCGATCGCCGGCATCAGCATGTGTGCCAGCAGGTCCCTGGTCAGGTCGAAGCGCAGTCGCACGATGCTTTCGAACAGATAGAATTGCGTGGCGAAGGGCAGGTCGAGTTGCGGCGACACTCGGCCGGAAATGTCGAACACCGGCACCAGCACGCCGAACAACAAGATCAGCACCAGACCCCACAGGAAATCGGGAATTGAGAGCGCCGCACCACTGGCAATGTCGATGCCGGCCTCGACCGCGGTGCCGCGCTCGCGCGCGCCGAGGATCGCCATCGTGCCGCCGATCGCCACCGCCATCACAAGCGCGACGGAGGCGAGCTCCAGCGTCGCCGGGAGGCGATTGAAGACCAGCCCCAGCACATCCTGCCGCAGTGAGATCGACGTGCCGAAATCGCCTCTGACTACGCCGGACAGCCAGATGAAGAATTGCTGGACGATCGTCTTGTCCAGCCCGTACAGCGCGCGCAGCCGCGCGATGTCGGCATCGGTGGCGCCGGGCGGCAGCATCATCGCGATCGGATCGCCGGGGGCGACGCGGATGACGATAAAGACGACGACGGCCACGCCGAACAGCGTGATCGCCATCGTCAGAAGACGGATCAGGAATCTTTGCAGCAGCATGGTCGCCTGTATGCCTGGCGGAAAAGGCGCGCCGTCGTTGCAGACGGCGCGCGTTAGTCCCGGGCCGATCTCAGGCCGGGCTCATCAGCGCCGGCAACAGCGCGCCCGACACATGCTGCACGACATTGACGCCCTTGGCATGCACGATCGGCTGCGCATACTGGATCAGCGGCAGCACATAGGCCTGCTCGGCGATGTATTTGTCGACGGCCTTCCAGCCGGCGATGCGCTTGGCCTCGTCCTTCTCGCCCCATAGCGGGTTGATCATGTCGATCAAGTCCTGGCTGTCCCACACCGAATGCGGGCTCGGGCCATACATGGCAAAGCCGGTCGAAGTGGTGGGGTCGCCGATGGCGTTGCCCCAATTGTAGAAGGCTGCCGGCGCCAGCTTGTCGGCGGCGCGCAGCTCGTAGTGCTTGGCGATTTCGTAGACCTCGATCGTCGCCTCGATGCCGACCTTGCGCCACATGCCGACGATCGCCTGGATCATCTCGTAATCCTTGGGCTTGAAGCCCTTGGTCGTCTGGATCGTGAACTTGACCGGCTTTTCCGGCGAATAGCCGGATGCGGCCAGCAATTCCTTGGCCTTTTCCGGATTGTGCTCGACCTTGATCGACGGATCGTAGGCGGCGTATTCCGGCGTCTCCAGCGTATCGATGGGCTGTCCGTAGCCGCGCAGCAGCCGGTCGACCAGCAGCTTCTTGTCGACCGCCATCACCGCCGCCTGGCGGATATTCTTGTCCAGCATCACGTCGATGTCGTTGAAAAAGATCATGCCGATGTCGGAAACGTTCTTGCACGAGCCGGCAAGCCCGTCCTTGGCGATCAGGCGGTCATATTCCTCATAGGGGATTTCGAGCGTAACCTGCGAGGAACCGGACTCGATCTCGGCGACGCGGCTCGCCGCATCGGTGACGAACTTGATGGTCACGTTTTCGAAGGCCGGCTTGCTGCCCCAGTAGTTCGGGTTGGCCTTGAGACGCAGGAAGGCGTTGCGCTCGAATTTGTCGACCATATAGGGCCCGGTGCCGATCGGAGCTTTCTCGAAGCCTTCGGCGCCGACCTTTTCGTAATAGGCCTTCGGCATGATGTAGCCGGTCAGGAACGACATCCATTTGAAATACACTGGGTCGAATTGCACGACATCGCCGGTGATCTTGTTGCCGTCGATCTTGAAATTGTTGACGTTCTTCCAGACGAACTGGATCGGGTTGCCGGTCTTTTCATCGCCCGCCCGCTGCAGCGACCAGACCACGTCTTCGGCCGTAAATGGCGAGCCGTCATGCCAGGTGACGCCCTCGCGCACCGTCATCGTGATCTTGCTGCGATCTTCGTTCCAGCCCCATTCGGTGAGCAGGCCGGGCGCGAAGGAAAGGTCCGGCTTCTGCGGGATGAACTGGTCGAACACCGATTGGTAAAGGCCCTGGATGGTCGGGTTGACTGCCGAAGGTCCGGTGGTCGGGTCCCAGGACGGCAGGTTGACATTGTAGGCGATGGTCAGTTCGCCGGCAGCCTTGGCGATTTGCGGCAGGCCGAGCGCCGTAGCGCCAAGCGCGGCCGCGCCATATCCGAGCAATTCTCGTCTGTTGATTGTCATGGTCGTTCCCCTGTTGCTTTTATGCGCGGTGTCGTTGTCAATCGGTGGGTTCAGGCTCCTTGGGCAACCGCGCCTTGTCCTCCTTCACCCGAGTTGAAAATTACGGCTTTACCTCCCGCCAAGTTGTTGTGCGAGCATGAAGCCCGAGCCCGCACCAGTGCCGGCGCCCGGCCATGTTGCCGCCCCGGTCAGATGCAGATTGCCGACCGGCGTGTTCCAGCCGGCGTAGCCGCGCGCCGGCCGGAACAGGAAATTCTGCGCCAGATGATGGCTGCCGCAGATCTGGTCGCCGCCGACAAGGTTGGGGTTCTCGCGTTCGAGGTCGATGGGCGAGAACACGGCGCGGCCGAGGATCTTCCGGCGAAGGCCGGGCGCATAGCGCTCGATAATGTCGAGGACGCGCTCGGCGTAGTGCTCCCTAGCCTCGTCCCAGTGAGCCGCCGCGATCGTGCCCGCCGCATCGCTCACAATCTCGGCCGGCAGCATGCGCACCTGCACCCACAGCACATGCTTGCCGTCCGGCGCACGCGAGGGATCGACCGCGGTCGGCTGACCGACGACCAGCACCGGTTCATCCGGCAGCATGCCGGACATCGCCTGCTGATAGGTTTGCGACATGGCATCAAGCGACGGCGACAGATGCACATAGGCGAACTGCCGAAGCTCGGCGCCGGCGCGCCAGTCCGGCAGATCGTCGAGCGCCAGATGGATCATCATCGTCCCCGGCGCATGGCGAAAGTTTTTCATGGCCGTGTCGAAAACGGCGTCGCCCGAACCGTCAGGCAACAGCTTCCCAGTCAGCGCCTTGGGCGCGACACTGGCGATGACGGCCCTGGTGGCGGTGTGGATCTCGCCGGAAGCGAGCCGCACGCCGGTCGCCTTGCCGGCGGACACCGTGATTTCGGCGACGTCAGCCCCAGTGACGATCTTGCCGCCGGCCGCCGTGAGCATGCCCGACAAAGCGCGGATGATGGTGTCGGCGCCGCGCTTGCCGAGCACCATGCCGAAGCACTGGTTGGCCATGGATTCGAGGTAAGGAAACACCGCGCCGCCGGCGATGTCGGGGGCGAAGTCGAGATGCATGCCCCAGGTGGCGAGCGTCGCCCTGACATGCGGCGACTGGAAAGTCTCCTCGAGCCACGCGCGGGGTGAGGAAAGCAGCAGCCGCCCGGTATCGAGCGCGCCGGCAAAACCCTTCTTGCGCCACAGGTTCCAGGCAGTGCCGGCGAGCGCTCGACCGCTCATCGGCGAGCCCAGCAGCCGGAACAGATGCTCGGCCTCGGCCGGGAATGCCGCAACCAAGCGGCGCCATGTGGCGACGTCGATTGCGGAGAAGGCGGCCATTCGTGCAGCGGTCGTTTCCAGATCGCTGCTGACACCGAACCAGCGGCCGTCGGGGAACGCACTGGCAAAACAGTCGGCCACCGGCACGAATTCCAGCCCGTGGGTTTTCAATTCATTTGCATATTTCTTGTGAAAGGCCGAGCCGGCAAAAAGGCTCAGATTCATCGCGCCGAAATCGTGCCGGAAACCCGGCAGCGTGAATTCACGCGTCTGGACGGCGCCGCCAATCGTTGCATCGCGCTCGAAAACGGCAGTTTTCCAGCCTTTGAGCGCCAGATGCGCGGCGCATGCCAGACTGTTGTGGCCTGCCCCGACAAATATGGCGTCGAACTCGCTCACATCCCACCCAACCCATTTCCTTTATGCTTAAAGATAATTGCAGATGCATATGTTTTCGTCTAGTAGGATATTAAGGGCCGCAACGAGCCTTCAGAGCCATCCAAGAAGAGGGAACACAGACCATGGATACGCAACAACTCCTCGGCGAAGTCGCCGGCCAGCTTCTTTCAGGCGCCATCCAGGTGGTCGACCTGACGGCGCCGCTCGGGCCGGACACACCGCTGATCAAGCTGCCGCCGGAACTGGCGGTAGACACGCCGAAGATCGAGATCCACGCCATCTCCGCCTATGACAGGAACGGACCTTGGTGGGCGTGGAACTGGCTCAAACTCGGCGAGCATTCAGGCACGCATTTTGATGCGCCCAATCACTGGATCACCGGTAAGGATTATCCGGACGGCGCCACCGACACCATTCCGGCGCAGAATTTTGTCGGACCCGTCAATGTCATCGACTGTTCGAAGGAAGCGGCCGCCGATCACGATTTCCTGCTCGCCGTCGATCACATCAAGGCATGGGAAGCCGAACATGGCGTTATCAACGCGGGCGAGTGGGTGGTGATGCGCACCGACTGGTATAAGCGCAACGGCTCGGAAGCCGAGTTCCTCAACGCCAATGAGACCGGTCCTCACACGCCCGGCCCGACCGCGGAAGCCATCCAGTATCTGATCGGCAAGGACATCAAGGGCTGGGGCAGCGAGACGATCGGCACCGATGCCGGCAAGGCCGGCGGCATGGAGCCGCCATTCCCGGCGCACAGCCTGATGCACAAGGCCAATCGCTACGGCCTCGCCAGCCTGTGCAACCTCGACCGGCTGCCGCCGAAAGGCGCGATCCTGATCGCCGCACCACTCAAAATCGAGCACGGCACCGGCAGCCCGATCCGCGCGTTGGCGTTGGTGCCAAGGCAATAGGGTAGCTGCGGTCTTCGGGAGAAGATCATGTGCGCAGGCAGCGTTGTAGTGACGAATTGGGAGCGGCAGCCTTGCAAAGCTGGGGCTCTACGGCGCCCCCCTCTGTCCTGCCGGACATCTCCCCCACTTGGGGGGAGATTGGCAGTTTCGGCGCCCCGCTCATTCCTGCGACGTTGGAGAGTGGCGAAGGCCGCGGTGACAGCCGATCTCCCCCAAGTGGGGGAGATGTCCGGCAGGACAGAGGGGGGCGCGAAGGAACGCCAACCCGCGCAAATGAATTCCACCTTCCGCTCACCGGGAGCACGCATCGATGAGCGCTCCTGATCACATCATCGTCGGCAGCGGCATCAACGCGCTGGTCTGCGCCGCGATGCTTGGCGGCAAGGGGGCGAAGGTGCTGGTGCTCGAGCGCAACGACCGCATCGGCGGCTGCATGCGCACAGAAGAAATCACCGCGCCCGGCTTCATCCACGACGTGATGGCGACGACCTTCGTTCTGTTCATCACCTCGCCGGCCTATGCGGCGCTGGGCAAGGATCTGGCGCGGCACGGGCTGGAGTTCTGCAACACCTCCACGCCGACCGGCGTGCTGCGTCCGGATGGCAGCCATGCCATCCTGCGCACCGATCGCGCCGCCAATGTCGCGGCGGCCAATGCGCTTGCCGCGGGCGACGGCGACCGGCACGGCAGCGATGTCGGCGAGATCGAGCGCAATGCCGGCCTCCTGTTCGGGCTGCTCGGCGGCAGCCTGTGGTCTTACCCGACGGCAAAGCTGCTGGCGGGCGAGGCATGGCGGCGCGGCCCGCGTGGCCTTGCCGCCTTTGTCGGCGACGCGCTGGTGCCGGCGCGCGGCTGGCTGGAAAGCGCCTACCAGTCGGAAACCATGCGCGCGCTGTGGGCGCCCTGGGTGCTGCATGCCGGCCTCGGGCCCGAAGATGCGTTTTCGGGACAGATCGCCAAGGTCATCGCCTTCGCGCTTGAGGCGGCCGGCGCGCCGATCGTCAAGGGCGGTGCCAGGAACCTGCTGTCCGCCTTCGAAGCCCTGATCAGGGAACGTGGCGGCGAAATCCGCACCGGCGCCGACGTCGCGGCCATCGTCCAGAGCGGAGGCCGTGCAACCGGCGTGCGGCTGGCTTCCGGCGAGATCGTGACCGCCAAGAAGAGCGTGATCTGCTCGGTCACGCCGACCCAGCTTTACGACCGGCTGCTCGGCAGGGATGCTGCAAAGGACGACGCCGAAGCAGCGCAAAAATACCGCTACGGCAAGGGCAATTTCCAGATCCACTATGCCTTGGACAGACCGCCGGCATGGCGCGGCGAGGGCCTGGACAAGGTCGCGCTGCTGCATCTGACACCCGGGCTCGACGGCGTGTCGAAGGCCTGCAACGAGGCGGTGCGCGGCATGCTACCGGAGGTGCCGACCATCTGCGTCGGCCAGCCGCATGCGCTCGATCCTTCGCGCTGTCCGGATGGCAAGGCGATCCTGTGGTTGCAACTGCCCGAGGCGCCACGGCATATCAAGGGCGATGCCGCCGGCAAACTGCAGACACCTGCGGACGGCCGCTGGACCGAGGCGCTGCGCGAAACCTATGCCGACCGCGCCGAAGCCATCCTTGCCAGTCATATCGAAGGATTCAAGGAGAGCGTCATCGCACGCCGCGCCTATTCGCCCGCCGATCTGGAAGCGATGAACATCAACTTGGTCGGCGGCGATCCCTATGGCGGCTCCTCGGCTATCGACCAGTCGTTTCTGTGGCGGCCGTTCAAGACGAGCCGCAATCACGATACCGGCGTCAAGGGCCTCTATCATATCGGCGCCTCGACCCATCCGGGGGCTGGCTTGGGTGGCGGCTCCGGCTTCCTCCTGGCGGGGAGGCTGTGATGGAACAGAAGGTTGTGCGCCAGCGCATCTCGACACTGGGCCAAATCGGCCTGCAGCAATTCGCGCCCTATCTGATGAACCGCATCATGGGCCGCTACAATGCCACCTTGCGAGATAATTTCCGCAAGCAGGGCCTGACCATTCCGCAGGTGAGGACGCTGGCCGTGTTGTCGGTCACCGAGGGCGTCACCGTCAACGATCTGTCGGTCTATACTGTCATCGAGCAGTCGACCTTGAGCCGGACGCTCGACACGCTGGAGGGGCAAGGGTTTGTCCGGCGCGAGCAGGGGGTCACCGACAGCCGTATCCGCCACGTGTTCCTGACCGACGATGGCCGCGCCGAATTCGCGCGCGCCTGGCCGGCCATGCATGACGCGTTCGAGGTCATGTTCGACGACATCGACGATGCCGAATACGCGGCGCTGATCGCGACACTGCAGAAGATGCTGAAGAACATTCGCAAGCACGACATCTGATCTTACGCGCCGCCAGATTCCTGGCGGCAACGGAAGGAGCTCAAAATGGCCGAACGATCTTTTGCCAAGGAAGTCGAAAAGCTCAGGCTCGGTGCCGGCGAGGAGTTTTCCGGCGAGGGCATCCTCGCCATCACCAAGGCGCTGCTGCAATGCGGCGTCGGTTATGTCGGCGGCTATCAGGGCGCGCCGATCAGCCATTTGATGGACGTGCTGGCCGACGCGCAGGATATCCTGGGCGAGCTTGGCGTGCATTTCGAGGCAAGCGCCTCGGAAGCCACCGCCACCGCCATGCTGGCGGCATCGGTGCACTATCCGATCCGCGGCGCGGCGACCTTCAAGTCGACGGTCGGCACCAATGTCGCGTCTGACGCGCTGGCCAACCTGGCGTCCGGCGGCGTCACCGGCGGCGCACTGATCATCGTCGGCGAGGATTACGGCGAAGGCTCCTCGATCATGCAGGAACGCAGCCACGCCTTTGCCATGAAAAGCCAGGTCTGGTTGCTCGACCCGCGGCCGAACCTGCCGTCGATCGTCAAGGCGGTAGAGGACGGCTTCGAGCTGTCGGAAATATCCAACACGCCGGTCATGCTGCAGGTCCGTATCCGCTGCTGCCATGTGCACGGCCATTTCATCGCCAAGGACAACAAGCGCCCGGCGATGACGGTGGCCGATGCGCTCGACGCGCCGCGCCGCGACACCGGCCGCATCGTGCTACCGCCCGCGTCCTTCCTGCATGAGAAGGAGAAGGTGCAGAAGCGCTGGCCGGCAGCGGTGGATTTCATCCGCACCAACAAGATCAACGAGTTCTTCGGCCCGGAGCACGGCGCGGTCGGCATCGTCATGCAGGGCGGCATGTACAATTCCGTCATCCGGGCGCTGCAGCGGCTCGGCCTCGCCGACACCTATGGCGACACCGACGTGCCGCTCTATGTGCTGAACGCCGTCTACCCGCTGGTCGATGACGAGTTCCTGTCCTTCTGCGAAGGCAAGGACGCCGTCCTCGTCGTCGAGGAAGGCCAGCCCAATTACATCGAGCAAGCCTTTGCCGCGATGCTGCACAAGGCCGGGCGCGGCACCAAGCTCGTCGGCAAGGAACATCTGCCGATGGCCGGCGAATACACCGGCCAGGTGATGCTCGATGGCATCGGATCATTCCTGCGCGCCACCATCCCGCATCTGCTGCCAAGCGAGGTCCGCGCGCCGAACAAGATCGGCGACGGGCTCGACACCGCCGACCTGATCAACGTCGTCCCGGGCCGCCCGCCCGGCTTCTGCGTCGGCTGCCCGGAGCGGCCGATCTTCGCCGCCACCAAGCTGGTCGAACAGGAGTTGGGCAAGCACCACATCGCCTCCGACATTGGCTGTCATCTGTTTTCGATCATGCCGCCCTTCGAGCTCGGCGCCACCACCATGGGCTACGGATTGGGGCCGGCCTCGGCCTCGGCGTTCAATTCGCCCGATGCCAGGCGCCGCTCGATCTCCTTCGTCGGCGATGGCGGCTTCTGGCATAACGGCCTGACCTCATCGATCGGCAATGCGGTGTTCAACAAGAATGACGGCGTCATCGTCATCGTCGACAATTTCTATTCGGCCGCGACCGGAGGACAGGACATCCTGTCGTCCCGCGCCGGCAACAAGACGAAGTCGACCAAGCATCCGATCACCGAGGCGGTGAAGGGGATGGGCGTCAAATGGCTGCGCCACATCGACCGCACCTACGACGTAACCAAGATGCAAGACGCGCTGCGCGAAGCGCTGACGACGGACGAAAAGGGCCCAAAAGTCATCGTCGCCTCGTCCGAATGCATGCTCAACCGGCAGCGCCGCGAAAAGCCTCTGGTCGACAAGGCGATCAAGGGCGGTAAGCGGACGGTCAAGCCGAAATTCGGCGTCGACGAGGATATCTGCACTGGCGATCACGCCTGTATGCGGCTTTCCGGCTGCCCGTCGCTATCGGTGAAGTCGCTGGACGACCCGCTGCGCGACGATCCGGTGGCGCATATCGACGAGAGCTGCGTCGGCTGTGGCAATTGCGGCGAGGTTGCCGACGCGGCGGTGCTCTGCCCGTCCTTTTACCGCGCCGACGTGGTGCACAATCCGAGCCGCCGGGACCGTTTCCTGGAAGCGGCGCGCCGCGCCATGATCGGCCTCTTGCAGCGGCGCCGTGAAAGCCGGCGCCTGACATTCGCCGATGCTTGACGCTGTCCCATCAGCCCGTTCCAAGGCCGGCGCGCCGGACGACGAGCGCGTCATCAAGCTTGCCGTGCTGGCGGTCGGCGGCCAGGGCGGCGGCGTGCTGGCCGACTGGATCACCGACGTTGCCGAGCGCAACGGCTATGTCGCGCAATCGACCTCGGTCGCCGGCGTCGCCCAGCGCACCGGCGCCACCATCTATTACGTCGAGATGTGCCGCGACAGCGGCCGGCTGCCGGTCTTCGCGCTGTCGCCGTCGCAGGGCGACGTCGATATATTGATCGCCGCCGAACTGATGGAGGCCGGCCGCGCCATCATCCGCGGCTTCGTCACGCCGGAGCGCACGACACTGATCGCCTCGTCGCACCGCATCGCAGCTGTCTCGGAAAAGATCGAGCCTGGCGACGGCCGCGCCTCGTCCGCCAAGGTGCATGCCACGGCGGAAGCCGCGGCCAAGCGCTTCATAGCCTTCGACATGGAGAAGATCGCCGCCGACAACGGCTCGATGATCTCGGCCAGCCTGCTCGGCGCGCTGGCCGGCTCCGATGCCTTGCCGTTCACACGCGAGAGCTACGAGCAGGCGGTCAGTGCCGGCGGCCGCGGTGTGAAGGCCAGCCTCGCCGCCTTCGGCGCCGCCTACGATCGGGCGCGCGGCATCGCGAGTGCGCCTTCGGGCGACAAGACTGAACAGCCGGCGGCCGCTG
This sequence comes from Mesorhizobium sp. M0923, assembly GCF_040319365.1. Classification (NCBI taxonomy): domain Bacteria; kingdom Pseudomonadati; phylum Pseudomonadota; class Alphaproteobacteria; order Hyphomicrobiales; family Phyllobacteriaceae; genus Mesorhizobium; species Mesorhizobium sp. M0923. Next base: position 230,334 of record NZ_JAMYNW010000004.1, on the reverse strand, counting down.
AAACCGGCTCGGGCGCGGCGACAGAAGTCAGCGGCCCGGAAAGGCTGTTGAAGGGCTGGCAACAATTGGCGGCGCGCGTCGCTGCGCTGCCTGTGCCACTGCACGACATGGCGCTTCGCGGTCTGAAAAAGGTTGTCGACTATCAGGACATCGCCTATGGCGGCGAGTATCTCGACCGGCTAGACCGGGCCGTCGTCCTGGACAATGCCGAACATGACTACGCGCTGTCGATCGCCGCGGCAAAGCATTTGGCCAATGCGATGTGCTACGACGACATGATCCGCGTCGCCGACCTGAAGACGCGCTCGAGCCGCGACCGACGCGTACGCCGCGAGGTCGGCGTCAAGGACGGCTCGGTCCTGCAGGTGACCGAATATTTCCATCCGCGCATCGAGGAATTCTGCGGCACGCTGCCGGCCGGGCTCGGCAGCTATATCGAAAGCCGGCCGAAGCTCGCCGCATTCCTCGACCGCCGCATCAACCGCGGCCGCCACATCCGCACCGACAGTTTTGCCGGCTTTGCCGCATTGTGGTTCATCGGCGGCCTGCGCCGCTGGCGCCGCCGCCTGCTGCGCCACAAGGTCGAGACCGCCCATCTCGAGCGCTGGTATGCGCTGGCGCTCGGCCAAGTCGGCCAGGACTACGCGCTTGGCACGGAGATCCTCAACTGCCGCCGGCTGATCAAAGGCTACAGCGATACCCATGCCCGCGCGCAGTCGAAGTTCGACCGCGTGCTGTCGGCGCTCGACGTGGTCAAGGGCCGCCCGGACGCCGCCGACTGGATCAGGCGCCTGCGCGAAGCCGCGCTGAAGGACGAGAAGGGCGACATGCTTGACGGCGCGCTGAAAACCGTGGCGTCGCTGGGTGACACCTCGCCGAGCTGAGGCGCTCGTTCAACCCCGGCTGCAACTCAGTCTGTTGCCCATGTCGCCTTCGACGCGGCAGTCTGCAGGGCAATTCTGAGGCCAATGATCTCGGCGATCGCAGCCTCCAGCACCAGGACGATCGTTTCCTTTGCCACATCATCGAAATTTTCGGCGACATAGCTCAGGTCGCTTAGGACATCGTCTTCCTCTTCCATGATTTTCACCCCCTGTTGAACGTCAGGCCGGAACGGCCGACGATGAGATAGGCTTTGGGCTGGATCGATGGAACGCGTTTCTTTCACGCTATCATCACGGACGTGAGGCTATCCAGCCCGCTTCGCTAGGTCTTGTCGCCGCCTTGGTTGTCTGCCTGTTTTGTAGTCTTCATGCCTATGGCAGCAGCAAACATATCGGCTCCGGGACAAAATAACGCCCGCTTCCCAGGGGTGATTTGCCAAATCGCCGCGGTCATGTGAGGTCATGTGAAATGAGCGTGTTGCACTCATTGCCTACTGTTGTACCTTCAATATTCTGGAGGCGCGGGTTTGATGCTGCTTGAGCGAGAGGACCCACTTGGAGCTTTGTTGGCCGCGGCCGAGAGAGCTGCTGCCGGACATGGTGGGACCGTGCTGGTGCATGGCGAGGCGGGCCTAGGCAAGACCTCTCTGCTGCGCGAATTCGCGGAAAACGCCGACCGGGACTGCCGGGTGCTGTGGGGCTGGTGCGAGGCGCTCTTCACGCCGCGTCCATTGGGCCCTCTCCAGGACATGGCGCACTTGCTCGACCCGCGCGTGGCAGCGCTGCTTGAGGAGACCGCAGCCCCGGAGCGGCTTTTCCCGGCATTGCTGAACGCGCTGCAGCGCGCCAAGGGCACGACCGTGCTCATCTTCGAGGACATGCATTGGGCGGATAATGCGACGCTCGACCTCGTAAGATATCTCGGTCGCCGCGTCTCCCTGCTCCGCACCATGCTGGTGCTCAGCATGCGCAGAGAGGACTTGAACGCCGATCACCCGCTGACCCACGTGCTCGGCGATCTTCCCGCCGCCTCCGTACGCCGCGTGACGCTTAAACCGCTGTCTCCCCAGGCGGTTACGATGCTGGCCGAACAGGCCGGCCGTTCCGCCGACGGGCTTTACCGCATTACTGAGGGCAATCCCTTCTTCGTTACCGAGCTCCTGTCCAGCAGCGAGACCGAATCGGCGCGCGTGCCCGATTCCATACGCGACGCGGTGTGGTCCCGCCTGTCGCGCCTGACGCCTGGAGAGCGCGACGTGCTGGAGGTCATGAGCATCATGCCGGGCAGCGTTGAGCCGTGGCTGATCCGGGCCCTTCTCGGGGACGAGACCGAAGCGCTGGTGGATCGATGCGTCGACCGTGGATTGCTGCGGCGGGACGATCAGGGCGCGCTGACATTTCGCCACGAGCTTGCCAGGGAGGCGACGCTCGACCGGCTCTCCCTCTCTCTGCAACGCTCGCTCCATTCCAAGGTCGAAGCGGCACTCTCTGAAGTTCCGGCGTCGCAGGCAAGCGCTCTGCTTTCGCGCCGCGTCCATCACGCCGGCGGCGCCGACAATGGCGAACGCGTGCTCGAACTCGCGCCGCTCGCCGCCCGGCAGGCCGCCCGCCTGGGCGCGCACCGGGAGGCGGCCTCGCATCTGGCGACCGCACTCAGATATGTCGACCAAGCCCCGCCGGAACTGGCCGCGCAGTTGCACGAGGACTGGGCCTACGAGGCCGGCCTGGCACTGCTTGTCTATGATGCCATCATCGAGGCCCGGCATCGCGCCATCGCCATCTGGCGGCAGCTGGACCGGGTCGACAAGATAGGGCTCAATTTGCGCTGGCTGTCGCGGCTGCACTGGCGGCGCGGCGAAGGCCCGCAGGCGGAAGAGTATGCGGACCAGGCCGTGCATGAAGTGGAAAGGCTGCCGCCGGGTCCCGAAGTGGCAATGGCCTACAGCACACGCTCGCAGCTCCACATGCTGCACTATCGTTTCGACGAGGCGATCGAATGGGGCGAGCGCGCGATCAGCCTGGCCGATCGGCTGGGTGAGGTCGAGACGCGCGTTCACGCCCTCAACAATGTCGGCACCGCGCTCATGTTCGCCGACCGTCCCGGCGGCCGTGAGCGGCTGGAGGAAAGCCTTGCCCTGGCGCTCGAGCACGGGCTCCACGACCATGCGGCGCGGGCCTATACGAACTTTGCGGAATGCGCGGTGGTGGCCAAGGACTTCGAGCTGGCGGAGCGGCTGCTGGCCGAAGGCATCGCATTCTGCACCAGGCACGACCTCGATTCGGCGGCGCAATACCTGCTCGGCCGGCAGGCGCAGCTTTGCATGGAACAGGGCCGGTTTCGCGAGGCCGCAACCATCGCTCAGGGCGTCATGAATGTGGAGCGCCTGCCGATGGTGATGCACTTGCCGGCGCTCACCGTGCTTGGCACGGTCCGCGTAAGGCTGGGCGAGACCGACGGCGTCGACCTTTTGCAGCGGGCCTTTGCGGAGGGGCAGACGACCGGCGAGCCGCAGCGTATCGTCCCGGTTCGCCTGGCGCTGACGGAGGCGGCCTGGCTTGCCGAGGATATCGGCGCCGGCCACGCGCAGCTTACCGAGCTGCGGCCATGAACCTCGACAATTTCCGCCCCAGGGACCTTGGCGAATTGTCGGTCTGGTGGCGTCGATGCGGAATGCCCGGATCGCTGCCGGCGCTATCGGCGCCCATACCGTCGCCCTGGTCCGCCGAGCTTGTCGGCGACCCGCAGGCCGCCGCGGCGGAGTGGACGCGTTTCTCGCTGCCCTACGAGGCAGCACTTGCCCTCATGCAGGTTCGTGGGGCGGATGCCGGAACGGCGCTCGCTCGCGCCGTGGCGATGCTGGACGAGATCGACGCGCCCGCGGCCGCAGCGCTGGCGCGCAAGCTCGCGCAGCGTCAGGGCCTGTCAGGCCTGCTGCCGAAGGTGCAGCGCGGACCCTATGCGGCGGCCCGTCGCCATCCGCTCGGCCTGACACAGCACGAGCAGAAGGTGCTCGCCCTGATCGCCCAGGGCATCAGCAACAAGGAAGTCGCGCGACATTTGTCGCGCTCGCCCCGCACGATCGAGCATCACGTCTCCTCGCTGCTCGGCAAGCTCAACGCCGCAAACCGTATGGAAATCCTCCTGCGGCTGCGCGGCGAGCCGTGGCTCCTGACGGGCACCCATCCGTTGGAACCGCACCAGACGGGACCATGATTCCAGCTGATTCTGTCGGGATGGAACAGGCTCTGGGTAGTTCCCGCAGCGAAATCTCCGCGAAAACTGGGAAATCGACCGCCTAAAAATGGGTGGCGGTACCGATTTGCATGCCCGCCGCTCCGCGTAGGCTTCTGCTCGCAGCGTGGATGGACCTCCCAACACCACGACGCCTTCACGATCCGGGGGAGAAGGCGGGCAACGGCGGCGGTGCGGGGAACCGCCGCCGGCGTCCGGCGGCTGGGGCGCGACGGAATTCCTCGCCGCTCTGTGATCGACGCCACAAACGGGAGGCTGCAATGTCAAATTCGCTTCTGCCGTCGACGGCCATGCTGCAATTCCTGGCGGCATATACGGTGATCATGATCACGCCAGGCCCGATCGGGCTCGCGACCGGCAGCCTTGCCTCCCTACACGGCTTTGGCAGGACGGTTCCGCTCGTGGCCGGGATCGGCGCCGGAACCGCCGTGCTGGCGGTCCTGGTGGCATTGGGCGCCGTTCATCTTTCCGGGTCGCTGTCGGTGCCGGCGGTCAAGATCGCTGGTGCGGCGGTCCTTGGCTGGATGGCCCTGCGCATCGCCAGAACGGCGCCGCCGGCCGTCGGCGACGAGCCTCAGAGACGACAGGCCGGATTGTTTGCCGGCGGGTTTCTCATCAGCATTCTCTCGCCTGAAACCGCCACTTTCTTTGCCGTCGCCTTCATGGGGCTGATGCTGCCGATCCGGAATTCGAACGAGATGCTGATGGTCGCGGCCATCGTCGCCATCATCGACATTGGCTGGTACGGATTTCTGGCCGTCGCCCTTTCGCGTCCGGTCGTGCGCGCTGCCGCGATGCGGCATCATCGGGTCATCTGCCGGGCGGCGGGGGTCGTGCTGGCAATGCTCGCCCTCGTCTCGGCGGCGTCGGCCTTTCCACTCGGCTGAGCGCTGGTTGAAGGAGGCGCGCGGGTAAATCGTTTGGTGCCGCTTAGGTGACTCGAACACCTGACCCCATCATTACGAATGATGTGCTCTACCAACTGAGCTAAAGCGGCCCGGGAAGCCGTGCTTCCAAGATCGGCTGGGTGATAGACGCAACCAGCGTTTAATTCAAGATGGTAGCGTTGAATTCAAGATGGCAGCAGCGAATTCAAGGACGAGGCTTGGCAATTCGTATCGGTCCGAGGCCGGGCGCAAGGGCAGCAGCCGCGCCGATCCGCCTAGGTCGCGCGATGCCGCACCAGCAGGCCGCGCGACCGCCACGTTGGCGTCGTGACCGGAAAAGCAGCGAAAAATGTTGATTCCTTTACCGAAAACCGCCGAAATGAGCTTTGCACCCCTCGGCAAGGCAGAATGCGGCCGCTCGCTTGTTGATTGATTGGTCGCCTGCGGCTAACGATCATGACAATGTGAATGAAATTGCAGAGGGAATTTGCTTGGACGCGATCGAAAAAGCGATCCGCAATGCCTTCGAGAAAGGCAATGCCGACGACCGGGCGTTTCGCGAGCGGGTCTATCGATCGGCTTTCGCGGCACTCGACCGTGCCCTGCAGGCCAATCCAAACGTCACCGTGGAGGTCGCCATCAAGCGCCGCAAGGCGGTCCAGGCCAAGATCACCGAAATCGAATCGGAATTCCTGCCGGCGGTTCCCGATGTCGCCGCGCCGACCGACAGTTTGGAGACAGCACCGGCGGTGGAGCCTCCAGCTGAAACCGAAACCGAAGCCGAGCCCGTGCCGTCGTCCGATGTCGTCGTTGACGGTCCGGCGCAGCCGCCCGAATCCGATGCGCCCCGGTCGCGCGTCCTGCCGGTCGTCCCCGACATCATGCCCGATGCACCTGTTGCCGAAGTGCCGGTGATCGACATGGGGGCCTCGGCTCCGACCGAAGCCGACGTCGAAACCGACGATGCGGAAGTGACGCCCGACCGCGACGACCGGCGGGCGAGGCGGCGGCGCCTGCCTTTGACCGCGATCTTCCTCGGTGTGACGCTGCTCGCAGCCGCCGGCATCGGCCTTTATTTCGCCAACCAGACCGGCGTCTTCAAATCGGCAACCGAACTCGACACGGCGCCGCCGGAAGTGCCGCCAACGGTCGACGGCGACGATTTCACGCCGGATGACACCGCTTCGCCGCCAAAGCAGGGCGAGGAGGACCAGGCGCGCGACTGGATCAACGTGTTTTCGCCGGGCGACCCGACGCAGGTCAATGCGCCGTCGGACGCCAAGGCCGACGTTGTCCAGGACGAAAGCGGTTCCTTCCTGCGCATCCGCTCGGGCGCATCCGGCTCGGCCATCAGCTTCGACGTCGGGCAAGGCGTGCTGGAGAGGATCGCCGGCAAGCATGCCACATTCGACATCATCGCACGCTCCGAGGAGGGGCAGGAGACGCAGATTTCCGTCGACTGCAATTTCGGCGAACTCGGCGACTGTGGCCGCAAGCGCTATGCGGTCGGTCGCGAGCGCAATGAATATCTGTTCGACGTGCGCCTTCCCGACAAGCGTCCGGGCGCTGCCGGCACCATCGCCATCAATTCCGACTTCGACAAGCAGGGCAAGTCGGTCGACATCTACGAGATCCGCGTTTCAGTCCTTCCTTAAGTTAACTGTCGAGCAGCGCCTGCAGCGTCTCGATGCGGTCGGCTTCGGCCGCCGGCTTGTCCCAGCGCAATCGTGAAATGCGGGGGAAGCGCATGGCGACGCCCGATTTGTGCCGCGTCGAGCGGTTGAGCCCTTCGAATGCCACCTCCAGTACGAGGCCTTGTCTGCGGTCGGCACGCACTGAGCGCACCGGGCCAAAGCGCTCGATCGTGTTGTCGCGGACATATTTGTCGATCTGCCTCAGTTCTTCGTCGGTGAAGCCGAAATAGGCTTTTCCCACCGGCACCAGCTCTTCCGATCCTTCCGGCCCGGACCAGACGCCGAATGTATAATCGGAATAGAAGCTCGAGCGCTTGCCGTGGCCGCGCTGGGCATACATCAGTACGGCGTCGACCGTGTGCGGATCGCGCTTCCATTTGAACCAGGGGCCCTTCGGCCGCCCGGCCACATAAGGCGAATCCCAGCGCTTCAGCATGACGCCTTCGATGACCGGATGCAGCGGCTTGCGGCGCAATTCCTCCAGCGCCTGCCAGTTGGTGAATTCGACCAGCGGCGACAGATCGAAGCGGCTCGGATCGAGTGTCCTCACAAAGGCCTCGAGCCGGCCGCGCCGTTCGCGGAAGGGAAGTCCGCGCACATCCTCGTCGCCGATCTGCAGCGCATCGTAGCAGCGCATGAAGGCCGGGTATTGCTGCTGGATCTTGGGTGACACGCTCTTGCGGTTCAGCCGCTGCTGCAGGTCCGAGAACGTGCCCGTCGCCTGCCTGGGGTCTCCGACCAAAAGCTCGCCGTCGAGGGCGCCGGAAAAATCCATCGCCTCAGCAAGATCGGGAAAGGCGCCGGAGACATCGTCACCGGTGCGCGAATAGAGCCGGCGAATGCCGCCTTCGCAAACCGCCTGGACGCGGATGCCGTCCCATTTCCATTCGGCCGCGTAGTCGGCCGGGTCGAGCTTTTCGAGGTCGCCGTCACCGACGGCATTCGACAGCATCACCGGCCTGAACAGCGCCAGCGCCGTCTTCCTGGGTTTTTCCGCTTTACCCTCCAGCCAGGCGAACAGCGCGATATAGGGCGGCGTCAGGCCGTGCCAGAGTTCCTCGATTTCGGCGATTTCGACCCTGCCGAAATCAGCGAGCGCCTGCTTGGCCAGCCGCGCCGAGACGCCGATGCGCAGGCCGCCGGTGACCAGCTTTATGATGGCAAAGCGCGCCGAAGTGCTGGCGCTGTCGAGCAGCCGGGCCAGCACCTGAGGCCCGTCCGAACGGCTCGCCGCCTGCAGCTTCGCCACCACTTCGGCCAGCGTCGGCTCGTGGTTCGCAATGTCGACCGGCGCTTGCGGCCAGACCAGCGACACGGTCTCGGCCAGGTCGCCGACATAGTCGTAGGAATAGCCGAACAGCACCGGATCCATGCGCTCGACGACCAGCGTGCGCAGCATCGCCGGCTTGACCGCGGCGATGGACAGATCGCCGGTGATGGCCGCCAGCGCCAGCCCGCGGTCAGGATCCTCGACGCTGCGGAAATAATCGGTCAAAAGCGTCAGCTTGCCGTTGCGCGACGGCGTCAGCACCAGCCGGTCGAGAAGCTCGGCGAAGCGGTTCATGGGAGGAGCGCCAACGGGGGAAGCTTGCGATCCTTCGCGCCCCCCTCTGTCCTGCCGGACATCTCCCCCACGAGGGGGGAGATTGGATGTCGCCACTGGTTTCGCCAATCTCCAGCGTTGAGGGAACGAGCGCGGCGCCAAAGCTGCCGATCTCCCCCCTCGTGGGGGAGATGGCCGGCAGGCCAGAGGGGGGCGCGACAGAACGCCATACCGGCGATTTCCACCATCAATCGCCCTCGTCCTCATAGCCAACCAGATGCAGCGGCCTGGCGGCGATGCCTTCGAGTTCGCACCAGCGCACCAGCGCCTCCTCGCGGCCATGCGTCACCCAGATTTCCTCGGCGCCGGTCTCCTTGATCGTCGCTGTCAGCTCGTCCCAGTCGGAGTGATCGGAGATGATCAGCGGCAGCTCGACGCCGCCCTGTTTGGCGCGCTGGCGGATGCGCATCCAGCCTGAGGCGAAGCACGACATCGGATCGGGAAAACGCCGCGCCCAGCGATCGGCGAACGCGGATGGCGGGCCGACGACGATGGCGCCGGCAAAGTCGCTTTTCGCGCCGCTCTCGACGGTCGCCGGTTCCAGTGTGCCGAGATCGATGTCCTGGCTCTGGAAATACTCGCTGAGCTTGGCCAGCGCGCCATGGATGTAGATCGGCTTTTCGTAGCCGGCATCGCGCAGCAGGCGCATGACGCGCTGCGCCTTGCCAAGCGCATAGGCGCCGACCAGATGCGTGCGTTCGGGAAACTGCTCGGTCGATTTCAGCAACCGGGCGATCTCTTCGCTATCGGGCGGATGGCGGAACACCGGCAGGCCGAACGTCGCCTCGGTGATGAAGACGTCGCATTTGAGTGGCTCGAACGGCTCGCAGGTCGCGTCCTTCTGGCGCTTATAGTCGCCGGACGCGACGATGCATGTGCCCTGATGCGCGACCTTGATCTGCGCCGAGCCCAGCACATGGCCAGCCGGGTGAAAGCTGACGGTGACGCCGTCGAGCGTGATCGTCTCGCCGAGCACGGCGGCTTGCGTCGTTCCGGCAAAATCTTCGCCGTAGCGCAGCCCCATGATGTCGAGCGTCTGCTGCGTCGCCATCACCGAGCGGTGGCCGGGGCGGGCATGGTCGGAATGGCCATGTGTGATCAGCGCCCGGTTGACCGGCCGCACCGGGTCGATGAAGAAATCGCCGGGCGGGCAATACAGCCCTTCCGGCCGGGGATGAAGCAGGTCGCTGGCGCGCATGGCCCCAAGATAGGCGCTAATTCCGGCGCGGGAAGCCTGTTGTAAGTCACTGCTGACTCCAGCATAGAGCGCAGGCCGGCCGCAAAACACCGGCGGAACCTGATCGCCATGAAACCGCTCCAGACTTCGTCCGGCGATCCGACCGCCGACCGCCGCGCCGACTATGCCGAAATGCTCCATGCGTCCGGCGATCATGCGGCAGCGTCGGAATTGCTGCTCGGCGCGCTCGAACTGGCGCCGCAATGGCCGGCCGGCTGGTTCCGCCTCGGTGAGATGCAGGAGGCGGCGGGCGCGCCCGATCTCGCCGCGCAGGCCTGGACGACGGCACTGCGGCTGGACCCGGCGGACAGGCTCGGCGCGGTGCTCAAGCTGCAATTGATCGGCAAGGCAGCGGCCGCCCAGGCGCCGCCCAGCGCCTTTGTCGAGACGCTGTACGACCACTATGCCGGAAGCTTCGAGGGTGAGCTGGTCGACAGGCTAGGCTATCGTCTGCCCGAATGTCTCGACCGAGCCATCCGGGCAGCACGGCCGGGCCGGTTTTCGCTGGTGCTCGATCTCGGCTGCGGCACCGGCCTCATGGGCCAGAGACTGCGGCCGATCGCCGATCGGCTGGAGGGTTACGACATCTCGGCCGGCATGCTGAGGCAGGCGCGCGCCAAAGGCGTCTACGATCTGCTCGTCAAGACGGACCTGCAGGATTTTTGCTATTCAGGCCCGAAAGCCGATCTGGTGACGGCGGCAGATGTGTTCATCTATCTCGGCGCACTCGACAAGGTGGTGACCAAGATTGCCGGAATGCTTGCCGGCGGCGGTCTGTTTGCGTTCTCCGTCGAGACGCTCTCCGGCGGCGACCTATCTGGCAGCGGCGATTTCGCCTTGCAGCCGTCGCGCCGCTATGCGCATTCGCAAAGCTATGTAGAGCGGGTTCTGGACGCCAACGGCTTTTCGGTCCTGTCGCTGCAGGCAACGATTATCCGGCAGGATCGCCGCGAACCGGTCGAAGGGCTTGCCGTACTGGCAAGCTTGCTTTCCGGCAGCGTAAAATCTGGCTAAGACTCCTGCCGCTGCACAGGAGAGTGGCAGCTGCGAAAGACAAGGAGCACGTTCATGCGCTGGAACATGATGGTCTTGGCATCTTGCTTGGCGATGGCCGGCTGCGTCGGCAATTCGATGTCCGAACGGCAGGACGAAAACGTCCAGTCCTCGCTGCTATATGACAAGGTGCCTTGCGACCAATTGCTGGCGCAACGAAACGGCCTGGCGCAGCAATATCATTTGCCGGTGGACGCCAAGCCGTCCTTCTCCAACCCGGCGACGGGCTTCGGCCCGTTCACGCCGGACATGCGCTCAAAAGCCAAACGTGACGCCGACCAGGCAAGCGGCAAGATCGACGCCATGAACCGGTCGATCAGCCGCCGCGAATGCGGCAAGCCGGCCAAGCAGAACAAGCTCAGCCTGACCTGACCGGACCCTAATCCGCCACCTTCCATTGCTCGCGCGAGGCACTGGCGGGGTAGACGCCGAGAATGCGCATTTCGCGCGAGAAGAAGGCGAGCTCGTCGAGCGCCAGCTTCACCAGCGGGTCGTCGGGATGGCCCTCTATGTCGGCGTAGAACAGCGTCGCCGTAAACGCGCCGAGCTGGTAGCTTTCCAGCTTGGTCATGTTGATGCCGTTGGTGGCGAAGCCGCCCATCGCCTTGTAGAGCGCGGCAGGCACGTTGCGGACGCGGAAGATGAAGGTCGTCATCATCTTGGCGTCGGCCGAGGGGCGTTCGGCCCATTGCTTGTTCTTGGTCAGCACGACGAAACGGGTGACGTTGCTGTCGGTGTCCTCGACATTCTCCTCGATGATGTCGAGCCCGTAGAGCGTCGAGGCCAGCGCCGGCGCCAGCGCGGCCATGGTGCGGTCCTTCATCGCGGCGACCATCTTGGCGGCGCCCGCCGTGTCGCCGGCAACCGTCGCCTTCCAGCCGTTCTTGCGGATGTATTTGCGGCATTGGCCGAGCGCGTGGATGTGGCTGTGCACGGTCCGGATCTCGTCGCGCCTGACGCCGGGCAGCACCATGAGCTGGAAGTGGATCGGCAGGAAATATTCGCCGATGATGTGCAGCTTCGATTCCGGCAAGAGGTGATGGATGTCGGCGACGCGGCCGGCAATGGTGTTCTCGATCGGGATCATGGCCAGATCGGCCTTGCCGGTCTCGACGGCGTTGAAGGCGTCCTCAAAGGTCGGGCACGGCAACGGCTCCATCGACGGGAACATGTTGCGGCAGGCGGTGTCGGAATTGGCGCCCGGCTCGCCCTGGAAGGATATTTTGTTGGTCTTTTCAGGCATGCAAAGAGTCTCGGGAATTGGGGGAAGAATTTCTTAGTTGGAAAGGAGCGCCCTGGCGCGTTCGAGATCGTCCGGCGTATCGACGCCAAGCGGCACCGACTGCACGATCTCCGCATCAATGCGCATGCCGGCCTCGAGCGCCCGCAACTGCTCCAGCCGCTCGCGGCGCTCCAGCGGCGACGGCCTCAGCGCAACGAAGCGTTCGAGTGCGGCGCGGCGATAGGCATAGAGGCCGATATGATGGTAGAGCGGGCCTTCGCCCCAGGGGGCGGTGGCGCGGGTGAAATAGAGCGCCCTGAGCCGCGTCGCCGAGAGTGGCGAGCCGACCAGCTTGACGACGTTCGGATTGGTCTTTTCCTCGTCGCGGACGATCTCGACGCAGAGCGTGGCGATGTCGACCGCTGCGTTCTCGAAAGGCTTAAGCGCGGCGCCGATAACAAGGGGCTCGATGGTCGGCAGATCGCCCTGCACATTGACGATGGTCTCGACGCTGTTGCCAGGGTCGAGAATGGTCAGCGCTTCGAAGATGCGGTCGGAGCCGGTTTCGTGGTCCGCCCGCGTCATCACCGCCTCGAAATCATGCGCGCGCACCGCCTCCGCAACGCTTTGCGTATCGGTGGCGACGACGACCCGGCCGAGGCCGGCCTCGGCAGCACGGCGGGCGACGTGGACGATCATCGGAGTGCCGGCGATGTTGGCCAGCGGCTTGCCCGGCAGGCGGGTCGAGGCCATGCGGGCCGGGATCAGGATGAGGGTGGACATGAGGCGGGCAGGGGCTCGAAAAAGAGGAGGACAAAAGTGGCAAAAGGTCTCACTGGCAGCGCCCTTATAGGTGTTGCAACGCCGGAGCAAAAGACCTAGTTTCCGCGCGATTTGACCGCCTCGCAGGGTGGTTCACGATACCGACGGACGGAGTGGACGGATCGGTCCGCCGGAAAAGGGAGCCTGGGGCGTATGGATTCCAACGAAGTCAACAAGCTGCTCGCCGCTTTCCTCGGCACGGTGTTCATTGTCTTTTCCGTTGGCATCGTGTCCGACGCGCTGTTTGCCTCGCCGGCGCCGGAAAAGCCCGGCTTTGCCATCGAGGCGACCGAGCCTGCCGAAGGCGGCCCGGCCGCTCCCGCCGCGGAGGCCAAGCCGATCGCCGAGCTGCTGACCACCGCCAACGCCGAAGCGGGCGCCGCCGTCTTCAAGAAATGCCAGGCCTGTCATTCCGGCGAAAAGGGCGGCCCCAACAAGGTGGGCCCCGATCTGTGGGACATCATCGACCGTCCGGTCGCCGAGCATGAGGGCTTTGCCTATTCTGCCGGCATGAAGGAGTTCTCTAAGGGCGGCAGCGAGAAGTGGACCTACGACAACCTCAACCACTTCATCACCTCGCCGAAGAAGTTCGTGAAGGGCACGGCGATGGGTTTCGCCGGCCTGCCGAAGGATGAGGACCGCGCCAACGTCATCGCCTATCTGCGCACGCTGTCGGACAATCCGAAGCCGCTGCCGGCGCCCGGCGCCTCGGCCGAGAACGCGCCCGCCAAGCCGGCCGAAGGTGCAGCCCCTGCCAAGCCGGCAGAAGGCGCGGCGCCAGCCGCTCCGGCTGCACCCGCAAAATAACAAAACTGTAATGACATAATCCTTGAAAAAGCCGGGTTCAGCCCGGCTTTTTCGTTAGGAAAAATGCATATGCGACGACAAAGCCGCTCCGTTGCGGTTTTCAGCGCCGCCAAATGATCTAGATTGGGCCCAGACGCTATGGTGACGGCGCTATATCGCGAAGAGGAGAACGCATGACGGTTGGCCGAGCGCGGACGCTTCTGAAATCGGTGCTTATGCTGGCTGCTTTTGCCGGCGGCCTGCAGGCGGCCCTCGCGGACGAATGGCGCACGACCTCGTCGCTGATCGGCGAATCCAAATATGGCGACAACTTCCAGCACTACGATTACATCAATCCGGATGCACCCAAGGGCGGCACGCTGAATTCCGTGGTGCTTGGTACGTTCGACAGCTTCAATCCCTACATCGTGCAGGGGTCGCCGGCTGCCGGCTTCGCGCAGTTCGGCGGCGGCCTGCTCTACGACACGCTGATGGAGCAGGCGACCGACGAGGGCAGCACCAGCCATCCGCTGATCGCCGACGCCTACAAATATCCGGCCGACTATTCCTCAGCGACCTACCGGCTCGACCCGCGGGCGAAATGGCATGACGGCCAGCCGATCACCACCGACGACGTGATCTGGTCGTTCCAGGTGCTGAAGGCCAACAGCCCGCAATATAGCCGCTATTTCGAAAACGTCACCGACGCGGTCGCCATCTCCGACCGCGAGGTCGAGTTCCATTTCAACCAGAAGGGCAACCGCGAACTGCCCAAGATTCTCGGCGATCTCGTCGTATTGCCCAAGCACTGGTGGGAAGGTACCGACGCCAATGGCAAGAAGCGCGACGTCACCAAATCGACGTTGGAGCCGCCACTCGGCTCGGCCGCCTACAAGATCGCCAGCTTCAAGCCGGGCTCGGAAATCGTCTGGCAGCGCGTGCCCGACTACTGGGCGGCCAAGCTGCCGGTGAAGATCGGCCGCGAGAATTCCGACAGCCAGCGTTTCACCTATTTTCTCGACGACAATGCCGCCTGGCAGGCCTTCACCAAGGGCGGCTTGGACGACATCAAGCCGGAGAACAGTTCGAGGCGCTGGAACACGGCCTATAATTTCCCGGCAGTCCAGGCCGGCGACGTCATCAAGAAGGAATTCAAGACCGCGTCGCCCGAACCGATGCAGGCCTTCATGCTCAACACCAGGCGCCCGCTGTTCCAAGATCGCCTGGTGCGCGCCGCCTTGATGTACCCGTTCGACTTCGAGACGATGAACCGGACCCTGTTCTTCGGTTCCAATACCCGCACCAGCAGCTATTTCCAGGGCACGGAACTGGCGTCGAGCGGCCTGCCGCAAGGCAAGGAACTCGAAATCCTGGAGCAGTACCGTGACAAGCTGCCGCCCGAGGTCTTCACCCAGGAATTCAAGCTGCCGGTCTACGACAGCCCGCAGGCGGAGCGCAAATACCTGAAGACCGCGGTCGATCTGTTCGCCAAGGCAGGCTGGGTGATCAAGGGCGGCAAGATGGTCAACGCCAAGACCGGCGAACCGTTCAAATTCGAAATCCTCGGCTGGAACGACACCGACCAGGTCATCGCCAGCCCGTACATCGCCAATCTGCGCAAAATCGGCGTCGATGCGACGCTGCGCCTGATCGATCAGACCCAGTATATCAACCGCGTCACCCATTTCGACTTTGACGTGGTCACTTCGATACTCGGCCAGTCGGACTCTCCCGGTAATGAACAGCGCGATTTCTGGAGCTCCAAGGCCGCCGATTCGCCGGGATCGCGCAATTACGCCGGCATCAAGAATCCGGTCGTCGATGCGCTGGTCGACCGGATCATCTATGCCACCGACCGCGACGATCTCGTTGCCGCCACCCATGCGCTCGACCGGGTGCTGTTGTGGAACTTCTACGTCGTGCCGCAATATTACCGCGCCGTGGTCTGGCTCGCCTATTGGAACAAGTTCGGTATGCCGGAAAAGCAGCCCGCCTATAGCGGCGTCGACCAGAATTCCTGGTGGATCGATCCGGTCAAGGAAAAGGCGCTGGCGGCCAAATACAAGAGTGGCAATTGATGACGGTGCTGCCCCGTCGCGACTTCCTCGCCCTGGGCGGTGCCGCCGCGGCAGCTGCATGGCTGCCCGGCCGGGCTTTCGCCACGACCCCGACCGGCGTGAAACTGCACGGCCTGTCGGCCTTCGGCGATCTCAAATACGCGCCGGATTTCAAGCATTTCGACTATGTGAATGTCGACGCGCCCAAGGGCGGCACCTTTAATTTCGGCCCCTCGCAATGGGTGTTCAACCAGAATCCCTACACCTTCAACACGCTGAACAGCTTCGTGCCCAAGGGTGACGCCCCGCCGCGCATGGAAATGTGTTTCGATTCGCTCATGACCGGCGCACAGGACGAGCCGGATTCCATCTATGGACTGCTGGCTGAAAGCGTGACGATCTCGGCGGACCGCAACATGTTCGAGTTCGCCCTGCGCCCGCAGGCGCGCTGGCATGACGGCTCGCCGCTGACCGCAGAGGATGCCGCATATACGTTCACCCTTTTCAAGAATCAGGGCCATCCCGATCTCTCGCTGCCGCTCCGTGAGATGACCCAAGCCGTCGCCGCCGATACTGGAACGCTGAGATTGACCTTTTCGGGCAAGCAATCGGAACGTACCATCCTGGATGTCGCAACGTTCCCGATCCTCTCCAAGGCATATTTCGCGATCGCCCCGTTTGACAGCTCCCGCATGAAGGCGCCGCTCGGATCCGGCCCTTACAAGGTCGGGTTGGTGCGTCCGGGACAGACAATCGAGTTCGAGCGCGTCGTGGACTATTGGGGCCGCGGCCTGCCGGTCAATAAAGGACAGTTCCATTTCGACAAGCTGCGCATAGAGTTCTATGGCGACCGTCAGGCGGCTTTCGAGGCTTTCAAGAAGGGCGAAGTCCATTTCCGCGAAGAGGCAACGTCGCGCGTATGGGCTACCGGCTACGATTTTCCGGCGCTCACCGCAGGCAAGGTGGTTAAACGCGAGTTTCCTTCCGAAAAGCGCCCGTTAATGTACGCGACAGCCATGAACCAACGGCGCGAACGGTTTCGGGATATGCGCGTGCGCCGCGCAATTGCGTTGTGCTTCGATTTCGAATGGACCAACAAATCGCTGTTCTACGGCCTCTATGATCGTTCGCAATCCAATTTCGAACGATCGGAATTCAAAGCCACCGGCGTACCGTCTCCTGACGAACTGACGCTGCTGGAGCCGCTTCGCGACAAGCTTGCGCCTGAAGTCTTCGGCGAAGTCTATGCTCTGCCCCCATCCGACGGCAGCGGCCGTGACCGGAAATTGCTGCGCGCATCGCAAAAGCTGATGGCTGACGCGGGATGGAAACGGTCCGGTCAATTTTTCCAGAATGCCGCCGGCGAAACTTTCAGGTTAGAAATCCTTGCTGACGACGAAGGTTTGGTGCGCATCTATGGGCCGTGGGCGGAGAATTTGAAGGCCATCGGCTTCGACGCCTCAATCCGCCTGGTCGAGTCGGCACAGCACCAAGCCAGGCAGGCGAGCTTCGATTTCGACATGATAGCGATGGCGGTGCTGTTCTCGCCGACGCCAACACGGGAGGGAATGGACGGCATCTTCCATTCACGCTCGGCCAACCTGCAGGGATCGCGCAATCTGTCCGGCACGGCAGACCCGGCGATCGACATGCTTGTCGAGGCGATAGACCGCGTCAAAAACCGTCAGGAACTGACGACAGTGCTGCGTTCGCTGGATCGGGTCTTGCGCGCGCGCATGGACTGGATTCCTAGTTGGTATTCGGCGAATCACCGCGTGGCCTTCTGGGACATGTTCGGTTTCGACGAAACGAAACCCGACTACGGCTTCGCGATGGAAGCGCTGTGGTGGTTTGACAGGGACAAGGCGGCAAAGATTGGCAAAGGCTGAATTTCTTGCGGGCGTTGGCGCCGCCCCTCACCTGCCTGCCGGCATCCTCTCCCCGTATAGCGACGGGGAGAGGGGGGCTTTCATCGAGGATTTCGCCAACCACAAACATGGCAACAAAAGCGCCGAGACTACGGCCAGCCCCTTTCTCCCCGTCACTATACGGGGAGAAATGTCCGGCAGGACAATGAGAGGCGGCGCCGGCGTCGACAATTGGCCTGAAGCGATTGCCTCGGGGGCACCCCCAGCCACAGTGGTCCTCCCTAAGGAGGGTAAAAACTGATGGGCGCCTATATACTGCGCCGCATGCTGCTGATGATCCCGACCTTGTTCGGCATCATGGCGGTGTCCTTCGCCGTCATCCAGTTCGCGCCTGGCGGGCCGGTCGAGCAGGTCATTGCCAGGCTGACCAACCAGGGCGGCAGCGATCGCCTCGGTGGCGGCGGCGGTGATGCCGGCGGCGCCAATTTCGATGTGGCCGGCGACGTCGGCTCGAAATACCGCGGCGCGCAAGGGCTCGATCCGGAATTCATCAAGAAGCTGGAGAAGCAGTTCGGCTTCGACAAGCCGCCGCTCGAGCGCTTTGGCATGATGCTGTGGAACTATCTCCGCTTCGATTTCGGCGACAGCTACTTCCGCGACATTTCGGTGCTCGACTTGATCCTGGAAAAGATGCCGGTGTCGATCTCGATCGGGCTGTGGATCACGCTTTTGTCCTATCTGATTTCGATCCCGCTCGGCATCCGCAAGGCGGTCAAGGACGGCTCCACCTTCGACGTCTGGACCAGCGGCGTCGTCATCGTCGGTTACGCCATTCCAGGCTTCCTGTTCGGCATATTGCTGATGGTGCTGTTTGCCGGCGGCTCGTTCTGGGACTGGTTTCCGCTGCGCGGCCTCACCTCCGACAATTGGGACCAGCTGTCGTGGCCGGCCAGGATCGTCGACTATTTCTGGCACATGACCCTGCCGCTGACGGCGCTGGTGCTGTCGGCCTTCGCCACGACGACGCTTTTGACCAAGAATTCCTTCCTCGAGGAAATCCGCAAACAATATGTGGTCACCGCCCGCGCCAAGGGCCTGTCGGAGCGGCAGGTGCTCTACGGCCACGTCTTCCGCAACGCCATGCTGATCGTCATTGCCGGTTTTCCCGGCGCCTTCATCTCGGCCTTCTTCACCGGCTCGCTGCTGATCGAGAACATCTTTTCGCTCGACGGCCTCGGCCTGCTCGGCTTCAACTCGGTGGTGCAGCGCGATTATCCGGTGGTCTTCGCCAATCTCTACATCTTCTCGCTGCTTGGCCTGTTCGTCGGGCTGCTGTCCGATCTGATCTATACCTGGGTCGATCCGCGCATCGACTTCGAGCGGAGAGACGTCTGATGGCGCAGGCCACAGCCGAAACGGCGCCGCCTCGGATCGCGCGGCCCTTTCTGTCGCCGCTCAACCAGCGCCGCCTGCAGAACTTCAAGTCCAACCGGCGCGGCTACTGGTCGTTGTGGATTTTCCTGTTCCTGTTCGTGCTGTCGCTGGTTTCCGAACTGATCGCCAACGACAAGCCGATCATCGCCTCCTACAAGGGCGAGATCCTGTTTCCGGTCCTGGTCGCCTATCCCGAGGAGAAGTTCGGCGGCTTCTATGCGGTCACCGACTACCGCGACCCGGTCATCCAGGACGAGATCAACGCCAATGGCTGGATGATCTGGCCGCCGGTGCGCTACTCCTATCAGACCGTCAACAACGCTATTCCCGAAGCAGCACCGACCAAGCCATCCTGGCTCTACGACAAGAAGACGCGCTGCAACCAGTATCCGAAAGGCGAGGCAGACCCCAACTGCAACGTCGGCAACTGGAACTGGCTGGGCACCGATGACCAGGCCCGCGACGTGCTGGCGCGCGTCATCTACGGCTTCAGGATCTCGGTGCTGTTTGGCCTGGTTCTGACTGCCGGCTCGGCGCTGATCGGCGTGGCGGCCGGCGCTCTGCAGGGCTATTTCGGCGGCTGGACCGACCTTCTGTTCCAGCGCTTCATCGAGATCTGGTCGGCGATCCCGGTGCTGTATCTGCTCTTGATCGTCGCCGCCATCCTGCCGCCCGGCTTCTTCATCCTGCTCGGATTGATGCTGCTGTTTTCCTGGGTGGCACTGGTCGGCGTGGTAAGGGCCGAATTCCTGCGCGCCCGCAATTTCGAATATGTCAATGCGGCGCGCGCGCTCGGCGTGTCCAATATCACCATCATGTTCCGGCATCTGCTGCCCAATGCCATGGTGGCGACTCTGACCTTCTTGCCCTTCCTGCTTAGCGGCTCGATTTCGACGCTGACCTCGCTCGACTATCTCGGCTTCGGCCTGCCGCCCGGCTCCGCCTCGCTCGGCGAGTTGTTGAAGCAGGCACAGCGCAATCTCAACGCGCCATGGCTCGGCATTTCCGGCTTCGTCGTCATCTCGCTGATGCTGTCGCTGCTGGTCTTCGTCGGCGAGGCCACCCGCGACGCTTTCGATCCGCGCAAGACGTTCAGATGAGAGCGATGCGGGCTGGCATTCGGCATGTTATATTCCGGCCGATATCGAGCGAACCCGGACCCATGACGGTGTTGGCGTCGGTTCAGTCCGTCAAGCCGCACGTCGGGGAAGGAAAGGGTTATGAATAGGGTCATCCTTGAACACTACCCGGCATCGAAGCTCCCGGATGAACTGCGAAGGGGCACAGCTCCGAGCGCCTCGGTCAAAGTGACAGTGGAAGAGGAGGCCAACAGGCCTCTTGGCCGCGAACAATTGCTTGAACTCATGCGGAATGCTCAGGCCAACGCGCCGGGAACAAGCCTCGACGAGGCTGTCGCGCGTGTTCGTGCCCTCCGCGATGAGTGGGAGGATTGATGGCTGCAGTCCGGCTTTATGTCGACACCAACATTTTCATCTATGCCTTTGAAAACAACGATGCGCTTGCAAAAAAACTGCTTCAGCTCATTTCACTGAACGACGGCAGAAAGCAGACCGCGGACACGAGATTGAAAGAGACCTATCCTATCGCACCAAATCGTCTCGTCCCCCCTCAAATGGCAGTCAAAATTTCGATCATGCGACAGGAAATTTCCGCCTTGGACAGGGTTGTCGCGGAAGTTGAGCCATGACCGCCCCTCTCCTTTCCATACAAGACCTCAGCGTCGCCTTCACGCAAGGCGGCAACCAGTCGATCGCCGTCGACCATATTTCCTTCGACCTCGCCAAGGGCGAGACGGTGGCGCTGGTCGGCGAATCCGGCTCCGGCAAGTCGGTCACCGCGCTGTCGGTGCTGAAGCTGCTGCCCTATCCGACCGCCAGCCACCCCTCGGGAAAGATCCTGTTCCTCGGCGCCGACCTGCTGGCCACGGACGAGAGAGACTTGCGCCGTGTGCGCGGCAACAAGATCACCATGATCTTCCAGGAGCCGATGACTTCGCTCAACCCGCTGCACACGATCGAGCAGCAGATCGTCGAGGTGCTGAAATTGCACCAGGGCCTGGGGGATCGCACCGCCAAGGCGCGCACGCTGGAACTTCTGCACGAGGTCGGCATCCGCGAACCGGAGAAGCGGCTCGACGCCTATCCGCACCAGCTTTCCGGCGGCCAGCGCCAGCGCGTCATGATCGCCATGGCGCTGGCCAACGAGCCTGAACTGTTGATCGCCGACGAGCCGACGACGGCGCTCGACGTCACCGTCCAGGCGCAGATCCTCGAATTGCTCGCCGGCCTGAAAAGCCGCAAGAACATGTCGATGCTGTTCATCACCCACGATCTCGGCATCGTCAGGAAGATCGCCGACCGGGTCTGCGTGATGACCAAGGGCAAGATCGTCGAGACCGGCCCGACCAAGGAGATATTCGCCAATCCGCAGCACGCCTACACCCGGCATCTGCTTGCCGCCGAGCCGAAGGGCAAGCCGCCGGCGGCCAACCAGGCCGCCAAGCCAGTGATGGTCGGCAACGACGTCAAGGTCTGGTTTCCGATCAAGAAGGGCTTCTTCCGGCGCACCGTCGACAATGTGAAGGCGGTCGACGGCATCGACGTCACCGTGCGGGCCGGTCAGACGCTTGGCGTCGTCGGCGAATCCGGCTCAGGCAAGACGACGCTCGGCCTGGCGCTGGCCAGGATGATCTCGTCGACCGGGAATATCCAGTTCAACGGACGCGGCATCGATCAGCTATCCTTCAACGAAATGCGGCCGCTGCGGCGCGAACTGCAGATCGTCTTCCAGGATCCGTTCGGCTCGCTCAGCCCGCGCATGTCGGTCGCCGAGATCATCGAGGAAGGGTTGAAGATCCACGAGCCGAAACTGTCGCCCGATGCGCGCGACGAGCGTGTCGTCGACGTGCTGCAGGAAGTCGGCCTCGATCCGGCGACGCGCAACCGCTATCCGCACGAATTCTCCGGCGGCCAGCGCCAGCGCGTCGCCATCGCGCGCGCCATGGTGCTCAACCCGCGCTTCGTCATGCTGGACGAGCCGACCTCGGCGCTCGACATGAGCGTGCAGGCGCAGGTCGTCGACCTCTTGCGCAGCCTGCAGGCCAAGCACGACCTCGCCTATCTCTTCATCAGCCACGATCTGAGGGTCATCCGCGCGCTCGCCAATGAAGTCATCGTCATGCGCAATGGCAGGATCGTCGAAGCCGGACCTTCCGATCAGATTTTTGGCAACCCGCGGACCGACTATACAAAGGCGTTGATCTCGGCCGCCTTCAAGATCGAAACGGCGCCGGTCGGCATCGTTAGCGAGTAGATTTTCGCCAGAGATCATGCACAAAATCAAAACGCTGCCGCGCCCTTGCACGTCGGGACGCGAACGCTGTTGGTAAAAAGGAAAAACAATCCGCAATGGAAAAAGGCCGCATCCTGCTTGCCCTCACCGGTATTCATCCGCTGCGTTGGCGCGAACTGCTGTCGGCGGAGCGCGAAGTGGTGCTCGAGCCGAATGGCGCCGCCGATCCGTCGATCACCTATGCGGTGGTGTGGAAACAGCGGCCGAACCTCTTGTCGTCGCTGCCCAATCTGCGCGCCATCTTCTCGATCGGCGCCGGCGTCGACCACATCTTCGCCGATCCCACCTTGCCCGACGTACCGGTCGTCAAGGTGGTGGCCGACAACCTGACCCAGTACATGACCGAGTACGTCGTCTGGCGGGTGCTCGACCACCATCGCCAGGGCATGCTCTACCGCGCCCAGCAGCAGAAGAAGATCTGGCACGAACCGCAGCAGCGGCCGGCCAGCGACATCTCGGTCGGCATTATGGGGCTCGGCACGCTCGGCCGCGCGGCGGCGTCGGTGCTGTTGTCGCTCGGCTTTCCGGTCAATGGCTGGTCGCGCAGCGATCGGCCGATGCAAGGTGTCTCGACTTATGCGGGCGAGGCCGGCCTGATCCCGTTCCTCAACGCTACCGACATCCTGGTGGTGCTTCTGCCGCTGACGCCGCAGACGCACGGCATCGTCAACCACGGCGTGCTGAAGGAGCTACGCAAGCGCAACGGTCTCGGCGGCTCGGTGCTGATCAATGCCGGGCGCGGCAGGCTGCAGAAGGACGCCGACATTTTGCGCGCGCTGGACGACGGCACGCTGAAGGAAGCCAGCCTCGACGTGTTCGAGGTCGAGCCGCTGCCGAAGACCAGCCCGCTATGGAACCATCCTAAAGTGTTCGTGACGCCGCATGCGGCGGCAACTTCCGATCCGGTCCACCTGGCGCCGATCATGCTGCGCCAGATGGACACCTTCGAGCGCGGCGAAGCGCTGGAAAATGTGGTGGACCGCGACGCGGGGTATTGATTTTTTGGAGCGCCGCTTCCCCGTCTCAGCCCCAGCCGAGCGGCACGTAGTCGATCTCCATAAACGCCTCGACCTCGGGGATCCAGCGGTCGCGGACGAAGGCGACGTGGTCGGGATGATCGTTGTAGCCGGAGTAAGCCCGCTGATCGGCGAACTCCATCGAGAAGCCGAAGCGGTACTCGTTCTTGGGGCTGACCTGCCGCAACTGCTCGAAATGCGTGACGCCCTTTATCGCCGCGAGGATTCTCTTGGCATCGGCGAGGAACCTTTTTTCCTCGAGCGAGTGCGGCGGATGCTTCAGCGTGAACACGACGGTGTGACGGATCATTTTCTGCTCCTGTGATGTCCCTGCGCTACGCGCTGTCGGCCCAGGCGCGGATCAGGTTATAGGCGATCGCCCCCTTTGGCGGCGTCACCAGGCCGCCCGGATGCTCGCGGGCCAGCATCGAGAGCACCTCGTCGCGAAAGAACCAGCGGCAATCTTCCAGCTCGTTAAGGTCGGCCTGGATATCGTCGTTGAGCGGTTCGCCGAAGCAGCCGATCATCAGCGAATAGGGAAACGGCCAGGGCTGGCTGGCGTGGTAGACGACGCGGCCGAGCCGGATGCCGGCTTCCTCCAGCGTTTCGCGGCGCACCGCCGCCTCGATCGTCTCGCCCGGCTCGATGAAACCGGCGAGCGCCGAATACATGCCGGGCCCGAAATGCCGGCCGCGGCCGAGCAGGCATTTTTCGCGCGTCGCCGTCAGCATGATCGCCACCGGGTCGGTGCGCGGAAAGTGCTCGGTGCCGCAGGCCGGGCAATGCCGCTTGTAACCGCCGGCCCGCATCTCGGCTTCGGTGCCGCATTTGCTGCAGAAGCGATGGCTGGCATGCCAGGCGAGCAGCGCCGCCCCTTGTGCCAGCGCGCCGGCCGCCGCTTCGTCGATCAGCCCCTGCATATAGACCGAGCGATAGTCGATCGCCTTGATCGTCTCGGGAAGCTGCTCGGGCTCGATCCCGGCCGGCACCGCCAGCACCGGGCCGCTTTCGGAAAAGCCGAGCAGGACGCCGTTTTCGGGCGATGCCTCGAGCGGCCGGCTTTCGGCCACGCCGAACCAGGGATCGAATGCGTCTTGCGCAAGCTTCAGATAGAGCCGGCCGCCATGCATCAGCAAAAGCCGAGTCGTCGGATCGGCGAGCGCCTTTTCGACGGAATCGTCGGCGCGGTTTTCGGATTGCCGGTCGATGATGTTGCCGGCGAAGCCGACGAACTGGCTCGGCTCGCGCAAGGGCGCGTCAAACAGGCTAAAGCTCATGCGGACTCGGGAAGGTTCAAGATGGACACGGGAGAGCTTATAGCGCTGCCTTGATCTTTTCCGCAAACTTGCGAATGTCGGAGCGCTGGTAGGGCTCGCGCAGGCCGTGCCCCCACACCGGGCCGGGCCAGCCGGGATCGCCTTCCGAGCGCGCGATAACATGCACGTGCAACTGCCGCACGATGTTGCCGAGCGCGCCGGTGTTGATCTTGGTGCAGCCGGTCACCCGCTTCAGCGCCAGCGCCACCATGTTGGTCTCGAAGGTCAGCATCGCCTGGTCGAGCGGCGTCATGTCGTGGATTTCCTCGATGCCCGGCCGCTGCGGCACCAGCAGCAGCCACGGCCAGCGGCGGTCGTTCATGACGCGCAATTCGCACAGGCCGAGCCACATCAGCTGTTCGCTGTCGGCTTCCAGCTGAGCGTCAAGCGTGAATCCTGCCTTGAGGCCCGGCAGCATCGGCGTTTCCCTCGCATTTTGACGTTTTTTGAACTTTATCGACGCTAGAGCGGCTACCGGGGGGCCGCAAGGGGCAGCAAGCAACATTGGCCGTCGTGGCGCTGATTGTGCGCGAAGAACCGAGGACCAGGGCATTGCATACGGTTGGCGCTGCCCCGCCGAGGTCGACAATTTTGACCGCAGCCACATTTTGTTCTTGCTTTGTGCCGGCAGCTATGCTACTAATGTCGCTATGGTGATTATTCGCACCAACGACCCGCCCGCCGAGGCGGGTTTTTGGTTTCAGCTTTCGCCGTCGCGCACGACTCCTATCATCCGCACTTGCATTTCATCGCCGGATTGCCGATATGGAGGCCGGGAGGTTGGTGGTGGACGGTCCACTCGCCAACCGGGTCAGGTCCGGAAGGAAGCAGCCCTAACGAGCCCGGAACGGGTCATTGTTCCAGCCTCCCGCCTCTTCGCCTTTTGCCCCGACATTGACGGCGCCAAGCCGTGCGGGCGAAACTATGCGCAGGAATCGGCCGCCTCCAGTGGCAGCCCTTGGAGCTTAACGGGCGAATGAGCGAAGCCGGAAACGACGCCGGGAAATCGGACAAGCCTGCCGCCTATCGCGTG
This sequence comes from Mesorhizobium sp. M0923, assembly GCF_040319365.1. Classification (NCBI taxonomy): domain Bacteria; kingdom Pseudomonadati; phylum Pseudomonadota; class Alphaproteobacteria; order Hyphomicrobiales; family Phyllobacteriaceae; genus Mesorhizobium; species Mesorhizobium sp. M0923. The sequence goes on along the minus strand of NZ_JAMYNW010000004.1, from coordinate 204,797 downwards.
CTGGCGCGCAAATACCGACCGTCGAATTTCTCCGAACTGATCGGCCAGGAGCCGATGGTCCGCACCTTGACCAATGCCTTTGCCACCGGCCGCATCGCCCAGGCCTGGATGCTGACCGGCGTGCGCGGCGTCGGCAAGACGACGACCGCGCGCATACTGGCGCGGGCCCTGAACTATAAAACATCGACCGTCGACCAGCCTTCAGTCGACCTTGCCGTGCTCGGCGAGCATTGCCAGGCGATCATGGAAGGCCGCCATGTCGACGTCATCGAGATGGACGCCGCCTCGCATACCGGCATCGACGACATCAGGGACATCATCGAACGCGTGCGCTACGCCCCGGTATCGGCGCGCTACAAGGTCTACATCATCGACGAAGTGCACATGCTTTCCAACCAGGCCTTCAACGGCCTGCTGAAGACGCTGGAAGAGCCGCCGCCGCACGTCAAGTTCATCTTCGCCACCACCGAAATCCGCAAGGTGCCGATCACCGTCCTGTCGCGCTGCCAGCGTTTCGACCTCAGGCGCATCGATGCGGCAATGATCAAGGCCGACCTTGCCAGGATAGCGGGTCTGGAGGGCATCGAAGTCGAAGACGATGCGCTGGCGATGATCGCGCGCGCGGCCGAAGGCTCGATGCGTGACGCGCAGTCCATCCTCGACCAGGCGATCGCCCATGGCGGCGGCGCGGTCAGCGCCGAAGCGGTCCGCGCCATGCTGGGCCTGGCCGACCGTGCCCGCATCGTCGACCTGTTCGAACATGTCATGAAAGGCGACGTCGCCGCCGCGCTTGCCGAATTCCGTGCCCAGTACGATACCGGCGCCGATCCTGCCGCGGTGCTGACCGACCTTGCCGAGTTCAACCATCTGGTCACCCGTCTGCGCTTCGTGCCGGCTGCTGTCGACGACGCCTCGCTGTCCGAGGACGAGCGCCGGCGCGGCGCCGATTTCGCCAGGACGCTGTCGGTCAAGGTGCTGTCGCGGACATGGCAGATGCTTTTGAAAGGCATTCCCGAGGTGCAGACTTCCAACCGTCCAGTCAGCGCCGCCGAGATGGTGCTGATCCGGTTGGCGCATGCCGCCGACCTGCCGACGCTGGACGAGGCGCTGAGATCGCTGGAGAGCGGCGTTTCGCTGCCCGGCTCCGCGCCGCGCGCGAATGGCGCGCCGGCAAGCCCCGGCCCCGCAAGCCCCGGACCCGCAAGCCATGGGCCTGCAAGCGGTGGTGCCGGTGCCGTGGCGCAGACGCGGATGCCGACGGCCAATGGCGGCGCGCAGTCGATGCGCCTGGTCGAGCCCGAGCCGGTGCCGACCAATTTCGTTGCTCCGCCGGAGCCGGTGGTCAAGGCGCCGCCGGTGGCGGTGAAATCGCTGGCCGACATTGTTGCCCTTGCCGACGCCCAGCGCGACATGGCCTTCAAGGTGCTGGTCAAGCGTTGCGTGCGCCTGGTGCGCATCGAGCCCGGCCGTATCGACGTCAGCCTGACCGACGATGCGCCGAAGATGCTGCTCAACGATTTGACCGCCAAATTGCGCGCCTGGACCGGCCGCAACTGGCTGGTGTCGCTGTCGAAGGAAGAGGGCGGCCAGACCTTGGCCGAGATGGAATCGACAAAGCGCGAAAATGCCTTCCTCGATGCCAAGAGCGATCCGACGGTCGCCGCCATCCTGGCGCGCTTTCCCGGCGCCAAGATCATCGACGTGCGCATTCCCGACGCGCCGGAGGCCGATGCGGCCGAGGGCGAAGTGCCGGTCGAGCCGCCGGCAGACGACGACGAAACCTGAAACAACCGGCACCAACTGCAAAGGACCGTGCGATGAAAGATCTTCTCGGCCTGATGGGCAAGGCAAAGGAAATGCAGGCCAAGTTCCAGGCCATGCAGGATGAGATCGCCACGCTGGAAGCCACCGGACAGGCCGGCGGCGGCCTGGTCAGCGTGACGCTGACCGGCAAATTCGAGATGAAGTCGCTGAAGATCGACCCGTCGCTGTTCAAGGAGGACGAGGTCGAGATTCTCGAGGATCTGCTTCTCGCTGCCCACAACGACGCCAGGACCAAGGTCGAGCAAACCATGCAGGAAAAGACCAAGGCGCTGACCGCGGGACTGCCGATCCCGCCGGGAATGAAACTGCCCTTCTAAGGCTAATGCATGTCGCGCAAAAGTGTGCAGCGGTTTTGCGGTAACGACATGCATCGAAACAAGAACGTAAAGCGCGTCGCCTGAGGCCGGTCGAACGCGACGCGCTTTTAGTCAATCGGTATGCCGTTACAGTGGCCGAAGAGTGCAGCAGCCAGTGCTTGCTCTTCCGCGGCTGTGTCTATTAGGCAACTCCCCACACTTAATAACGCTTTAGCCATCTTTTTGCCTGAAAGTGTCTCATTCTTGCCGCAACCAGGGGCGGGCTGGCAGCAGAATGAGGGGACGCCTGTTGATCTCTACCCGATGGAAGACGCCGTTGCGGCTCGGCGTCGTTATCTCGCCGCTGTTTTTGGCCGCTTGCAGTCAGACCGCCTCGCACGGCATGTCCAGCCTGACCGATGCCATTACGCCGGGTTTCCTGAGCTCGCGTTCCTACAATTCCACGCCGAAGGAAAAGGAGTGCCTGGAGCGGGCAATGTTCTTCGAGTCCAACCGGTCGAGCCGTGACGGCATGATTGCGGTCGGCACGGTGGTGATGAACCGGCTGCGGTCCGGCAAGCATGGCAACACCATCTGCCAGGTCGTTGGCGAGCGCGGCCAATTCGCGCCGGGCGTCATGACGCGGCCGATGAATTCGAAGGCGATGCCCGATGTCGAGGAAGCCGCCGCGGCGGTGCTCAAGGGCGAGCGCAAAGCCAAGCTGAAGAACACGATGTACTTCCACACCGCCGGCCTGCGCTTCCCCTACAAGAACATGCACTACACCATGGTCGCCGGCGGCAATGCCTTCTATGAAAAGCGCGGCCGCAACTGGCAGCCGCTGCCGGACGAACCGGTGGTCGCCGTGGCCCAGGCCAAGCCGCAAGCGCCTGCCGCTCAGGCCATACTTGTCGCCTCGGCCGAGTCGGCGCGCGACGCCAAGCCGACATTCGCCAAGGCGACCTATGTGACCGCCGCCGCATCGCAGCCGGCAAAGCAGACAAGGGTGACTGCCGGGATGGCGACCCCGGAGAGGGCGGCCCCAGAGAAGCCCACCCAGGAGAAGCCGGTGCTGGTGGCGCTGCAAGAACCAATGCAGGAGCCCGATGCGGCCCGTTTCGGTGGGACCGCGAGCGCACGGCCTGTCACCTCCTTCGAGGCAGCGCCGGCAGAGCCGACAATGTCGTTCGAGGCGACGCCCGAGAACACCGACGCCATCGGCGCGATGATCGCCGGCCAGACCCGGCCGCTGGAAGAAAACTGAGACGGTCAACGTCGGCGCCGCCGCTCATCTGGCTGCCGCCATCTTCTCCCCGTATAGTGACGGGAGAAGGACGCTGTGGCCAAGGATTTCGCCAATTTCCGGCGTCGCAAAAAAAGGGACCGAGGTTGCGGTCAGCCCTTTCTCCCCGCCGCTATACGGGGAGAAATGCCCGGCAGGGCAATGAGGGGCGGCGCAAACCTGGGCGATTGCCTCTCTGCCCGCTGGACAGCACGCGCCTCAGTGGTGTTCCAAAACCCGTTGAAAAATCCTGGAGCCTGATCCATTCCGATAGATCGGAATGGGGCTCTATCGTCTTGTTTGACCATGATCTTTTCCGAAAACCGGTTTCCACTTTTCGGGATCATGGTCTAAACCGGTGCGATGTCGAAGCGAATCGCCGGTCCCGAGATCGAACGCCTGATCCAGCTGCTGGCCAAGGTGCCGGGGCTCGGCCCGCGTTCGGCACGGCGCGCCGCGCTCCACCTCATCAAGAAGAAGGAGCAGCTGCTGGCGCCGCTCGCCGCCGCCATGGGCGAGGCGGTCGACAAGGTGCGCATCTGCTCGACCTGCGGCAATGTCGACACCTCCGATCCCTGCATGATCTGCACCGACCCGCGCCGCGACCCCACCACGCTCATCGTCGTCGAGGACGTGGCCGACCTTTGGGCGCTGGAGCGGGCGACCGCCATGAACGTGCGCTACCATGTGCTCGGCGGTACGCTGTCGCCGCTCGACGGCATTGGTCCTGATGAGCTCAACATCCGTTCGCTGGTCGATCGCGTCGCCGGCGGCGAAGTCAAGGAAGTGATCCTCGCCGTCAACGCCACGGTCGAGGGCCAAACCACCGCGCACTACCTCACCGACCAGCTTTCCGGCTTCGACATCAAGGTGACGCGGCTGGCGCATGGCGTTCCGGTCGGCGGCGAGCTCGATTATCTCGACGAAGGCACGCTGGCCGCCGCACTGCGCTCGCGGACGGCGTTTTGAGGCGAGTGGCGGGGAGAGTGCGGATGATGGCTGCTGCGCATTTTTTAAGGCGGGCACTCTGTCACACCCCCCTCTGTCCTGCCGGACATCTCCCCCGCAAGGGGGGAGATCCGCAGCGTCAATCTCGCCGCCAATCTTTCAACGTCGAAAATTGGCGGAAGCAGAGGCGACAGCCAATCTCCCCCCTTGCGGGGGAGATGTCCGGCAGGACAGAGGGGGGTGGGACGGATCGCTGCTTTCACAAAATAGCCGTCGCGTTTCTTCTCGCCGCACTTGCCGCCTTCCTCCTCGCCACCCCTGTCTCGGCGGCAAAAATCGACGACCAGTTCCGCGCCTGGCTTGGCAACGACCTCTGGCCCGAAGCCAATGCCAAAGGCATCTCCAGGAAAACCTTCGATGCCGCCTTCGACGGCGTCAAGCCGAACCTCAAGCTGCCCGACCTGGTGCTGCCGGGCGAGAAGGCGACGACGCCGCGGAAGCAGCATCAGGCCGAGTTCGGTTCGCCGGGCGCCTATTTCGCCGAAAAGATAGTTCGCGCGGTCACCGCCGGCGGCCGCACCCGCGAGGCGGCCAACGCTAGGACCCTTGCGGCGATCGAGAAGCGCTATGGCGTGCCCGGCGAAGTGCTGCTGGCGATCTGGGGCCGTGAGAGCGGCTTCGGTGCGGCAAAGCTGCCCTACGACGCCTTCGAGGTGCTGGGCACCAAGGCGTTCATGTCGACGAAGAAAGAATTCTTCCGCACCGAGCTGCTGGCGGCGCTCGAGATCGTCGAGCGCGGGCTTGCCCCGGTCGGCGCGATAAAATCGTCCTGGGCCGGTGCGCTCGGTCAGCCGCAGTTCATGCCGACGTCGTTTCTGAAGCATGCCGTCGATTTCGATGGCGACGGCCGCACCGACATCTGGAATTCGAGGCCCGACATACTGGCGTCGATCGCCAATTATCTCGTGCATTATGGCTGGGTCAGGGGCCGCGGCTGGGGCTTCGAGGTGACGATACCGGACAGCGTCTCGTGCTCGCTCGAAGGTCCCGACCAGGGCAAGAAGATTTCGCAATGGGCTGATATGGGTATCAGGCGTGTGTCGGGTAAACCATTCCCGGCGAGTGAACTGAAGGCAGAAGGTTTTCTTTTGATGCCGGCCGGGCGCAGCGGCCCGGCCTTCATCGTGACCCCCAATTTCTACGTGCTGAAGCAGTACAACACCAGCGATCTCTATGCCCTGTTCATCGGCCATGGCGCCGATCGCATCGCCCATGGCGACAGCAATTTCTCGGGCAATTGGGGCGCGGTCGGCGGGCTCTACCGCTCCGACATCGCCGCCCTGCAGCGGGCGCTGGAGGCAAAGGGTTATGATGTCGGCAGCGCCGACGGCCTGCCCGGCTTCAAGACGCGCCGCTCGATCGGCAAATGGCAGGCCAGAAACGGCCGTTCCGCTACCTGCTTTCCCGACGCCGACCTGGCTACCGCGCTGAAATAGCCGGGTTTTCGCACCGCCGGTCTGGCCCAATCGACCGTTCTGCAAATGCTCGTTGCCGCGCTCGAAACCGCCGGATATGGTGAGCCGGAACTGCACAAAAATTGCCAAGACAATGGTCCGGGGATCACCGTTCGACGCGGCAAGAAAATGCCACAACCCTGAGCCGGGAACTCAGGTCAACAAAAACAGGGAACAGTTAAAATGATGATGGAAAAGTTTGCTCTACGCTCCCGCTTCTTGCTCGCGGGCGCGGCCATGTCCGCGCTGCTTCTGGCCGCTGCGCCTGCCTTCGCGGTCACGCCCGCCGACACGCTGGTCGAGGGTTTCGCCATCGACGACATCATCTCCATGGATCCGGGCGAGGCATTCGAATTGTCGACCGCCGAAATCACCGGCAACACCTATGATCTCCTGGTACGCCTCGACCTCAGCGACACCTCCAAGGTCAAAGGCGATCTCGCGGAAAGCTGGAGCGTCTCCGACGACGGCCTGACCTACACGTTCAAGCTCAAGCCCGGCCTCAAATTCGCCTCCGGCAATCCGATCACGGCGGCGGACGTCGCCTATTCGTTCGAGCGCGCCATCAAGCTCGACAAGAGCCCGGCCTTCATCATCGGCCAGTTCGGCATCGATGGCGGCAATGTCACCGAGAAGGCGAAGGCCGTTGATGATACGACGTTCCAGTTCACCGTCGACAAGGCCTATGCGCCGAGCTTCGTGCTGAACTGCCTGTCGGCGACGGTCGCCTCGGTGGTCGACGCCAAGCTGGTCAAGGAGCATGTCGCCGCGGTCACGCCGAGCGCCGACTACAAATGGGACAATGATTTCGGCAATGCCTGGCTGAAGACCGGCTATGCCGGCTCCGGCGCCTTCAAGCTGCGCGAATGGCGCGCCAACGAGGCCGTCGTGCTGGAACGCAACGACAATTACAACGGCGAGAAGGCCAAGCTTGCCCGTGTCATCTATCGCAACATGAAGGAAAGCTCGGGCCAGCGCCTGGCGCTGGAAGCCGGCGACATCGACGTCGCCCGCAATCTCGAGCCGAACGATCTCGACGCCATCGCCAAGAATGCCGACCTCACCACCACCAGCGCGCCGAAGGGCACGGTCTATTACATCAGCCTCAACCAGAAGAACGCGAACCTCGCCAAGCCCGAGGTTCGCCAGGCGTTCAAATATCTGGTCGACTACGATGCCTTGAGCACGACCATCCTCAAGGGCATCGGCGAGATCCATCAGACCTTCCTGCCCAAGGGCGTACTCGGCGAGCTGGACGAAAATCCGTTCAAGTTCGACGTCGCCAAGGCCAAGGAACTGCTCGCCAAGGCGGGTCTCGCCGACGGCTTCAGCGTCACCATGGACGTGCGCACCGGCCAGCCGACGACGGGCATGGCGGAATCGATCCAGCAGACGTTGGGACAGGCCGGCATCAAGCTGGAGATCATCCCCGGCGACGGCAAGCAGACGCTGACCAAATACCGCGCCCGCAACCACGACATCTATATCGGCCAGTGGGGCCAGGACTATTTCGACCCGAATTCCAATGCGCAGACCTTTGCCAGCAACCCGGACAATTCGGATGAAGGCAAGACCAAGACGCTGGCCTGGCGCAACGCCTGGGACATTCCGGACCTGACCAAGCAAACGGAGGCCGCCCTGCTCGAGAAGGACGCGGCCAAGCGCGCCACAATGTACCAGGATCTCGAGAAGAAGATCCTCGACACCAGTCCTTTCGTCATCATCCACCAGCAGCTGGAAGTGGCCGGCCTGCGCAAGAACCTCAAGGGCTTTGCGCTCGGCCCGAGCTTCGACACCAACTTCGTCGGCCCCGTCTCGAAGGAGTGACGCCGGCGGACGCGCCGTATGAGTGTGGCTGAAAGCGAAGTGACGGCAGGGCGCGGCGGCGCCCGCGCCGTTGCCGTGGCCTCATCGATCGCCCGGTTCCTGGTCATCGCGATAACGACCTATCTCGGTCTGCTCGCGGTGACCTTCTTCATCGGCCGTGTCATCCCGATCGACCCGGTGCTGGCGGTGCTCGGCGACCGGGCGCCGGCCAATGTCGTCGAACGAACGCGCCGCGAGATGGGCCTCGACCTGCCGCTGGTCGAGCAGTTCTACATCTATGTCAAACATGCCCTGAACGGTGATTTCGGCACCTCGGTGCTGACCACCAATCCGGTGATGACCGATATCCGCCGCGCCTTTCCCGCGACGCTCGAACTGGCGACGCTGGGAACATTGATCGGTTCGGTGATCGGCGTGCCGCTTGGCGTGCTGGCCGCGGTGCGGCGCGGCAGCGTCATCGACCAGGTCGTGCGGATCATCGGCCTTGTCGGCTATTCCGTGCCGATCTTCTGGCTGGGGCTGCTGGCGCTGGTTCTGTTCTACGCCAAGCTGCAATGGGTCGCCTTTCCCGGCCGCCTCGATGTCGTCTACGAATACACCTTCACGCCGATTACCGGCTTTTACCTGCTGGATGCACTCTGGCAGCGGCAGTGGGACGTATTTGCCGATGCCTTCCGCCACATCATCCTGCCGGCCTCGCTGCTCGGTTATTTCTCGCTCGCCTATATCAGCCGCATGACGCGCTCCTTCATGCTGAACGAACTCACCCAGGAATATATCGTCGCGGCACGAGCCAAGGGCCTGTCCGAAACGCGCATCATCTGGAGTCACGCGCTGCGCAACGCCGCGGTGCCGATGGTTACGGTGATCGCTCTGTCGTATGCCGGGCTGCTCGAAGGCTCGGTGCTGACCGAGACGGTGTTTTCGTGGCCGGGCATCGGCCTCTACATCACCAACTCGCTGCAGAACGCCGACATGAATGCCGTGCTCGGCGGCACCATCATCATTGGCTCGGTCTTCATCGCCATCAATCTATTCTCCGACCTGCTCTACCGGGTGCTCGATCCCAGGACCAAGGCAGGATGAGGACGAAGGCAGGATGAGCACGGAAGCGATTCAAACCCGCCGCGACTGGCTGCTCAGCGAGCGGCCGGCGTCGCGCGTGCAGGCAAGGCTCGGCCGCGCCTACGTGGCCTGGCGGCGCTTCTCCGCCAACCGGCTGGCGTTTGCCGGCCTGCTCATCATCATCGCCCTACTGGTGGTCGCGGCCTTCGCCGATGTGCTGGCGCCCTATTCGCCGACATTCGGCGACCTCAAGGGCTCGCGGCTGCTGGCGCCGAGTGCCGCGCACTGGTTCGGCACCGACGATCTCGGCCGCGACATCTATTCGCGCATCATCTTCGGCTCGCGCTGGACACTGTACGTCGTCATTCTGGTTGCCATCATCGCCGCGCCCATCGGCTTGCTGGTCGGCACCGTCGCCGGCTATGCCGGCGGCTGGACCGATGCGATCCTGATGCGCATCACCGACATCTTTCTCGCCTTTCCGAAGCTGATCCTGGCGCTGGCCTTCGTCGCCGCGCTCGGCCCCGGCATCGAAAACGCCGTGCTCGCCATCGCCATCACCTCGTGGCCGCCCTATGCCCGCATTGCGCGCGCCGAAACGCTCACGGTGCGCAATTCCGATTACATCAAGGCGGTGCAGCTGATGGGCGCCTCGCCGTTCCGCATCGTGCTTCGCCACATAATGCCGCTCTGCATCTCCTCGCTGATCATCAGGGTGACGCTCGACATGGCCGGCATCATCCTGACCGCCGCCGGTCTCGGCTTCCTCGGTCTCGGCGCGCAGCCGCCGCTGCCGGAATGGGGCGCGATGATCGCATCGGGCCGCCGCTTCGTGCTCGACCAGTGGTGGGTGGCGGGCGCGCCGGGCTTTGCCATCCTCATCGTCAGCCTCGGCTTCAACCTGCTCGGCGACGGCCTGCGCGACGCGCTCGATCCCCGAAGCGGTGACCAATGAGCACGCTTCTCGAAGTCGACGACCTGCGCGTTACCTTCCCGACGCGCACCGGCCTGATCGAGGCGGTGCGCGGCGTTTCCTTCTCGCTCGGCCGCGAGCGGCTCGGCATCGTCGGCGAGAGCGGATCGGGCAAATCGCAGACCGGCCGCGCCATCATGGGAGTGACCCCGCCGCAGGCCGAGGTGACCGCGAAGACGCTCGCTTTCGACGGCATCGACCTGCTGGCCGCCTCGCCGCGCGAGCGCCGGGCGCTGCGCGGCAAGCGTATCGCCATGATCCTGCAGGATCCGAAATATTCGCTGGACCCGGTGATGAGCATCGGCCGCCAGATCGTCGAGACGCTGCGCACGCATGAGAAGGTCTCCAAGGCCGAAGCCCGCGAGCGCGCGCTTGCCATGCTGGAGGCTGTGCAGATCCGCGATCCGGTCCGTGTCTTCGACCTGCATCCGCATGAGGTTTCCGGCGGCATGGGCCAGCGCGCCATGATCGCCATGATGCTGATCGCCGGGCCGGAGATGATGATCGCCGACGAGCCGACCTCGGCGCTCGACGTCACCGTGCAGCTCGACGTGCTCGGCATCCTCGACCGGCTGGTCAGCGAGCGCGGCATGGGGCTGATCTTCATCTCGCACGACCTGCGCCTGGTCTCGTCCTTCTGCGATCGTGTCATCGTCATGTATGCCGGCAAGGTGGTCGAACAGCTCAAGGCCTCCGAACTCGGCCGCGCCCAGCATCCCTATACACGCGGCCTGCTCAACTGCATGCCCAAGATCGGCGCCGACCGCCACCCGTTGCCGGTGCTCGACCGCAAGCCGGAGTGGGCGGCATGACGGCAGCCCTTTCCGTCGACAGGCTGGAGGTGATGTTCGACCGCTTCCGCGCGCTGAAAGGCGTCAGCCTCGAGGTGCAATCCGGTGAATCGTTCGGCCTCGTCGGCGAATCCGGCTCCGGCAAGTCGACCCTTCTCAGGGCAATCGCCGGCCTGGCGCCGGCCGCATCAGGCACCATTACCGTCAACGGCAAAACGCTCGGCGCGCGCCGCGACAAGGCGTTTTATCGCGAGGTGCAGATGGTCTTCCAGGACCCGTACGGCTCGCTGCACCCGCGCCAGACCGTCGACCGCCTGCTGCAGGAGCCACTCGCCATTCACGGCTTCGCTGACGGTGAAAAGCGCATCCAGCGGGCGCTGGACGAGGTCGGCCTGGGAACCGGATTCCGCTTCCGCTATTCGCATCAACTGTCGGGCGGCCAGCGCCAGCGCGTCGCGATCGCCCGCGCCCTGATCCTCGAACCCTCGATCCTGCTGCTCGACGAACCCACGTCGGCGCTCGACGCTTCCGTACAGGCCGAAGTGCTCAACCTGTTGGAGGAGATCCGGCGGCGCCGCAAGCTGACCTTCCTGATGGTCAGCCACGACCTCGCCATCATCACCCATATGTGCGAGCGGCTGATGGTGATGCAGAACGGCGAGGCGGTCGAGCACCTCGCCGCCGGCGACCTTGTCGAGCGCCGCGTCACCAAGGACTACACGCGCAATCTGCTGAGGGCGAGCGAGGGGTTTGTCAGGACGGCATGAGCGACGGGCGTTCGGTTGCTGACGCCGACCGGCAGGCCCAATCGCCCGGCGGCGGTGCCAACTTGAGGAAAAACTGAAATAAGCCCAGAAGAGTCTCAACAGCCATCAAACGAGAGCGGGCGCCGGCCCGGCGAGGGGTACGATGACAAATTCAGCCATTTCCGAACGCAAGAACCAGTCGATTTCCCGCGGCGTCGGCATGACCACTCAGATCTATGCCGATCGCGCCGAAAATTCGGAGATCTGGGACGTCGAAGGCCGCCGCTATATCGATTTCTCGTCCGGCATCGCTGTCGTCAACACCGGCCACCGTCACCCTAGGGTGATCGAAGCGGTCAAGGCGCAGCTCGACCGTTTCACCCACACCTGCTACCAGGTCGTGCCTTATGAGAGCTATATCAGGCTGGCAGAACGGCTGAACGGCATGCTCCCCGGCAAGTTCGACAAGAAGACGATTTTCGTCACCACCGGCGCCGAGGCGGTCGAGAACGCGATCAAGATCGCCCGCAATGCCACCGGCCGGCCGGCGGTCATCGCCTTTTCCGGCGGCTTTCACGGCCGCACCTTCATGGGCATGGCGCTGACCGGCAAGGTCGTGCCTTACAAGGTCGGCTTCGGCGCCATGCCGGCGGATGTCTTCCATGCGCCGTTCCCGGTGGCGCTGCACGGCGTCTCGGTCGCCGATTCGCTGGCCGCGCTCGACCGGCTGTTCAAGGCCGATGTCGACCCGGCCCGCGTCGCCGCGATCATCGTCGAGCCGGTGCAGGGCGAGGGTGGCTTCTACGAGGCGCCGCGCGACTTCATGACCGCATTGCGCAAGATCTGCGACCAGCACGGCATGCTGCTGATCGCCGACGAAGTGCAGACCGGCTTTGCCCGCACCGGCAAGATGTTTGCCATGGACCACCACGAGGTGGCGGCCGACATCACCACCATGGCCAAGAGCCTGGCCGGCGGCTTCCCGCTGGCGGCCGTCACCGGGCGTGCCGAGATCATGGATGCGCCCAGCCCCGGCGGGCGAGGCGGCACCTATGGCGGCAGCCCGATCGGCGTCGCCGCGGCGCATGCGGTGCTCGACGTCATCGATGAGGAGAAGCTCTGCGACCGCGCCAACACGCTGGGCAACCGTCTGAAGCAGCGCCTGCAATCGATCCGCGACGAAGCGCCTGAGATCGTCGATATCCGAGGACCCGGCTTCATGAACGCGGTCGAGTTCAACGATGTGACGAAGGGGCTGCCGTCGTCGGAACTCGCCAATGCGGTCCGGCTGAAGGCGCTCGACAAGGGCCTGATCCTGCTGACCTGCGGCGTCTACGGCAACGTCATCCGCTTCCTCGCGCCGATCACCATCCAGGACGCCGTCATGAACGAAGCGCTCGACATCCTGGAAAGCTCGATCCGCGAAGTTCGCGCCGCCTGAGCTATCCGGCCGCTCTTGCAGGCTCTGCCGGCTGGAAGGCGGCGAGCGCGGCCTTCAGCCCGTCGGGCCCGGTCGCGACAATCTGCGGCGACGGCGAAAAGCCGGCGCCGAGCATCTTGCGGCCAAGCATATGGTCGCCGGGCCGGTTGACCGATTCGATGCCGAGCAGCCGGCCTGCGGCGTAGTGGTAGATCGAGAATTTGTTTTCGGCCACGTCGCCCAGCACGACATGGCTGTCGCCGCCCGCAATCAGGCCGACCATCTGCAGCTTCATGTCGCCGATATCGGACCAGAACCACGGCACCGCCGAGTAATTGTCGGCATGGCCGATGATGGTGCGCGCGGCGAGCCGCGCCTGGTCTGTGGCGTTCTGCACCGATTCCAGCCGCACGTCGCCGCCGGTGAACCAGTGCCGGTAGGAGGCGGCGTCGCCGATGGCGAGGATTTCCGGCACCGACGTGCGCATCTGCTGGTCGACGCGGATGCCGTTGGCGATGGCAATACCGGCGGCTTCGGCCAATTCGACATTCGGCACGACGCCAATGCCGATGACGACCATCTGTGCCGGCAATCTCTCGCCGGATGAGGTGATTGCAGCCGAAACACGGCCGTTCTCGCCCTCCAGCCGTTCGATGGTGGTGCCGGTAAGGATGCGCACACCGGTCGCTTCCAGCCGCTGGCGCACATGGCTGGCGATGACCGGCGCCACGGCGCGGCCGAGCAGCCGGTCGACCGCCTCGACCACGGTGACCTTGCGGCCTGCGGCGGTGAGCGTTGCGGCAATCTCCAGGCCGATGAAGCCGCCGCCGAGGATGACGACCTCCTCGCTTTGCACGCTCAATTGGCGGATCAGGCGGGCATCGCCGAGCGAGCGCAGCGACACAACGTCGGAAAGCTCCGAACCCGGCAGCGGCAGCAGGCGCGGCCGCGCGCCGGTGGCGAGGACCAGCCGGTCGAACGGCAGCACGCCGCCGCCCGATATCTCCAGCCTGCGGCCGCCTGCATCGATGCGCTCGATCCGGATGCCTGGCCGGAAGTCGATGGCGCTGCCGGTATAAAAAGCCTCGCCGCGCAGCGGCTGCGGCTTTGCTTGCTGATCCTTGATGAAGGTCTTCGACAGCGGCGGCTTGTGGTAGGGCAATTCGTTTTCGTCGCCGATCAGGATCACCGGACCGTCATAGCCTTCTTCGCGCAGGCTGGCGGCCGCTTGCACGCCCGCATGACCCGCACCGACAATGACAACCCCGTTCTTCATAACAGCCCGATTCCTCCTCCAAATCTAGGACTTCCCGCCAGGTGGCGATTGTCCGGCGCCGCCGCAAGAGCGCCGATCCGGGTCGCACCCGGAACGGCCACCTGTCAATCGCTTCATGCGCCGGCATTCCGGATAGATCGGCGTTAAAGTTGACAGTTCTAGTTTAGAATAATTCTAAACTATTGTTTCAATTGAATTTTTTCTACGCCCACCGGTTGACATCCGGCGTCTTCGCCGTTTTATGGAAGCTCGCGCGTCAGCGCATCCCTTTGATGTCTGGGCCTTGAACCCTTTCGATTGGAGGCATTTCGGTGTCTTTCTTCCGCGAACCGCGCGATGGCGCGACCCTTCTTTGCCCGCTGGCAACTGCCCGCCGCGGCGCCGGCATTTCATTGATTCCCGAGGAGAGACAGTCATGAGAACGATGATCACGGCGCGGTATGGCGGCAGGCTTGCGGCGATCGGCGCCACCGCGATGCTTACGGCGGCGGTGTTCGTGCTGCCGGCCAAGGCGCAAACCGATACCAAGGCGGTCATCAAGACCTATTCCGACATTGCGCTTGCCAAATACGAGGATTCGCTGATCACGGCCGAGGCGCTCGACAAGGCTGTCGATGCACTGCTCGCCAAGCCATCGGCTGAGACGCTGAATGCCGCCCGCGAGGCGTGGAAGGCATCGCGCGTTCCCTATCAGCAGACCGAGGTCTATCGCTTCGGTAATGCCATCGTCGATGACTGGGAAGGCAAGGTGAACTCCTGGCCGCTCGACGAAGGCTTGATCGACTATGTCGCCAAGAGCTACGGCACCGAATCGGACGCCAACGCGCTCTACACCGCCAATGTGATCGCCAACAAGTCGATCGAGATCAACGGCAAGAAGGTCGACGCCACCAATCTGACGCCGGAGTTCCTCTCCGGCACCCTGCAGGAGGCCGGCGGCATCGAGGCCAATGTGGCGACCGGCTATCACGCCATCGAATTCCTGCTGTGGGGGCAAGACCTGCACGGCACCGGTCCGGGCGCCGGCGAGCGGCCCTACACCGATTACGACCTCACCAATTGCACCGGCGGCAATTGCGACCGCCGCTCGCAGTACCTGAAATCGGCGAGCGACCTTCTGGTTTCCGATCTCAAGGACATGGTCAACGACTGGAAAGAAGGCGGCGCCGCCCGCAAGAACCTTGTCGATGGCGAGCAGAACGCCGCCATTTCGACCATCTTCACCGGCATGGGCTCGCTGTCCTATGGCGAGCTCGCCGGCGAGCGGATGAAGCTCGGCCTCTTGCTGCACGATCCGGAAGAGGAGCACGATTGTTTCTCCGACAACACCTACAACTCCCATCTCAATGACGCCGTCGGCATCCGCGCCGCCTATCACGGCAGCTACACGCGGCTTGACGGCACTGTCGTGGAGGGCCCGTCGGTCGCCGACATGGTCAAGGCGGCCGATCCGGCGATCGACAAGGAATTGTCGGACAAGCTGGATGTTACCGTCGCCAAGATGGAGGCCATCAAGGCGCGGGCGCTTGCCGGCGAGGCCTATGACCAGCAGATCGGAGAGGGCAACACGGAAGGCAATGCCACCGTGCAGGCGGCGATCGACGCGCTGGTCGATCAGACCAAGTCGATCGAACGCGCCGTCGGTACCCTGAAGCTCAATGCCATAGCCTTCGAGGGCTCGGACAGCCTCGATTCACCGGACAAGGTGTTCCAGTAAACTATCGAAACCACCAGCCACGCGGCGCAATGAGCGCCGTCAGCCAGAGCGCCAAATGCTGATCTGCCATTGCAACATCATCACCGAAAAGGAGATAGAGCAGACGATCGTCGAACTGCTGGATGAGGACCCTTGGCAGCTTATCGTGCCGGCGAAGGTCTATCATGCCATGCACAAGCGCGGTCGCTGTTGCGGCTGCTTCCCAAATGTGGTCGAAACGATCATTCGGGTCACCGAAAATTACCACACCCGCTCGGCGGCGAGCGGCGTGGACATTGTTTCACACCTGGATCGCGTCAGAGGCCTGCGCGTCCAATACGGGAGCAGAACCCATGAAAGGCGAACAGCAGATCATAGAGCGGCTTAACGAGGCTCTGTTTCTGGAACTTGGAGCGGTCAATCAGTACTGGGTGCATTTCCGGCTGTTGGAAGACTGGGGATACGCCAAGCTGGCGAAGAAGGAACGCGCCGAATCGATCGAGGAAATGCACCATGCCGACCGGCTCGTGGCGCGCATCATTTTCCTCGAGGGCCATCCGAACCTGCAGTCCGTGGCGCCGCTGCGCATCGGGCAGAATGTCAAGGAAGTGCTCGAATCCGATCTTGCCGGCGAATATGACGCGCGCACTGCCTACAAGCGGTCGCGCGAGATCTGCAACGAGGCAGGCGACTACGTGACGATGAAGCTGTTCGAGGAATTGCTGACTGACGAGGAAGGTCACATCGACTTCCTCGAGACGCAACTCGATCTGCTGGCCTCGATCGGCGAGGAAAAATACGGCCAGCTCAACGCGGCATCGGCCGACGAGGCGGAATAAGGACATGCAGGAATGCGGCGCCCCCTAGATTTCATGCGCCGCTTGCGGCCGGCCGAGCATTGCGGCCTGCCGCCTCAGAAGAAACCGCGATACGGAATGGTTCGCGGCGCTTTTCTTGCCGTGGTGGCGACGCTCACAGCCTCGGCGCTGGCCGGAGCGCCGCAACCGGCGGGGCTTGCTACCAGCCGCACCGATCTGACGCCGAAGGATCTGGCGCGCGTCATCGCCATTACCAGGCCGACCAGCGATTTCTCCAAGCCCGAGCAATTCGAGCTAATGCAGGGCGGCGCCGGCACCTCGAAGAAGGACGTCAACAAGGACGCCTTCTCGCAATCCTCTGCCAACATCAGCTTCGAGGAAGAGGGCACCTTCAAGCTCGGCAACGCCATTTTCCGCAAGAACTGGGTGTCCTCGCCATCCTCGACACAGGCCTCGGATGGGCTAGGCCCCCTGTTCAATGAGCGCGCCTGCCAGAACTGTCATCTGAAGGACGGCCGCGGCCATCCGCCCGAAGGCGACAGCCGCACCACCTCGATGTTCCTGCGCCTGGCAAGGCAAGCCAGTACCGAGGAGGAGAAAGCCGCGCTCGCCGATCACAAGGTGCTCAACTTCCCCGACCCGGTCTATGGCACGCAATTGCAGGAATTGGCGGTACCCGGCCTGCAGGGCGAAGGCAGGATGCATGTCGACTATCAGGACGAGAAGGTGAAATTGGCGGACGGCAGCACGGTATCGCTGCGCAAGCCGAGCTATTCGGTCGAGGGCCTAGCCTACGGGCCGCTCGACCCGCACACCACGCTGTCGCCGCGCATGACGCCGCCGATGATCGGCCTTGGCCTGGTCGAGCAGATCGCTCCGGCCGACATCCTTGCCCGTGCCGATCCCGCCGACCGCGATGGCAACGGCATTTCCGGCAGGCCCAATATAATTCGCGACGGCAGCAGCGGTGAACTGACGCTCGGCCGTTTCGGCTGGAAGGCGCAGGCGGTATCGATCCGCCAGCAATCGGCGGACGCTTTTGCCGGCGATATCGGCATTTCGACGCCCGAGGTGCCGAAGCACTGGGGCGATTGCACCTCCGGAGAAAAGACCTGCCTTGCCCTGCCCAACGGCGTGCAGGAGCGCCTCGGTCCGGTCGAAGCGCCGCCGCCGGTCATGGACCTCGTTACCTTCTATTCGCAAAACCTTGCCGTGCCGGCCCGGCGCGATCTCGACAGACCGGACGTGCTCGCCGGCAAAAAACTGTTCTACGATATGGGCTGCATCTCCTGCCATACGCCGAAATTCGTCACCCGTCGCGGCACCCCGAATAAGGCGCAGGCCTTCCAGCTGATCTGGCCGTATTCCGATTTCCTGCTGCACGACATGGGACCAGGCCTTGCCGACGGGCAGGCGGTGGGCGAGGCCACGGGAAGCGAATGGCGCACGCCGCCGCTGTGGGGCATCGGGCTCACCCAGACCGTCAGCGGCAACACCTTCTTCCTGCATGACGGGCGCGCGCGCAGCCTGGCCGAGGCGATCCTGTGGCATGACGGCGAGGGCCAGAAGGCGCGTGACCGCTTTGCCGCCGCTGAAGCGGCCGATCGCGATGCGCTGATCAAATTTCTGGAGTCGCTCTGATGCCGAAGCGTCTTGCGCTTGCGCTCGCTCTGCTGGTCCTCAACGGTGCGCTGCCAGCATCCGCGGCGGTGAAGGCTTCGGATGTGATCCAGCGGGCGACCGACGGCTTCGTCCGCCCGGCCTACGCCAGGCTGCATGACCATGCGGACGGCTTGGCGAAGATCATGCACGCGCTTTGCCAGGCGCCCTCGCAAGACAATCTCGATGCGGCACGCGCCGAATTCTCGGGTGTCGTGGATGCCTGGTCGGTGGTGGAAATCATCCGTTTCGGGCCGATCTCCGAAAACAACCGGCTTGAGCGCATGCTGTTTTGGCCGGACCGCAAGAGCATCGGCCTGAAGCAGGTGCAGGCAGCACTTGCCGGCAAGGATCCGACAGCCGCCGATCCGGCCCAGCTGGCGACAAAGAGCGTCGCCATGCAAGGGCTCGGCGCACTGGAATTCGTGCTCCATGGTGACGGCGCCGATCAATTGGCCGGCAGGGACGCCGCCTATCGCTGCGCCTACGGTGCGGCCATTGCCGGCAATATCGAGGCAATCGCCGGCGAGGTCAGCGATGCCTGGACCAAGCCCGACGGTTTTGCCGCGCTCTGGGCCAATCCGGGTCCGCAGAACGCGCTCTATCACGGCGGCACCGAAGCGGTGACCGAACTGGTCGGCGTCTTCATCAACGAGCTGAAAATGGTGCGCGACGTGCGCCTGAAAGGCTTCCTGGGCGCCAAGCCGGAGGCCGACAAACCGAAACAGGCGATCTATTGGCGCTCGCAAAACACCGCCCGCTCGCTGACCGGGAACCTGGCGGGCATGGACGCGCTGTTCCAGGCCTCGCAGCTTGGCGACGCGCTGCCGCCCGATGCGCGCTGGATGGCGGAATCGGTTCACATCCAGCTCACCAACGGGATCGAGGCGGCCAAGGCGATCAGGGGTCCGATCGACAAGGCACTTGCCGATCCGGCGCTGCGCCGCAAGCTCGATTATTTCTCGCTGGTGACATCCAGCCTGACGACCCTGATCGGAACCAGGCTGACCGCCGAATTTGGCCTGACCGCCGGGTTCTCGTCACTGGACGGCGACTGATCATGAGGACGCCGCTGATCGATCGGCGCGATTTCCTGAGGGCCGCAGGCGCTGGTTTCGTAGCGGCGATGGCGCCGTCGGCCTGGGCAAAGACACTCGACGCCGACGCGGTCTTCGCCACCGCTTTCGTCAAGCGCGACGGCAGCTATGGCGCGGCCGTCCTGTCCGAGGCCGGCAAGTTGTTGCACACGATCGATCTGCCCGATCGGGGCCACGACGTTACTTTCGACCCGGTGTCGAAGCGGTCGGTGGTGTTTGCCAGGCAGCCGGGCACCTTTGCTGTCGTCTTCGACCATACCGGCCGCGATGAACCGCACACCATTGCCAGCGTTGCCGGCCGACATTTTTTCGGCCATGGCGTGTTCTCGGCCGACGGCACGCTGCTCTACGCCACCGAGAACGATTTCGACAATGCCGCCGGCGTGGTCGGCGTCTATGACACGCATGCGAAATTCAAGCGCATCGGCGAGTTCCCGACCTACGGCATGGGCCCACACGAGCTTTTGCTGCTTTCCAATGGCAGGACGATTGCTGTGGCTAATGGCGGCATCGAGACGCATCCGGATTATGGCCGCGCAGAGCTCAATATCGCAACGATGAAGCCGTCCTATGTTCTGGTCGACCGCCTTACCGGCGATCTCACCGAAAAGCACGAATTGCCGCCGGCGCTGCACCAACTGTCGATCCGCCATATGGATGCCGACCGGTCCGGCACCGTCTGGTTCGGCTGTCAATACAGGGGGCCGGGTACCGATCGTCCCCCGCTGGTCGGCCGCGCGCCGCGCGGCAAGGACTTGCAATTGCTCGACATGTCGCAAGACGTGCTCTCCGGCTTCAGGAACTATATCGGCTCGGTCGCCGCCAACCCTGCCGCCGGCACCATCGCCGTGTCTTCGCCTGAGGGGAATTCGCTTGCCGTGATCGACACCGCCAGCAGCCGCATCGTCGCTACCAAGGCGCTGGTCGAGGTCTGTGGCGTGGCGCCCGATGGGAAAAGCTTCATGGCGACGACGGGCGCCGGCGAAATTGTCGAGGGCGGTGGCACGATCCGTTCCGAGCCGGACTATGTCTGGGACAATCACGTGCTGCGTATCGAGCAGATCGGCTAATCCTGGCAACGGTTTGTGGCAGTTGCGTTCGTCGAAACTTACCTTCTTGGACCCACACTCCAAGCAAGTCGCCTGAAGATTTGTGGATATTCCCCTTGCGGGGATCAGCCTTGGCGGGCAGAGGGAGGCTGCTTTCGAAACTGTCTCAACCGGGCGCTTCATGAAGTTGCTTGCCATCGACTGTGCCGCCAATCTCTGCGCCGCCTGCGTCTACGACGCGGCGGCCGGGAAAGAACTCGGCCGTTCGGTGCTCGATCTCGGCAAGGGTCATGCCGAGCATCTGATGGGTGTCATCGAAGGGGCGTTGAAGGCGGCCGGAACGGACTTTACCGGCCTCGGCGCCATTGCCGTTGCGACCGGTCCGGGCTCCTTCACCGGTCTGCGCGTCGGCGTCTCGGCGGCGCGCGGCCTTGCGCTGGCGCTGAAAATCCCCGCGATCGGCGTGACGACTCTGGAGGCGTTGGCCGCAGAGGCCGCAGCGATATTTCCCCGCCGCGCCGTGCTCGCCGCGCTCGATGCAGGCCGCGAGGAGATCCATGCGGCGCTTTACGATGAGAGGTCGGTTCTGATCTATGGTCCGGCTGTGACCACGCTCTCGCAAGCCGCAGCCATGGCGACCGACATCTCTCCGGTTCTGGCGGGCACGGCGGCAACCCAAATTGCCGCGGCGGCCGGGCGCAGCTTCGATCTCGGCGGGACGGCGGCCACCGCCGACATCGCCGTCTATGCCCATCGGGCCGCAGCCAAGGGCGAGGGCGAAAAGCCGAAACCGCTCTATCTGCGCGGCGCCGACGCCAAGCCGCAGGCCGGCTTTGTTTTATCGAGGCAAAAAAACTGATGCGCATTCCGTTCCTCCAGCCGCGCCGCAGGGACTATGCGCTCGAGCCGCTGACAATTGCCGACAGCGCGGCCATGTCGGTGCTGCATCGCGAGGATTTCGCGCGGCCGTGGACCGACGACGAATTCGCCGCACTGCTCGAGCAGGACACCGTGTTCGGCTATGCCGCGCGCGAGACCGGACAGGGCGCCAAGCCGCCGGTCGGCTTCGTGCTGGCGCGCCTGGCGGCCGGCGAGGGGGAGGTCCTGACGGTCGCGGTGGCACGCTCGCATCGGCGCCGGGGGCTCGGCTGGCAATTGATGGATGCGGTGCTGCGCGAATTGCACGCACAGCGCGCCGAGGCACTTTTCCTCGAGGTCGACGAGACCAACGTCGCTGCGATCGCGCTCTATCGGCGGCTTGGCTTCCGCGAGGTCGGCAAGCGCGCCAACTATTACAAATCGCCGGAACACGGCCCGACCGGCGCGCTTGTCATGCGCCGCGATCTTCGCTAGCCAAACGCCGGGGTGGTGCGGATGATCGGAAAAATCAGGATTTTCCTGGCGCTGGGGCTGGTTGTCGTCGGCTCATTGGTGCTTGTGCCGCTGCAGGTCCTGTCGATGAGGACCGGGCTCTGGCGCGAGACCTTCATCCTGAAGATCTGGCACAGGATGATCGTCAGGGCGCTGGGGCTGCGCATCCATGTCAAGGGGGCGCTGTCCGGCCAGCGCCCATTGCTGATTGCCGCCAACCACATCTCCTGGACCGACATCATGGTACTGGGGTCGATGGTCGACGTGACGTTCATCGCCAGGGCCGACATGGCCGGCTGGCCGTTGATCGGCATGCTGTCGAAGCTGCAGCGCACTGTCTTCATCGAACGTGAGCGCAAACGTTCGTCGGGCGACCAGGCGAGCGAGATCGCCGGCCGCATGGCTAAGGGCGACGCCATGGTGCTGTTTGCCGAAGGCTCGACCGGCGACGGCAACATGATCCTGCCGTTCAAGAGTACGCTGTTCGGCGCCGCTACAATGGCGATTGCGGAAGGGGCGGCCGAACAGGTCTTCATCCAGCCGGTGGCGATCGTCTATACGCGCCTGCATGGCGTGCCGCTCGGCCGCCGGCATCGGCCGGTTGCCGCCTGGATCGGCGATGAAGAGCTGATGCCGCATCTGAAGGTGCTGATGGCCGAGGGCGCCCTCGACGTCGAGGTGCATTTTGGCGAGGCGATTGCTTTCTCCAAGGGCTCCAGCCGCAAGGAAACGGCAAAGCAGATGGAACGCCAGGTGCGCGAGATGGTACAGGCGGCTCTCGCCGAACCGCGCCCAAGCCGGTAAGCCGCGCAGGTTCCGGCCAGATTCGTCTGTTTTTTGTCAGGGAAAGGCGCTAGAAGCCGCGAAATGGAATTGAACACGATAGAACGCGACGACATCGGCGCTGCCGCCGAAAACCTAGTCGTTCTGCCTGCCGCGACCAGAAAGGTCTTCGTCAAGACCTATGGCTGCCAGATGAACGTCTACGATTCGCAGCGCATGACCGATGCGCTGGCGGCCGACGGCTATGCCGCGACAGACGCTATCGGCGAGGCCGATCTGGTGCTGCTCAACACCTGCCACATCCGCGAGAAAGCGGCGGAAAAAGTCTATTCCGAACTTGGGCGCATCCGTGAGTTGAAGGCCGAGCGTGCAAGGGCCGGGCGCGAAATGCTGGTCGGCGTCGCCGGCTGCGTGGCGCAGGCCGAGGGTGCCGAGATCATCCGCCGCTCGCCGGCCGTCGACCTGGTCATCGGCCCGCAGACCTACCACCGGCTGCCCGGTGTGCTGGCGAGGGCGCGGAGCGGCGAAAAGATCGTCGAGACCGACTATGCCGTCGAGGACAAGTTCGAGCATCTGCCGCAGCCGAAGCGCGCCGAACTGATCAGGCGCGGCGTGACGGCGTTCTTGACCGTTCAGGAAGGCTGCGACAAGTTCTGCACCTTCTGTGTCGTGCCCTACACGCGCGGCTCGGAAGTCTCGCGGCCGGTGGCACAGATCGTCGCCGAGGCCGAGCGCCTGGCGGATGCCGGCGTGCGCGAGGTGACGCTGCTCGGCCAGAACGTCAATGCCTGGCATGGAAGAGGTGAAAACGGCGCGGAATGGGGCCTTGGCCGGCTGCTGTTCAGGCTGGCCGAGATTCCGGGCCTGGCGCGCCTGCGCTACACAACCAGTCATCCACGCGACATGGACGATGAATTGATCGCCGCCCATCGTGATTTGCCTACGCTGATGCCCTATCTACATTTACCGGTGCAATCCGGCTCCGACCGCATACTCAAGGCGATGAACCGCAGGCATATGGCCAAGGACTATCTGACGTTGATCGACCGCATCCGTGCCGCACGGAACGACATTGCGCTGTCGGGCGATTTTATCGTCGGCTTTCCCGGCGAGACGGAAGCCGATTTCGAGGCGACCATGCAGTTGGTCGAAGACATCAACTATGCCTCGGCCTTTTCGTTCAAATATTCGCTGCGCCCCGGCACGCCGGGCGCCGAGATGAGTGATCACGTGCCGGAGGCCGTCAAGGACGAGCGCCTGCAGCGGCTGCAGGCGCTACTGCTGAAACAGCAGCAGGATTTCGGCGCAAGCCTGATCGGCAGGACCATCGACACGCTGATCGAAAAGCCGGGCCGCCAGGCCGGTCAGAAGGTTGGCCGCTCGCCCTGGCTGCAGCCGGTTATTGTTGATGAAATGGCCGGCGAAATCGGTGACATTATCCAGGTACGAATCACGAAGACGGGCTACAACAGCCTGTTCGCCGAATTGGCCTGAAGGTCTCGGCAGATGAGGAGAGACGGTTGAGCGCTGCTGAAGTGAAGAACCTGCCCCAGAACCTACCCTCGGGGGCCTCGGATATGGCGCACATCGTACTGACTTTCGACAACAACAAGCTTGCCAGCGCCCTTTACGGCCAATTCGACGAGAATCTGGCCAGACTCGAGCAGAAGCTCGGCGTCGACATCCGCTCGCGCGGCAATCAATTGACCATCAAAGGCTCTTCCTCGGCGGCCGAGCAGGCACGCCGCGCCTTGGACAATCTTTACGGAATTCTGCAGAAAGGCACCGATATCGGCCAGTCCGATGTCGACGGCGCTGTGCGCATGGCGATCGCCGCCGACGACCAACTGACGCTGCCGACACTGGAGCGCAAGGGCAAGGTGTCTGCCGCCCAGATATCGACGCGCAAGAAGACGATCTATGCCCGCTCGCTGAACCAGGACGCCTATATGCGCGCGCTGGAGCGGTCGGAACTCGTCTTCGGCATCGGCCCGGCCGGCACCGGAAAGACCTATCTGGCGGTGGCGCATGCGGCAATGCTGCTCGAACGCGGCATGGTCGAACGCATCGTGCTGTCGCGCCCCGCGGTCGAGGCCGGCGAACGGCTTGGCTTTCTGCCGGGTGACATGAAGGAGAAGGTCGATCCTTATCTGCGGCCGCTCTATGACGCGCTCTACGACATGATGCCGGCCGACAAGGTCGAGCGGGCGATTGCCGCCGAGGTCATCGAGATCGCGCCGCTGGCGTTCATGCGCGGCCGTACGCTGGCGCACGCTGCCGTCATCCTCGACGAGGCGCAGAACACCACGCCCATGCAGATGAAGATGTTCCTGACCCGGCTCGGCGAGAACTCGCGCATGATCGTCACCGGCGATCCGACCCAGATCGATCTGCCGCCAAACACCAAGTCCGGCCTGGTCGAGGCGCTGAGAATCCTCGACGGCGTCACCGGCATGGTGACGGTCCGCTTCAACGAAGGCGACGTCGTCAGGCATCCGCTGGTCGCCGAGATCGTCAAGGCCTACGACCGCGACGGCAAGCTGGCCAGGGGCTTGGGTGTCGAAGGCTGATATGATTATGCGGCCGCATGGCTGAGCAGCAAAAGGCGGGGGGGCCGCTTCCCGTCGAGATCGATATCGCGATCGAGGCCGGAGATTGGCCCGCCGAGACGACGCTGACGCGGCTGGTCGACCATGCCGTCTCGGCCGCCTTTGCCGAAACCGGTGCGGACGGGCGTTCCGAGCTCAGCATCCTCTTTTCCGACGATGCCCATATCCGCACGCTCAATGCCGGCTGGCGCGGCAAGGACAAGCCGACCAACGTCCTGTCTTTTCCGGCTTTTCCGTTTGCCCGGGGCGGGCCGCTGCCGCCGATGCTCGGCGACATCGTGCTGGCCGCCGAGACGGTCGCGCGCGAGGCGGCACTGGAAGACAAGCCGGTCGAGGACCATATCTCCCATCTCGTTATCCATGGCCTGCTGCATTTGCTGGGCTACGATCACGAAACCGACGCCGAAGCGGAACTGATGGAAGCGACAGAGCGCGCAGCACTTGCGAGGCTTGCCATTCCCGATCCCTACACGTAATTACAAAAGATCAATTGACCGGACGATGATGAACGACAAACCAGAGACTGCCGCCCGCCCCGATGCCGGCAGTGCGATCAAGCCTTCCGAAACGACGGAAGAGGGCTCGAGTCCGAGTACCACGACCGGCAGCTTCGCCAGCGAGGCATCGCCTGCCGGTCCTTCCCTGTTCGATCGCGTGCTCGGGCTTTTCAGGCACCGCAACGGCACCAGCCTGCGCGAGGAGATTGCCGGTGCGCTTGCCGAAACGGCGAGCGATGCGGAATCCTTCTCGCCCGGCGAACGCGCCATGCTCAACAATATCCTGCGTCTGCGCGAAGTGCGCGTCGAGGACGTCATGGTGCCGCGCGCCGACATCGAGGCGGTCGAGATCACCACGAAGCTGGGTGATCTTCTGGGGCTCTTCGAACAGTCCGGCCATTCCCGCATGCCGGTCTATTCGGAGACGCTCGACGACCCGCGCGGCATGGTCCATATCCGCGACGTGCTGGCGCACATCACCAAGGTCGCCCGCGTCCGAAAGGGCAGGACGACCAGGAAAACCGCGGTCGCAACGGTTCTCGATCTCGCCCAGGTCGATCTGGCGCGCACCATCGGCGATCTCAACCTGATCCGACCGGTGCTGTTCGTGCCGCCGTCGATGCTCGCCTCCGACCTGATGGGGCGGATGCAGACGACACGGACCCAGATGGCGCTGGTCATCGACGAATATGGCGGCACCGACGGTCTCGTCTCGCTCGAGGATATCGTCGAGATGGTGGTCGGCGACATCGAGGACGAGCACGACGACGACGAGCCGATGATCACCCAGGCCGGCGAAGGCGTCTTCATCGTCGACGGCAAGGCCGAGATCGACGATGTCGCCAAGATGATCGGCGAGGATTTCGCCGCCGGCGAGCACGGCGAATATGTCGACACGATCGGCGGCATGATCTTCAACACGCTTGGCCGGGTGCCGGCGCGCGGCGAAGTGGTGCAGGCCATACCCGGCTTCGAGTTCCATGTGCTCGACGCCGACCCACGCCGCGTCAAGCGCGTGCGCATAGTCGAAACCCTGAAGGGCGAGCGCCGCCGCCGCGCCGCCCGCGCCGAGCAGGCTTGAAGGACGCGGCTCGCCCGATGCCGATTGAGGACCCGTTCAAGCACTCGACACTGGGCTCCGGCGTCTTCTACCAGGATCCGCGGGCCGCATTGACATGGCTTGAAAAGGCTTTCGGCTTCGAGCCGAGCATGGTGGTCAGCGATACCGATGGCAGGCTCGTCCATTCCGAGATGCGGTTCGGCGACGGCTATATCATCATCGATTCCGAATGGGCCGACCATATAGCCAGCCCGGCTTCAGTTGCAGGCAAGAACACGCAGTCGGTCTATGCGCGCCTCAAGGACGGGATAGATGCCCACTGTGATCGTGCAAGGGCGGCGGGAGCCGAGATCGTCGAGGAGCCTGCCGACCAGTTCTACGGTGAACGGCAGTACAGGGCGCGCGATCCTGAAGGCCATGTCTGGACCTTTTCCCAGACTGTCCGCTCCGTCCCACGCGACGAGGCTGAGCGGCTGGGCGGACTGAAGATCGAAGGCTGGCATCGATAGCTATGAGCGGACTTGTTCGCTCTTATCCGGTTTGGAGCCAAGGCCGCGGCCTGATAAATCTTG
Organism: Mesorhizobium sp. M0923; assembly: GCF_040319365.1. NCBI lineage: Bacteria > Pseudomonadati > Pseudomonadota > Alphaproteobacteria > Hyphomicrobiales > Phyllobacteriaceae > Mesorhizobium > Mesorhizobium sp. M0923. The sequence continues at coordinate 177,624 of NZ_JAMYNW010000004.1, read as the reverse complement.
CTTCCTGATTCGCACGACTCGGAAGCATAGATGGAGCGCCAGGCCGGCCGGATAATTCTGCTTTGGGGCTGGCGGCGCGCGCTGGTGGCGTTTCTTGCCGGCGCGCTGGCGGTTCTCGCTCAGGCGCCTTACGATTTCTTCGCCGTCTGTTTCGTTTCGTTCCCGCTGCTGGTGTGGCTTCTCGATGGCGCGACCGGCGAAGCCTCGGACGGTTTTCTGCGACGCTTGCTGCCGGCTTTCGCCATCGGCTGGTGGTTCGGTTTCGGCTACTTTCTTGCCGGTCTGTGGTGGGTTGGCTCGGCGCTTCTGGTCGAGGCCGACAGCTTCGCCTGGGCCTTGCCGTTCGCGGTGGTTGGCATCCCCCTCGCGCTGGCCTTCTTCTATGGCTTCGCCGCCGTGGTTGCCCGGCTGTTGTGGAGCAATGACATCGGCCGCATCGCCGCGCTCGCCTTCGGCTTTGCGCTGGCGGAATGGTTGCGCGGCTTCCTGTTCACCGGCTTTCCCTGGAATGCCGTCGGCTATGCGGCGATGCCGGTGCCTTTGCTGATGCAGAGCGTGTCGGTGACCGGCATGATCGGCATGAATGCGCTTGCAGTCTTCGTCTTTGCACTGCCGGCCCTGCTTGCGGCGCGCCGGCATCTTCGCCTCGGCGTGGCGTTGCTTGTCGTTCTGGTCGTTGCCCATGCCGGCTTCGGCTATATAAGGCTCGCCGCCCCCGAAAAGCCGGGCGCCCGCAGCCTCGACGTCCGTATCGTGCAGCCTGCCGTCGACCTCACGGAAAAATGGGATGCCTCGGTGCGTGACCGCATCTTCGCCACCATGATGGGGCTTTCGGCCAAAGCGCCGGAACCCGGCCATGACAGGCCGCAATTGATCCTGTGGCCGGAGACCTCCGTGCCGTTTCTGTTCACCGAACGTCCGGATGCCTTGCCTGCCATCGGAGAGATGCTCGGCGATGGCCAGATGCTGGTCGCCGGCGTCGTTCGCGAGGAAGGCGGCTCGGCGACCGGAAGCCGTTACTACAACTCGGTCGTGGCGATCGACGAAAGGGGCGAAATCGTCGATGCCGTCGACAAGGTTCATCTGGTACCGTTTGGTGAATACCTGCCTTTCGCCGATCTGCTCGGCCGCTTTGGGCTTGAGCAGCTTGTCGCCGGCCCAATGACCTTCGCGGCCGGCAATGAGCGGCACCCGATCACGCTGCCCGGCGGCATCCGGGCGCTGCCGTTTATTTGCTATGAGGTCATCTTTCCCGATCTGGTCGCGGTTGACGCCACGTCAGCCGAGCTTATTGTGAACGTCACCAATGACGCCTGGTTCGGCGACACGCCAGGGCCGTACCAGCACTTCAGGCAGGCGCAGATCCGGGCGGTGGAGAATGGGGTGCCCCTGTTGCGCGCGGCCAATAACGGCATTTCGGCCGTTGTCGACCCGCAAGGACGCATCGTCGACGCGCTGGCCATCGACGCACGCGGCGCCATCGATGTGCGTGTGCCGATCTCCAACCAAGCCATCGTTTCCTCCGGCCAACGACGCATTAACGGAATGCTGATCATGTTTTTGCTTGCCGTTGCGGCATGCATTTTGAACGTAAGGCAAAGGCTACGGGCGAATTGACAGCCGACACATTAGAAACTCATACTGTAAGCGCCTGAAAATTCTCGAAGTCGATAAGGTCGTTCTGTTGGGGCACGGGCCGCGGCGTCGTTTGGGCAGCAAAATAGAAAAAGCCGGAAAAATTCGGCGAGGAAAAAATGACAGAAGAAAACAAGAAAAAGCCGAATCCGATCGACATCCACGTCGGAAGCCGCATCCGGCTTCGCCGCAATATGCTGGGAATGAGTCAGGAAAAACTGGGCGAAAACCTCGGCATAACGTTCCAGCAGATCCAAAAGTACGAAAAAGGCACCAATCGCGTCGGCGCCAGTCGTTTGCAGGCAATCGCCTCGATACTCGGCGTTCCCGTCGCCTTCTTTTTCGAGGATGCGCCCGGTCAGGAGGCCGTGGGCAACCGTGGATTTGCCGAGGATGCGTCGATGACCTCCGCCGTCGAATTCTGCGGCAGCCCGGAAGGCCTCCAGCTGAACCGCGCCTTCGTCAAGATCGCCGACGTGAAAGTGCGTCGCAAGATCATCGAGCTTGTGAAGTCGCTCTCCGCCGACGAGGTCGATTGACTGGCCGTAGCCGGGCATGCAATTTCTCGTGGCTGAGTGCACCGTGGGATGTGCATTCCGCAGATGCGCCGACGCGCGGATCGATTTTGCTCGACATGCTTCCACGAAACCGTTCTCTTCAGCCTGTGAGTGCAAGAGATAAGGGTAGTGCGCCCTGCCGCCGTCTTCTGGACGCAAAGATAATAACGTCAAAATTCATGCTAGAACGGCTGCACGACTTGACGAGCGGCGCCCGGCACCGTTAACAACTGGCGCGCCAAAATCGGCGGCCTGCCGATATTTTTTCAAGAGGGGACACCCGTGACGCGGCACAATTATTTCTTCACCTCGGAATCCGTTGCCGAGGGCCATCCCGACAAGGTCTGCGATCGTATCTCCGACGAGATTGTCGATCTCGTCTACCGCGAGGCCAGAAAGACCGGCATGGACCCGTGGAAAGTCCGCGTCGCCTGCGAGACGCTCGCGACGACCAATCGCGTTGTCATCGCCGGTGAAGTGCGCGTCCCCGAGACGCTGCTCAAGAAGGACAAGGAGGGCAACATCCTGAAGGATGCGGCCGGCCATCCGATTGTCAACCCGGCCAAGTTCAAGTCGGTCGCACGCAAGGCAATCCGCGAAATCGGCTACGAGCAGGCCGGCTTCCACTGGAAGACGGCCAAGATCGAGGTCCTGCTGCACGGCCAATCGCCGGATATCGGCCAAGGCGTCGACAACGCTTCCGACCGGCAAGGCGAGGAAGGAGCCGGCGATCAGGGCATCATGTTTGGCTATGCCTGCCGCGAAACGCCGGACCTGATGCCGGCGCCGATCTATTACAGCCACAAGATCCTCGAATTGCTGGCCGCTGCGCGCCATGAGGGCAGCGGTGATGCCGGCAGGCTCGGGCCGGATGCCAAGAGCCAGGTGACAGTCCGCTATGTCGACGGCAAAGCGGCGGAAGTGACGCAGATCGTGCTGTCGACCCAACATCTCGATGAGACGTGGGATTCGAAGAAGGTGCGCAACGTCGTCGAGCCCTATATCCGCGAAGCACTAGGCGACCTGAAGATCGCCGACAATTGCAATTGGTACATCAACCCGACTGGCAAGTTCGTCATCGGCGGACCTGACGGCGACGCCGGCCTGACCGGCCGCAAGATCATCGTCGACACCTATGGTGGGGCTGCGCCCCATGGCGGCGGCGCCTTCTCCGGCAAGGACACCACCAAGGTCGACCGCTCGGCCGCCTATGCGGCGCGCTATCTCGCCAAGAACGTGGTTGCCGCGAAGCTTGCCGATCGCTGCACTATCCAGCTTTCCTATGCGATCGGTGTCGCCCAGCCGCTGTCGATCTACGTCGACCTCCACGGCACCGGCAAGGTCGACGAGGCAAAGCTCGAGCGTGCACTGCGCACTGTGATGGACCTATCGCCGTCCGGCATCCGCCGCCACCTCGATCTCAACAAGCCGATCTATGCCAAGACGTCGTCCTACGGCCATTTTGGCCGCAAGGCCGGCCGCGACGGATCCTTCTCCTGGGAGAAGACCGATCTCGCCAAGGCGCTCAAGGACGCTCTCGCCGAACCGGTCGCCGAAGCAGTCGCCGCCTAACAACGGCGCCTATGGACCCGAAGGACCGGCCAAGCCGTGCGACCGAGGCGTTTTTCGGTCGCCGGCGCGGCAAGACCATCCGACCGCAGCAGGCGGCGGCGCTGGAGAGCGGCTTCGCCGCCTACAGGCTCGATCTGACGGTTGAACCGCCAGCCGATCTGCGCAGCCTTTTCGAAGCCGAAGTTTCCGCTGTCCAGCTCGAAATCGGTTTTGGCGGCGGCGAACATCTTCTGCACCGTGCCACGGCCAGCCAGGCGACCGGCTTTATCGGCGTCGAGCCTTTCGTCAACGGCATGGCCAAGATGATGATGGCGGTCCGGGAGCGGCCGCTTGCTAATCTGCGCGTCTATGACGACGACGCCACACGCCTGCTTGACTGGCTGCCGCAGGCTTCGCTTGACGGCATCGACCTTCTCTACCCGGATCCGTGGCCGAAGAAGAAGCACTGGAAGCGGCGCTTCGTCAGCCCGGTCAATCTCGACCGCTTCGCGCGCGTCTTGAACCACGGCGGAAAGTTCCACTTTGCGTCAGACATCGACAGCTATGTGAACTGGACGCTGCTGCATTGCCGGGCGCATGGCGCCTTCACGTGGCAGGCAAACGAAGCAGCCGACTGGCGTCGGCCCTATGATGGCTGGCCGGGGACGCGCTATGAGGCCAAGGCCATTCGCGAGGGCCGACGGCCCGCCTATCTCACCTTTGTGCGGAAATAGCAGGAAGTCCGAGCTGAGCGGCCGAAGGCTCTCCTGTTCACTTGGCTTAGAAGCGGCGGATTTTATCGAAGGCTGCCGGCTCCATGCCCAGATTGCGCAGATCATTCGCACGCGGCTTGCGACCGTTTTCCACAGCACGCGACGCTGCTACGGCGCTGCCAAACACGCTAAAAAAGTCGCCTATGGCTGAAAAAAATCCACGATTGTTCATGATCGGATCCTTCCGAGCGTAGTGAGCGCTCCAATTGTGCAATGCAACATAGATAGTCGTGCGTTGCCGGTGCTCAAAGGAGGATTACTGCATGGGCGCCATGCATTTGGCGCAGCGCTGCGGACTCGGAGCCTTGCCGTCATGCACGACGGGCTTGAAACGACGGCCACGATCGTCTATATCAGCTTCAAATTCTTGGTCAGTATGACGAAGAGTGGGTCCACCCGGTCCCGCTCTTTTTTATTACCTGCCGGCCAAGCAGGAATCGAACGACAGGGACCGAATGACAGTGACGGCAAGCGAAGGCGACGACCGCATCATCCGCGAAAGCGGCATCGATGCGCGCATCGCGCTGATCGTTCAGCCGGTACTGCGCGCCATCGGTTTCCGCTTGGTACGTGTGCATCTGTCGGGCCAGAACGGGCTGACGCTGCAGATCATGGCCGAGCGCGAGGACGGCACGATGACTGTCGAGGATTGTGAAGAGGTCAGCCGGGCAGTATCGCCGGCGCTCGATGTCGATGATCCGATCGAGAAGGCTTATCATCTCGAAGTGTCGTCGCCGGGCATCGACAGGCCGCTGGTCCGCAAATCGGACTTTGCAGCCTGGACCGGCCATCTGGTGAAGATGGAAACGTCGGTTCTCGTCGCCGACCGCAAGCGCTTCAAGGGCAAGATCGCCGAAAGCGACGCGGACGGTGTGCTGATCGAGCGCGACAAGGCCGCTTACGGCGAGGAGCCGACGGTGCGTGTTCCCTACGATGCGATTGCCGAAGCGCGGCTGGTTCTGACCGATGATCTTATCCGCGATGCGCTGTCGAAGGATAACCGGGCGCGCAAGGAAGCCAGAAAACGCCGCGGCGAACCCGAAGACGCACCAGAGGGTGCGGAAGACGAAACCGAACAGGAAATGTGATTGGGCTGCCGGCCGTAAGGTCGGCAACAAGCTCGGGAGAAAGAAGATGGTTGTAAGCGCCAACAGGCTTGAACTGCTGCAGATCGCCGATGCGGTCGCGCGTGAAAAGTCGATCGACAAGTCGATCGTCATCGCCGCTATGGCCGATGCGATCCAGAAGGCCGCGCGCTCGCGCTACGGCCAGGAAACCAATATCCGGGCCGATATCAATCCGAATACCGGCGAGATGAAGCTGCAGCGGCTGATGGAAGTGGTCGAGAAGGTCGACGACTACGCGACGCAGATTGCCATTTCCTCGGCGCGCGAGCGCAATCCGGACGCCCAGCTCGGCGATTTCATCGCCGAACAGCTGCCGCCGATGGATTTCGGCCGCATCGCCGCCCAGTCGGCCAAGCAGGTCATCGTGCAGAAGGTGCGCGAGGCCGAGCGCGACCGGCAATATGACGAGTACAAGGACCGTATCGGCGAGATCGTCAACGGCACCGTCAAGCGTGTCGAATACGGCAACGTCATCGTCGATCTCGGCCGCGGCGAGGCGATTATCCGCCGGGACGAGCTGATCCCGCGCGAAAACTATAAATATGGCGATCGCGTCCGCGCCTACGTCTATGACGTGCGCCGCGAACAACGCGGCCCGCAGATATTCCTGTCGCGCACCCATCCGCAGTTCATGGCGAAACTGTTCACCATGGAAGTGCCGGAAATCTACGACGGTATCATCGAGATCAAGTCGGTCGCCCGCGATCCGGGTTCGCGCGCCAAGATCGCTGTCATCTCCCGTGACAGCTCCATCGATCCGGTCGGTGCCTGCGTCGGCATGCGCGGCAGCCGCGTCCAGGCGGTCGTCGGCGAATTGCAGGGCGAGAAGATCGACATCATTCCGTGGTCGCCCTCGGCCGCGTCCTTCATCGTCAATGCATTGCAGCCGGCGGAAGTCGCCAAGGTCGTGCTCGACGAGGATGCCGAGCGCATCGAGGTCGTCGTCCCCGACGACCAGCTGTCGCTGGCCATCGGTCGCCGCGGCCAGAACGTCCGTCTTGCCTCGCAGCTCACCGGCTGGGATATCGACATCCTGACCGAGCAGGAAGAGAGCGAACGGCGCCAGAAGGAATTCGTTGAACGGTCGTCGCTGTTCATGGAAGCCCTCGACGTCGACGAGATGGTCGGCCAGGTGCTCGCTTCCGAAGGCTTCACCAGCGTCGAGGAGGTCGCGTATGTCGATTCCGGCGAAATCGCGTCGATCGACGGCTTCGACGAGGACACGGCTTCGGAGATCCAGACCCGCGCCCGCGAATATCTGGAGAAGATCGAAGCCGAGCATGACGAGAAGCGCAAGGCGCTCGGCGTTAAGGACGAGCTGCGCGAGATTCCCGGCATCACCACCGCCATGATGGTGACGCTCGGCGAGGACGGCGTGAAGACGATCGAGGATTTCGCCGGCTACGCCGCCGACGACCTGACCGGCTGGAAGGAACGCAAGGACGGCGAGACGAAAGTATTCCCGGGTGTGCTCGCCAACCACGGCGTGTCGCGCGCCGATGCCGAGCAAATGGTCTTGGCCGCTCGCCTGAAGGCTGGCTGGATCACCGAAGACGAGCTTGCCGCCGAGGGCGTGCCGGCTGACGAAACCGTCGGTGCGTGAGGTGAAACCGCATCGCACCGAACCCGCCCTTGGACGAGATGAACGATCGCACCTGCATCGTCACCCGCAGGCAAGCCGAACCGGATGAGCTGATCCGTTTCGTCGTCGGCCCGGATTCGGCCGTCGTTCCGGACATCAAGAGAAACCTGCCCGGCCGCGGTTGCTGGGTGACCGCCGACCGCCTACATATAGACAAGGCAGCGGCGAAAAACCTGTTTGCCCGTGCTTTTAAGGCGCAGGTGACCGTGCCAGCCGATCTTGGCGGCATGGTCGACGCGCTGCTTTCCAGGTCCGCTCTGGGCATGCTTGGCCTGGCCCGCAAGGCGGGCGCCATAGCGCTCGGAGCGACCAAGGTCGAGAGCGCCGTGCGCGGCGGACTTGCACTTTTCGTGCTCCACGCGACCGAGGCTTCCGACGATGGCGTCCGCAAGATAAGCCAGGCGCGACGGGCAACCGTCCACCTCGGCGGGCCTGCGATCCGCGCTTACAAACTTTTCTCTGAGGCCGAGTTGAGCTTGGCATTGGGGGGTACAAATGTGATACATGCTGCCGTTCTCGCGGGAGACGCGGGCAGGGCGGTCCAGAAGCGCATGGTTGCGCTCGACCGATATCGGGGCGGTTCCCCGGACGATCTGGCAATGCTTGCGGCCGTTGCTGACGAAGATGATGCCGCAGAGGATATGGAATGAGCGATACGAAATCGGGCGACGACAAGACGCTGAGTGTTACGCCGAAGAAGACCTTGACGCTGAAGCGCCCCGGTATGGAACAGGGCACGGTGCGCCAGAACTTCTCGCACGGCCGCACCAAATCGGTGGTTGTCGAGACCAAGAAGCGCAAGTTCTCGCTGCCCGGCGACAAGTCGGAGCCGGCGGCAGCGCCTGTGTCCGTCTTCACGCCGAAGCCGGTCGCGGCAGCGCCTGCCGTGCAGGAAGCCCCCAAGGCGCCGCCGCCTCCGCCGCCGGTCGAACGCGGCGGCATGGTGCTGAACGAGTTGTCGCGCCAGGAAATGGAAGCACGCCGCCGGGCTCTCGAGGGCTCGAAGGTCCGTGACGTCGAGGATCGCCAACGCGCCATCGAGGAGGCCAAGCGCCGCAGCGAGGACGAGGAGCGCCGCCGCCGCGAGCGCGAGGAATCGGCTCGCCGTCAGGCCGAGGAAGAGGCACGGCTGCAAGCCGAGGCTGAATCCCGCCGCCGTGCCGAGGAAGAGGCACGCCGCCGTGCGCCGCTGGCCGCCGAACTGGCGACAGTCGATGACGAGGAAGAGGTCAAGCCGAAGCGGACCGGTGCCGGCGCACCAGTGCGCCGTCTGGTCACGCCCGAAGTGGCGCGTCCGGCCAAACCGACCAAGGGCGAGGAAGACCGCCGCCGCGGCAAGCTGACGCTGAATTCGGCCCTTTCCGACGAGGATGCGCGCGCCCGCTCGCTGTCGTCGATGCGCCGCCGTCAGGAGAAATTCAAGCGCGCGTTGCATAATGAGCCACGCGAGAAAGTCATGCGTGAAGTGATCCTGCCCGAAACCATCACCATCCAGGAGCTGGCGCAGCGCATGTCCGAGCGCGCTGTCGACGTGGTCAAGTTCTTCATGAAGCAGGGCCAGATCCTGAAGCCTGGCGACGTCATCGACGCCGACACGGCCGAACTCGTCGCGACCGAATTTGGCCACACGGTCCGCCGCGTCGCCGAGTCCGACATCGAAGAGGGCTTGTTCAACATCGCCGATCGTCCCGAGGACCTGCAGCCGCGTCCGCCGGTGGTAACCATCATGGGCCATGTCGATCACGGCAAGACCTCGTTGCTCGATGCCATCCGAAATGCCAACGTGGTGTCCGGCGAAGCCGGTGGCATTACGCAGCATATCGGCGCCTATCAGGTCGAGAAGAACGGTAACAAGATTACCTTCATCGACACGCCCGGCCACGCCGCCTTCACGGCGATGCGTGCCCGCGGTGCCCAGGCGACCGATATCGCCATCCTGGTGGTGGCGGCCGACGACAGCGTGATGCCGCAGACGATCGAATCGATCAACCACGCCAAGGCGGCCGGCGTTCCGATCATCGTGGCGATCAACAAGATCGACAAGCACGACGCCGACCCGCAGAAGGTGCGCTCGGAACTGCTGCGCCATGAGGTGTTCGTCGAATCCATGGGCGGCGAGGTGCTGGATGTCGAGGTGTCGGCGACCAAGGGCATCAATCTCGACAAGTTGCTCGAAGCGATCCTGCTGCAGGCCGAAATCCTCGACCTGAAGGCCAATCCGGACCGCACCGCCGAAGGCGTTGTCATCGAAGCCCAGCTCGACAAGGGCCGCGGCCCAGTCGCAACCGTGCTGGTGCAGACCGGCACGCTGATGCCGGGCGACATTCTCGTCGCCGGCAACGAGTGGGGCCGGGTGCGCGCGCTGGTCAACGATCGCGGCGATCAGGTCAAGGAAGCGCCGCCGGCAATGCCGGTGGAAGTCCTCGGTCTGCAAGGTACGCCGCTGGCCGGCGACCGCTTCGCCGTTGTCAACAACGAAGCCCGCGCCCGCGAGATCACCGAATATCGCCAACGTCTGGCGCGCGAGAAGGCGGTGGCCAGGCATGCCGGCCAGCGCGGCTCGCTTGAACAGATGATGTCGCAATTGCAGACCAGCGGATTGAAGGAATTCCCGCTGGTCATCAAGGGCGACGTGCAGGGCTCGATCGAGGCGATCAACGCGGCGCTCGACAATCTCGGCACCGACGAGGTGCGCGCCCGCATCGTCCATGCGGGCGCCGGCGGCATCACCGAAAGCGACGTGTCGCTGGCGGAGACCTCGGGGGCTGCGATCATCGGCTTCAACGTTCGTGCCAATGTGCAGGCGCGTGCGGCCGCGGCTGCGGCAGGCATCGAGATCCGCTACTATTCGATCATCTACAATCTCGTCGATGACGTTAAGGCGGCGCTCTCCGGCCTGCTATCACCGGAGCGTCGCGAGACCTTCATCGGCAATGCCGAGATCCTCGAGATCTTCGACATCACCAAGGTCGGCAAGATCGCCGGCTGCCGTGTCACCGAAGGCAAGGTCGAGCGTGGTGCGGGCGTGCGCCTGATCCGCGACAACGTCGTCATCCACGAAGGCACGCTGAAGACCCTGAAGCGCTTCAAGGACGAGGTTTCGGAAGTTCCGGGCGGTCAGGAATGCGGCATGGCCTTCCAGAACTACGAGGACATGCGCGTCGGTGACGTCATCGAGTGCTTCCGCGTCGAGATGGTAACCAGGACGCTCTGAGTTCGAGCGTCTTGAGTTCGAGCATCTATTGAGACCGGGCGGTGGTCGAAAGGCCGCCGCCCAAACCATATGAGACATGCGGCGCGGTTCCATCCCGCGCTTCACGATTTCAGGACCGAGGAAAATGCCCCGTTCGACCCCGTCAGGCCCATCCCAGCGCATGCTGCGCGTCGGCGAGCAGGTGCGCCATGCGCTATCCGAAACCTTGCAGCGCGGCGAGATCCTCGATCCGCTGATCGAGAACACAGTGGTCTCGGTCTCCGAAGTGCGCATGTCGCCCGATCTGAAGATCGCCACCGCCTTCGTCTCGCCGCTCGGCGCCAAGGATGCCGGTGCGGTGGTCGAAGCGCTCAACAAGCATGCCAAGTTCGTCCGCGGCCGCGTCTCCGGCGCGCTGCGGCAGATGAAGTACATGCCGGAATTCCGCTTCCGGCTCGATACCAGCTACGATAATTTCCAGAAGATCAACGAATTGCTGCACTCGCCCGAAGTGGCGCGCGATCTCAGCGCCGACGACAAAGACAAAGACAAAGACGACCGGAAGGACAGCGAATAGTGGCGCGTCGCGGCAAGAAGAAGGGCCGGCCGATCTCGGGCTGGCTGGTACTGGACAAGCCGGTCGGCATGGGCTCGACCGAAGCCGTCTCCAAGATCAAATGGCTGTTCCTGGCGGAAAAGGCCGGCCATGCCGGCACGCTCGACCCGCTGGCGTCGGGCATGCTGCCGATCGCGCTTGGCGAGGCGACCAAGACCGTGCCTTACGTCCAGGACGGCGCCAAGGTCTACCGCTTCACCGTTGCCTGGGGCGAGGAGCGTTCGACCGACGACCTCGAAGGCGCGGCGACCAAAAGCTCAGACCTCCGTCCGGCGGAATCCGAAGTGCTGGCGCTGCTTTCGAAATATACCGGCGTGATCATGCAGACACCGCCGCAATTCTCAGCGATCAAGATCGCCGGCGAGCGCGCCTACGACCTTGCCCGCGACGGCGAGACGGTCGACATTCCGGCACGCGAGGTCGAGATCGGCCGGCTCGACCTGGTCGAGCACATGGCCGATCGCACCATCTTCGAGGTCGAATGCGGCAAGGGCACCTATGTCCGCTCGCTGGCGCGCGACATGGGGCGCGACCTTGGCTGTTTTGGTCACATCGCCGAGCTGCGGCGGGTCGAGGTCGAGCCGTTCACGCAGGGAGATTTCGTCACCTTGGCCGAGCTGGAGGCCGCCCGCTTCGGCGAACAGAGCGAGGACGCTTCGCAAGCAGCGGACGCGCCGATCGACTTCGGTGCCATCGATGCACTTCTGGTCGACACCGCCGCGGCGCTCGAATGCTTGCCGCAGGTTGCGATCAGCGACGATGCGGCAACCAAAATCCGCCTCGGCAATCCGGTCATCATTCGCGGCCGTGACGCGCCGGTAGAAGCTGAGGAGGCCTGCGCCACCGCGCGCGGCAAGCTGGTCGCCATCGGCGCCATCGAGCAAGGCATGTTCAAGCCAAAGCGGGTCTTTGTCGGGTAACAGCTGTCGCCCGGCGCATGATCTCCAAACCGGATTCTATTTTGGGAAAGGATCATGCGCTAAATCAACAGGGCTACGGCGTCGTTTGTCGTCCGAAAGGATGCGCTGTGCTGTAGTGCCGTTCGACGCTGCACTCGAGGGGGCACATGGCAAAGGCTGACACGGTCAACAAGCGAGCGGCGCTCAAAACACGGCGGCCACCGGTCGGGACTTCGCCGGGCACGCTGATCGCCGACCCGGCGGCGCGCCGCTCCGAGCTCAGGCTGACATTGATCTCGCCTGAGAAGTTCAAGACGATCGACAATGCCAGCATCGACGACGTCAACACCCATTGCCACAATTGGCCGATCATCTGGCTCGACTGCACAGGCCTCGCCAACATCCAGCTGATCGAGGAGATCGGCGGGATCTTCAACCTGCATCCGCTGGCGCTGGAAGATGTCGTCAACACCGGTCAGCGGCCCAAGGTGGATTTCTTCGAGGACCATGCCTTTGTCGTCGTCAGGATGATCGACGATGTCACCGCCCATCGTTACGAACAGATCGCCGTCTTCTTCGGCAAGAACTTCGTCGTCACCTTCCAGGAGCGCGAAGGCGACCCGTTCGATCCCGTGCGCAAGCGGATCGCGAGCTCGGTGCCCAACCGCTTGCGCTCGCGCGGCGCCGACTATCTCGCCTATGCTTTGATCGACGCCATCGTCGACAGCTATTTCCCGCCGATCGAGGCTGCCGGCGAATTGGTCGACAGCATCGAGGACCAGATGCTGAACCAGGCGCACAAGCACCAGATGCGGCAGCTTCACGAATTGCGGCGCGACGCCAATGTGCTGAAGCGCGTGCTTTGGCCGATGCGCGACGCGCTGGCGACCATGATCCGCAACGACGTCTCTTATGTGAAGGCCGAAACCAAATTATTCCTGAACGACACGCTGGATCATTCGCTGCGATTGATCGAACTGGTCGAAACCCAGCGCGATATGCTGACCGGCCTGATCGAGATGCACCTGTCGCTCAGCCAGGCGCGCACCAACGACGTCATCAGCTATTTGACCATCGTCTCGGTGATCTTCATGCCGCTCACCTTTCTCGTCGGCGTATGGGGTATGAATTTCGACCCCGACACCTCGCCCTGGAACATGCCGGAGCTGAAAGCCTATTACGGCTATCCCCTGTCGCTCGTCTTCATGGCGATTGTTGCGGTCGGGCTCTACGCATACTTCAAATGGAAGAAATGGCTCTGACCATGCGGAAGTGCCCGTTTATGCAGCAAAAAGCCGGCTTGTGAATTGGGCTGGCCTTTTTGTCGGAATTGCACTATATGCGCCGCAGCTTCGCGCTTTGACGCGTTGCTTGCACCGGCCCCTGCTGGACGACATCCCGGCTGAGGGCGTCCCGTTTCCTCAAACAGACAAGGAAAAACACGATGTCGATTACTGCCGAACGCAAGAAGGAATTGATGGGCGAATTCGCAACCGCCAAGGGCGATACCGGGTCTCCGGAAGTCCAGGTGGCCATCCTTTCCGAGCGCATCAAGAACCTGACCGATCATTTCAAGGACCACAAGAAGGATAACCATTCCCGCCGTGGCCTGCTCGCTCTCGTTTCCCAGCGCCGCAGCCTGCTTGATTATCTCAAGCGCAAGGACGACGCGCGCTATCAGACGCTGATCGAGAAGCTCGGTCTGCGCCGTTGACGAATTGACCGGCGGGTTCTTTCGAGAGCCCGCCGGTCGCGCATTGGAGCATCGGATCATCCAAGGCTCCAATGAAGAAAGCAGAGCGCCGCGCACCGGTTTGGATGCGCAAAGGACGCTCTGAAGTTTTAGATTTGCGCAGGATACTTTCCGAAAACCTGGTTTTCGGGTTCACGCGCAAGGCCAGTCGGATCGATTGGCCAACCCGGTTTCGAAACAGCAGAGGGCCACTCGAAACCGCCCATGGACGGTCATGGGGCAGGATTGCAGGACGCTCGTGCGGCAAATGCGCCGAATAGCCGAGCTTCCCGTTGTCTTGCCCGTGGCTGCCCGAGAAAGGAAGCCAAGGGAAAGGGGCATCCGCGCACGCTGAAACGGCGCGGCCCTTTCCGCATACGAAGGACAAGATATGTTCAATTACCACAAAGTGGAAATCGAATGGGGCGGCCGTCCGCTCATTCTCGAAACCGGCAAGATCGCACGTCAGGCTGACGGCGCGGTGCTGGCCACCTATGGCGAAACCAAGGTTCTCGCCACCGTCGTCTCGATGAAAGAGCCGAAGCCCGGCCTCGATTTCTTTCCCCTGACGGTCAACTACCAGGAAAAGACTTACGCCGCCGGCAAGATCCCGGGTGGCTATTTCAAGCGTGAAGGCCGTCCGAGCGAGAAGGAAACGCTGGTTTCCCGCCTGATTGACCGCCCGATCCGCCCGCTCTTCGCCGAAGGCTACAAGAACGACACCCAGATCGTTGTCACCGTCGTCCAGCACGATCTCGAAAATGATCCGGACATCCTGTCGATCGTCGCCACCTCCGCCGCACTGACCTTGTCCGGCGTGCCGTTCATGGGCCCGGTTGGTGGCGCCCGCGTTGGCTACATTAACGGCGAATACGTGCTCAACCCGCATGTCGACGAGATGCAGGAATCGAAGCTCGACCTGGTCGTCGCCGGCACCGCCGACGCCGTGCTGATGGTCGAGTCCGAAGCCAAGGAACTCGGCGAGGATCTGATGCTCGGCGCCGTCATGTTCGGCCACAGGGGCTTCCAGCCGGTGATCGACGCGATCATCAAGCTGGCCGAAGTCGCCGCCAAGGACCCGCGCGATTTCACCGCGCCGGACTATTCCGCGCTTGAAGCCGAGATGCTCAAGATCGTCGAAGGCGAGCTTCGCGATGCCTACAAGATCACCGACAAGCAGAAGCGCTATGCCGCCGTCGACGCCGTCAAGGCGAAGGTCAAGGCCGCGTTTGCGCCGGCAGAAGGCGAAGAGGCCAAATACACGTCCGAACAGATCGGCACCGTGTTCAAGGAACTCCAGGCCAAGGTCGTGCGCTGGAACATCCTCGACACCGGCTCGCGCATCGACGGCCGCGACCTGAAGACGGTCCGCAAGATCGTCTCGGAAGTCGGCGTCCTGCCGCGCACACACGGCTCGGCGCTGTTCACTCGCGGCGAGACCCAGGCGCTGGTCGTCGCCACGCTCGGCACCGGCGAGGACGAGCAGTATGTCGATTCGCTGACCGGCATGTACAAGGAGAAGTTCCTCCTGCACTACAATTTCCCTCCCTATTCGGTCGGTGAAACGGGCCGTATGGGTTCGCCCGGCCGCCGCGAAATCGGCCACGGCAAGCTCGCCTGGCGCGCCATCCGGCCGATGCTGCCGACCGCCGACCAGTTCCCCTATACGTTGCGCGTCGTTTCGGAGATCACCGAGTCCAACGGCTCGTCCTCGATGGCTACCGTCTGCGGCACCTCGCTGGCGCTGATGGATGCCGGTGTGCCGCTGGCCAAGCCGGTCGCCGGCATTGCGATGGGCCTGATCAAGGAAGGCGAGCGCTTCGCCGTGCTCTCCGATATCCTCGGCGACGAGGACCACCTCGGCGACATGGATTTCAAGGTTGCCGGCACCGCCTACGGCATCACCTCGCTGCAGATGGACATCAAGATCGAGGGCATCACCGAAGAGATCATGAAGATCGCCCTCGACCAGGCCAAGGATGGCCGTCAGCACATTCTCGGCGAAATGGCCCATGCGCTGTCCGGCGCGCGTGCCGAGCTCGGCGAGTTCGCGCCGCGCATCGAGGTCATGCACATCCCGACCGACAAGATCCGCGACGTGATCGGCTCGGGCGGCAAGGTCATCCGCGAGATCGTCGAAAAGACCGGCGCCAAGATCAACATCGAGGATGACGGCACGGTCAAGATCGCTTCGGCCAACGCCAAGGAAATCGAGGCGGCGAAGAAGTGGATCCACACCATCGTCGCCGAGCCGGAAGTCGGTGAAATCTACGAAGGCACGGTCGTCAAGACCGCCGACTTCGGCGCTTTCGTCAACTTCTTCGGTCCGCGTGACGGCCTCGTCCACATCTCGCAGCTCGCCAATGATCGCGTCGCCAAGACCTCCGATGTGGTCAAGGAAGGCGACAAGGTCTGGGTCAAGCTGATGGGCTTCGACGAGCGCGGCAAGGTCCGCCTGTCGATGAAGGTCGTCGACCAGGCCACCGGCAAGGAAATCGCCCGCGATAAGAAGAGCGAAGGCGAAGAAAACGCCGCCTAAGCGGGGTTGCGTTCCGTCGAACGCATAAAGCAATCGAAGCGGGCGCGCCGGAAGGTCGCGCCCGTTTGCATTTCAACAACAGCCTTGCAGTTCAAGAGTGGTGAATGTCCGCCGAGCCGCTGAAGACGCTTTTCCATCCTTTCGAGGCCGGGACCGTTTCCCTGCCGCGAAAGGATGAACGTATTCTTTTTCTCGGTGCCGAGCCCGGCTTTCGCTTGCTCGAAGGCTTCGATGCCAAGCTTCATCTCGTCCAAGGCTTCAGGCCGCATTTTCGCGCCTTGCAGGCGTCCGGCTTCACCGTCACGCCGCAAGTGGAAGGCAAGGCTTTCGACGCGGCGCTAGTGCTCGCTGGCCGCCATCGCGGACAAAACGAGGTGCGCGTCGCAGAAGCGATCGAGCACGTGGCATCAGGCGGGTTGATCGTCGTCGCCGGCGGTAAGGACGATGGTATCGCCAGCCTGCGCAAGCATGTCGGCGCCCTTGTGCCGCCCGAAGGCCACCTGCCGAAGCATCACGGCATTGCCTTCTGGTTTCGCCGGCCGGCCGATACCGTTGCCGCGGCAACGCTTCGCGCCGCCAATCCGGACTTGGTGGTCGAGGACCGCTTCCGCACGGCCCCAGGCATGTTTTCGTTCGACAAGATCGATGCCGGATCGAAGCTGCTGGTCGAAAATCTGCCCAACGATCTGCGTGGCAGCGTTGCGGATTTCTGTGCCGGTTGGGGCTATGTCGCCGCCGAAGTCGCCGCCCGCTCACCCGGCATATCGGCGCTTGACCTTTACGAAGCGGATTTCGAGGCGCTGGAGGCGGCGAAGGTCAATGTCGGCAACACAGGCCTGGAGCCACGTTTCTTCTGGATAGATCTTTTGAGCGAGCCGGTCGAGCACCGCTACGATGTGATCGCCATGAACCCGCCCTTTCACCGCAGCCGGGCGACTGAGCCCGAAATCGGTGCCGGCATGATCCGCGCGGCAGGCAAGGCGCTGAAGCCGGGCGGCCGGCTGTTCATGGTGGCGAACCGTCAGCTTCCCTACGAACCGGTGCTGGCGGCCGCCTTCTCCAGCCATGCGGAGCTCGCCCGCGACGGCATGTTCAAGGTCTTCTCGGCGCGACGCTGAAACGCTGCGGGGCAAGCCGGCGACACGTCGCTCGCGCTATTCCCGCCCGCCGTCGGTTTGCTTCAACTCGTCAAGCGTCGGCATGGACACGATGTGATAGCCGGAATCGACATAGTGGATTTCGCCGGTGACGCCGGAGGACAGATCGGACAGCAGATAGAGCGCTGAGCCGCCGACTTCGTCGATTGTCACCGTGCGGCGTAGCGGCGAGTTGCGCTGCTGGTAGGAGAACATGTGGCGTGCGTCGGAAATCCCGGCGCCGGCAAGCGTCCGCACCGGTCCAGCCGATATGCCGTTCACCCTGATGCCGCGCGGGCCGTAGTCGTTGGCTAGATAGCGGACGCTGGCCTCCAGCCCGGCCTTGGCGACGCCCATGACGTTGTAGTTCGGCATGACGCGGACCGAACCGGCATAGGTCAGCGTGATCATCGAACCGCTATCCTTCATCAACGTGGCGGCGTGACGGGCGACCTCGGTGAAGGAGTAGCAGGAGATCACCATGGTGCGGATGAAGTTGTCGCGGCTGGTGTCGGCGTAGAGGCCTTTCAGCTCGTTCTTGTCGGAAAAGCCGATGGCATGGACGACGAAATCCAGCCCGCCCCACGCCTTGCCCAAAGTCTCGAAAGTCGCGGCGACCGATGCGCTGTCCTCGACGTCGCAAGGCACCACCAGCGATGCGCCCAGTTTCTCGGCGAGCGGCTTGACGCGGCGCCCGAAGGCCTCACCCTGATAGGTGAAGGCGAGATCCGCGCCATGTTCGGACAGTTTGCGGGCGATGCCCCAGGCGATCGAATGATCGTTGGCGACGCCCATGACAAGCCCGCGCTTGCCCTTCATCAATCCGTCCATGGTCGGCAAATCCTTATGCGGAATAGCGCTGGAAAATCAGCGTAGCGTTGGTGCCACCGAAACCGAACGAATTGGACAAAACGGTGTCGATCCTGGCTTCGTCGATGCGCTTGCGCACGATCGGCATGCCTTCGAATTCCGGATCGAGGTTGTCAATGTGGGCGCTCTCGCCGATAAAGCCGCCTTGCATCATCAGGATCGAGTAGATCGATTCCTGCACGCCGGCCGCACCCAGCGAATGACCGGTCAGCGATTTGGTCGACGTGATGAAAGGCATCTTCTCGCCGAACACCTCGCGGATGGCGCCCATTTCCTTGGAGTCGCCAACCGGCGTCGAGGTGCCGTGCGTATTGATGTAGTCGACCGGCGAGGACACCGTTGCGAGCGCCTGCTTCATGCAGCGAGCCGCGCCTTCGCCCGACGGCGCCACCATGTCGTAGCCGTCGGAGGTGGCGCCATAGCCGGTGATCTCGGCATAGATCTTGGCGCCGCGTGCCTTGGCATGCTCGAGCTCTTCAAGAATCAGCACGCCGGCGCCGCCGGCAATGACGAAACCGTCGCGATCGACGTCGTAGGCGCGCGAGGCGACTGATGCCCTGTCGTTGAACTTGGACGACATGGCGCCCATGGCATCGAACAGATCCGACATCGTCCAGTCGAGATCCTCATGACCGCCGGCGAAGACGATGTCCTGCTTCCCCCACTGGATCAGCTCGTAGCCATTGCCGATGCAATGCGCTGACGTCGAGCAGGCCGATGAGATCGAATAGTTGACGCCGTGGATCTTGAACCAAGTGGCAAGCGTCGCTGAAGCGGTCGACGACATCGCCTTTGGCACCGCGAAGGGACCGATCCGCTTGGGACTGCCGTTCTTGATCGTCGTCTCGGCCGCTTCGACGATTGCACGGGTCGACGGTCCGCCGGAGCCCATCACGATGCCGGTGCGCTCGTTGGTGATGTCGGTCTCGTCGAGGCCGGCGTCTGCGATCGCCTGGTCCATCGCGACATGGTTCCAGGCAGCACCTTGCGACAGGAAGCGCATAGCGCGACGGTCGATCATTCCCGACGGATCCAGCGTCGGCGCTCCCCACACCCGGCAACGGAAGCCATGCTCGGCGAAAGAGTCGGAAAAGCTGATGCCGGACCTGGCATCATGCAAGGAGGCCTGCACCTCGTTGGCATTGTTGCCGATCGACGACACGATGCCGAGACCTGTGACTACGACCCGTCTCATTCGCAACTCCTTCCAGCACGGACCTCCGAAACCTGATTAAGTTTCCGGAACGGAACCATGCGCAAATTAAAGTGCTACAGCGTCCTTTAGATGTCCAAGACGTGGCACCGTTGGTCTTCGCTCAGCCGGCGGCCGATTGCTTGGACAGACCGACCTTCAGATCCGTTGCCGCGTATATGGGCTCGCCATCTGCCTTCAGCCAGCCATCGGCGATGCCAAGCACAAGCCGACCGCGCATCACTCGCTTGAAGTCGACGCCATACTCCACCTTCTTGACCGAAGGCGTGACCATGCCTTTGAATCTCACCTCACCTGTCGACAGCGCCATTCCCTTGCCTGGTTCGCCGAGCCATCCAAGGTAGAAACCCGTCAACTGCCACATGGCGTCCAGGCCCAGGCATCCCGGCATGATCGGATTGCCGATGAAATGGCAGGCGAAAAACCACAAATCCGGCTTGATATCGAGTTCTGCGCGGATGAAACCCTTGTCGAACGCACCGCCGGTTTCGCTGATCTCGGTGATGCGGTCGAACATCAGCATCGGCGGATAGGGCAGTTGCGCATTTCCCGGTCCGAACAGCTCGCCGCGGGCGCAGGCAAGCAATTCCTCGTAACCGTAGCTGGATTTCGAACCCGCCATCAATCTCGTCCCCGTGATCGTCCCGGGCGATAGGCGCCCATGCTGGTGGTTTCCTAACACAATCTGTTTCAGGCCGGAAACCGGCGTTTGCGCTTAACCTGCCCGTCTGCCCGGGTCAATGCGCGCTATTGATCGCATTCGGCCGACAGAATATATGTCAGGACACGTCCAATTTCGGCAGATGCTCTATTTCTGCCATTTTGGACGTGTCTGAGACGGAACTGTGGGCGCGACGGATAGATGGATCTGGGTTGCCGGAAGGATAATGTCGCTGTGGACAAGCGGGTTCGCGAAGCCGGTCTGAGGCCGACACGCCAGCGTATCGCGCTGGCCGATCTGCTTTTCGCCAAGGGCGACCGCCACCTTTCGGCCGAGGAACTGCACGAGGAAGCGCTTGCCGCCGGCGTGCCGGTGTCTCTGGCCACCGTCTACAATGCTCTGCACCAGTTCACCCAGGCTGGCCTTTTGCGCATCCTTGCCGTCGAGGGATCGAAGACCTATTTCGACACCAACACCTCCGATCACCATCATTTCTATATCGAGGGCGAAAACAGGATCTTCGATATCGACAGCGGCCCGGTGACGGTTTCCAACCTGCCGGAACCGCCGGAAGGCATGGAGATCGCCAATGTCGATATCGTGGTGAGACTGCGTCCGAAACGCTGCGACTGACCGGCGCCTTATGAATTTCCTGGATTTGACGCTCCGGCTCGAATGGGTCGCCGTCGCGGTGGCGGCTCTTGTCTTCTATGCAATGGCCGGTGCTTCCTGGTGGCTATTTGCAGTGCTCGTCCTGGCGCCCGACCTGTCGATCCTGGGTTACATGGCCGGGCCGCGCGTCGGGGCCGTCGCCTACAACACCTTGCACATACTGGTCTTGCCCGTTCTGCTGGCGCTTTTCGGCAGCGTCTTTGACAATGCATTGGCGACATCCGTTGCGCTGATCTGGATCGCCCACATCGCCATCGACCGCGCCCTGGGCTATGGCTTGAAGCTGTCGAGCAGTTTCCAGGATACCCATCTCGGCCGCATCGGCGGCTAGATCATCCCCGAATTGAAGAACAGCGAAACAAAATGCCGGATCCGGTGCTTGCAGCGCTGGCCTGACCTCCGGTTCGGAAGCGTCAGTTCTTGACCTTTTCGCCGGGATAGGCGCCCCAGACGAGCGACTGGGCGAGCCAGCCGGTATGGCCGTCGAAGGTCATTTCGCACCATTGGCCATCGCAGGACTTGATCGTGCCCATCACCCCCGGTTCGAGGATCGCGATGACGCTTGCATCTTTTGCCGGGTCGTCGAGGAGGTTGATGCGGGCGTCCTTGCCGCGCTGCCAGGGGGCGACGATCGCCGTGCGGCGGCCCGAAAGCAGCGACTGATTGATCCAGCCTTCCGAGCCGTCGGCATCGCGCACGCGGCGCCATGTATCGAACTCCTGGATGATCTCCATCGGCAGGCCTGGTTTCATGTACATCCAATCGACGGAATAGTTGACGCCCGGCCCGACGCGCGAGTTGACGCGGCCGGATTTCAGGCTGACGAAGCGCGGCAGCGGCAAGCCGCTTGGTCCGAGCGTGACGCTCTGGGCGGGGGCCGCGGCACTTTGCGCCATCACCAGTGGGCTATGGATGAGAGCGCCGAGGAATGCTGCACTGAGGGTCAGGCGGAGCGACGCGAAACCAGACACTTTCGTTCCTTTCGGCGCCGGCCCATCGGCCTTCGCGCCCCTTTTTCTTTGTCTTCGGCGGAACCACTTGTTACATGGATGACCGGTACCGCGATCGGCTCTCAGTTTCGCCGTTCTTGGTTAAAGAGGTCTCAACGAGATCGAGTTCGAGGAAACAATGGCAGGCAAAAAGAAGCCCCTCGTCGTCATCACGCGCAAGTTGCCCGACCCGGTCGAGACCCGCATGCGCGAGTTGTTCGACGCCCGGTTGAATGTCGAGGACAGGCCGATGACGCAGCCGGAACTGGTGGCGGCGGTCAAGGAGGCTGACGTGCTGGTGCCGACCGTGACCGATAATATCGACGCGGCGCTGATTGCCCAAGCCGGCGACAAGCTCAAGCTGATCGCCAATTTCGGCAATGGCGTCGACAAGATCGACGTTGCGGCAGCGGCCAAGAAAGGCATCACCGTCACCAATACGCCGAACGTGCTGACCGAAGATACGGCCGACATGACCATGGCGCTGATGCTGGCCGTGCCGCGACGGCTGGCCGAAGGCGCCAACGTGCTGACCGGGGACAAGAAATGGGCGGGCTGGTCGCCGACCTGGATGCTCGGCCGTCGCATCTGGGGCAAACGGCTCGGCATTGTCGGCATGGGTCGCATCGGCACCGCCGTCGCCAGGCGCGCCAAGGCCTTTGGCCTCTCGATCCACTACCACAACCGCCACCGCGTGCTGCCGGCAATCGAGGACGAGTTGGAAGCCACATATTGGGAAAGCCTCGACCAGATGCTTGCCCGTATGGACATTATCTCGGTCAATTGCCCATCGACACCGGCAACCTTCCACCTGCTTTCGGCACGGCGGCTGGCGCTTCTGCAACCGTCCGCTTACATAGTCAACACCGCGCGCGGCGATATCATCGATGAGGAATCGCTGGTCAAGCTCATCCATGACGGCAAGATCGCCGGCGCCGGCCTCGACGTCTACGAGCACGAGCCGGCGCTGAACAGCAAGCTTCTGAAGCTCGCCCACAAAGGCAAGGTCGTGCTGTTGCCGCATATGGGCTCGGCGACGCTCGAAGGCCGCATCGACATGGGTGAGAAGGTGATCATCAACATCCGCGCCTTCTTCGATGGCCATCGTCCGCCCGACCGCGTGCTGCCGCTGCGGGCGTGACCTGCCATCATGCCGGCATGGCCTTGCCGCGGCAACCACGCGTTCGTCTTTGGATAGTGTTGGCTTACGAAAGCGCCTTGCGCATGGTGATTGAGGTCGGCCGGTCGTAGCCCTTGTGCGCTGTCCGTTCGGTTTCGCGAAAGCCGAGGCGGGCGAAGGCAGCGTGGTTTCCGGTCAGTTCGACCCGGGTCTGGAGCTCGATGGCGGCCCGGTTGTGGCTACGGGCAAGATCTTCGACAGCCTGCATCAGCCGCTTTCCGATGCCTTGTCCCTGAAGAGCCGGCACAACCGCGAGCTTTCCGACATAGAGGTCGTCTGCCCGCTCCAGGATGAAGACGCAACCGACGATCTCGCTTTCCTTCAGCGCCAGGAATCCTGTCTCCTCCAGCGCTTTAGCCCTAAGATTTTCGACAGTGAGCCGATGCGCCGAGGACGGCGGATCAATAACGTCTTCCATGAAGGCGAAGGCGCGCATGACCAGTGCCAAGACCTCGTCCCAACGATCGAAGTCGGCCGCAAGCTGCACAATGGAAACGTCGGCAGGCAGGCTCACCGGCTAGTTCGCTTGTAGCGGATCGTGTCGAAGCGTGCCGCCAGTGCATCATAGAGCAGCAGTCGCCCGACCAGCGGCTCGCCAATCCCGGTGATCAGCTTGATTGCCTCCATGGCTTGCAGCGTGCCGATGACCCCGCTCAGCGCGCCGACAATGCCGGCCACCGCGCAGGACGGCACCAGTCCCGGCGGCGGCGCTTCGGGAAAAAGATCGCGGTAGCTTGGGTTCAACGTGCCGTCCGGACCGGTTTCGAACGGCTTCAGCACCGTGACCGAGCCGTCGAAGCGGCCAACGGCGGCATGGACGAGCGGCCGGCTTTCGGCGGCGCAGGCGTCGGCCACGGCGTAGCGCGTCTCGAAATTGTCGGAGCCGTCAACGACGATGTCATAATCGGCGATGAGGGCAGGGGCGTTGTCCGCGGTCAGCCTGAAATTGTGCTCTTCCACGACGACGTTTGGATTGATGCGGATGATCGCCGCCTTGGCGCTGTCGGTTTTCGCCATGCCGACATCGCCCGTGGCGTGGATCACTTGTCGTTGCAGGTTGGAAAGCGAAACGATGTCGTCGTCGACGATACCGAGTGTGCCAATCCCTGCGGCGGCGAGATATTCGAGCACCGGCGCTCCCAACCCGCCGGCGCCGATGACCAGCACCCGCGCCCGCTTTAGCCGCTGCTGGCCGGCGCCGCCGATTTCGGGCAGCACGATGTGGCGGGCGTAGCGTTCGAGCTCTTCGTCGGTGAGGGCGGCTGTGATCATCGCCGGACCATATAACGGAGGAAAAAACTTGTCAGGCGTCAATGCATGCGGCTCAGAAATGCGTCATGGACGAAGTTCAGATGGTCGGCCTGACCTTGCCGTGATCGACGGTCAGGAACTGCGCGCGTCCCTTGAGGCTGTCAAACAACGCGGCATCGGTCCCGGTCATGAAAGCCTGGCAGTTCAGTTCCTCCAGGATCGAGAACAAGGCCGCGCGCCGGCCGCCGTCGAGGTGGGCGGCGATCTCGTCGAGCAGCAGGATCGGCGTCATGCCCGACATCTCGCCGGTTAGCCGCGCATGCGACAAGACAATGCCGACCAGCAGCGCCTTCTGTTCACCGGTCGAGCAGAGTTCGGCCGGCATTGCCTTGGGCCCGTGGCGCACCACGAGATCGGAACGGTGCGGGCCGTCGAGCGTGCGTCCGGCGGTGCGGTCACGGTCGCGCCCTTGGGCAAGCGCACGACGGAACCGTTCCTCGACGTCGACGGCCGGCGAAATGCCGACTTCGCCTTCCAGCTCCCCCGAGATGCCGATGTCGGCTTGCGGAAACGGTCCGTCGCCGGGCAGACGGTCGATCATGGCGGCGAGCAGACGCACCAGTTCGGCACGCGCCGCGGCAATTGCCACGCCGGTCTCGGCCATTTGCATCTCGATCGCATCGAACCAGGCACCGTCGCGCGAACCGTCGGCGAGCAGCCTGTTGCGGCCGCGCATTGCCTTTTCGTAGTCAAGCGCGCGCTGGCCGTGGCCAGGATCGATCGCCAGCACCAGTCGGTCGAGGAAGCGCCGACGATCGGCCGCCGGCCCGGGGAACAGGCCGTCCATGGCCGGTGTCAGCCAGACCACACGCAGCCATTCCAGCATGTCTTCGGCTGAGCGCGCCGCCGCGCCGTTGATCCGCACCCGCCTGCCGCCTTCGCTGTCGCTGCCTGCAATCCCGGTACCGATCTCGACCTGGCCGTCCGGCCCGTCAAGCCGGGCATGCAGCGCAAAGCCACCGTCGCCGCCTTCGCGCGCCACCTCGGCATAGGGTGCGCGGCGCAGGCCGCGGCCTGGCGTGAGCAGCGAGATCGCTTCAAGCAGATTGGTCTTGCCGGCGCCATTGTCGCCGGAGAAAACCACAGCGCCGGGATCAACGTCGATTGCCAACGCCGCATAATTGCGGAAATTCGTAAGTGTAAGCTTACTTATGTAAGTCTGCCGCGGGTTTGCAAATCTGGTCACGACAGCAGATGGCCTCGTTCGGGCCCTACACCCGCATCGGCATCAACACGTAGAGCGCGGTCTCGTCGGCCATGTCGTGGATCAGTGTCGGGGATCCGGCATCCGCCAGCATGAACTTCGCCTCCGTGCCGGTCAGTTGCGCGGCAACGTCGAGCAGGTATTTGGCGTTGAAGCCGATTTCGATCGGATCGGACGAATAGTCGGCTGCCAGTTCTTCGGTGGCGCTGCCTGAATCCGGATTGTTGACTGCAAGCGTGACCTGGCCTTCGGCGATCGAAAGCTTTACAGCCCGGCCGCGTTCGGACGAAATGGTCGAAACGCGATCGACGGCAGCGGCGAAACTCTGACGATCGATGATCAGCTTCTTGTCGTTGCCGGTCGGAATGACGCGCTGGTAGTCCGGGAAAGTGCCGTCGATCAGCTTGGAGGTCAAGATGACGCTGCCGATGGTGAAACGGATCTTGGTGTCCGACAGCTCGGTGGTCACCGCAATGTCGGGGTCGTCGACCAGCTTCTGCAACTCGCTGACCGTCTTTCGCGGGATGATGACGCCAGGCATGCCCTCGGAGCCCGCTGGTGCGTCGATCTCGGCGCGCGCCAGCCGATGGCCGTCGGTCGCGACCGAGCGCAGCTTCAGCTTGCCGCCAGCCTCGTGCGTGTGCAGATAGATGCCGTTCAGATAATAGCGCGTCTCCTCGGTCGAGATGGCGAACTGGGTCTTCTCGATGAGGCCCTTTAGCCCGAGGGAATCGAGCCGGAAAATATGCGAGAACGACCCGGCTGAAAGCTCGGGAAAGTCGGACTGCGGCAGGCACTGCAGGCGGAAGCTCGAGCGCCCCGACGTCACCGTCATGGCGTTGCCGTCTTCGTCGGTCTTCAGCGCCACCTCCGCGCCGTCGGCAAGCTTGCGCACGATGTCGTAGAGCAGATGCGCCGGAACCGTCGTCGCCCCGCCACGCTCGACCTTTGCCGGCGTTGCTTCGGTCACCTCCAGGTCGAGGTCGGTCGCCTTCATTTCAAGGCTGGCCCCCTCGGCGCTGAGCAGCACGTTCGACAGGATCGGAATGGTGTTGCGCCGCTCGACCACGCGGTGAACATGGTTAAGCGACTTCAGGAGATTTGACCGTTCCAGGATAACACGCATGACGAAACAGGCTCGCTTGAATGAATGAACGGGTCTCCGGCAAGCGGCGCCCCGCGAAAGGTCTGAACAGGCTCAGAATCTGCGTAAACTGACAGGAAAAACCCGGCAAACGCAAGCCCGCGCCACCGGTTCGGGCCGGCTGCACGGGCTTTCTGGGGATAAAAAGGCCGAAGTCCGCGAGCCGGCGTTTTTCGCGCCGTCAGGCCTGGTCGTTGATCAGCCTTCTCAGCAATTCGAGTTCCTGCGCCAGTGTGTTGTCGACGCCTGAAAGATCCTCGATCTTGCGCACGGCATGCAGCACCGTCGTATGGTCACGGCCGCCGAAACGCCGCCCGATCTCCGGCAGCGAGCGCGGCGTCATCACCTTCGACAGGTACATGGCGACCTGCCGTGGCTTGACGATGGTGCGTGTGCGCCGGTTGGACAGAAGTTCAGT
This sequence comes from Mesorhizobium sp. M0923, assembly GCF_040319365.1. NCBI lineage: Bacteria > Pseudomonadati > Pseudomonadota > Alphaproteobacteria > Hyphomicrobiales > Phyllobacteriaceae > Mesorhizobium > Mesorhizobium sp. M0923. Next base: position 150,562 of record NZ_JAMYNW010000004.1, on the reverse strand, counting down.
CTTCGACACGTTGTAATGGCGTGCGACGATGCGCTGAATGTCCTCGATACGCACCCGCTTCGGCTCGCCGGAACGATAGATGTGGCCGAGGATCTCGTCGATGCGGTCGATGGTGATCTGCGGTTCGAAGGATTGGCGAAACAAAAGCTGGTTGAAGGCACCTTCGAGCTCGCGCCCGCTGCCGGTCACCGTGCGGGCAACGTGATTGAGGATCTCTTCGGAAATATCGAGCGACACATCGTCGAGCTTGGCGGTGGCAAGCCTGAGCTTGAGCATACCGATGCGCATGGCGAAATCCGGGGCCGACATTTCCAGCGCGACGCCGCCGTTGAGGCGCGAGCGGACGCGCGGCTCCAGCGACTCCAATTCCGACGGCGGCCGGTCGGCAGCGACCACCACTTGCTTGGCGCTGTCGAGCAGCATGTTGATCAAATGGCAGAATTCATGCTGGATCGACTTGCCCTGCAGGAACTGCATGTCGTCGATGATGAGAAGGTCGATGTCGCGAAGCTGTTCTTTCAGCGTCAGTGCGTTGTTGTCGCGAATCGCGGTGGCGAACCGCCACATGAAATATTCAGCCGTCAGATAGACGACCCGCGATTTCGGGTTCTGCTTCAGCGATTCTGCGGCGATCGCCTGCAACAGATGCGTCTTGCCCAGCCCAACCGTCGCGTGAAGAAAGAGCGGATTGAAGCGCACCGCGCTCGACTGTGATTCCGCGACCGCCTTGGCAGCGGCAAAAGCCACTCGGTTCGATGGTCCCTCGATGAAGGAGGTGAAAGTGTAGCGTGGATCGAGCGGCGAACCGAGCACATTGTGCCGGAACTCTGTCTCTGCCGGCATTCCTGGGCGGGGTGCCGGGACCCGCTCGACCCTGCTGGGGCTCGCCGTGCCCGCAGAGAGAGCGGTTTGCGTCTGCCTGGTCATCTTGCGTGCCGGGGCCACTTCCGGCTCGACGCTGTTGCGGCCCTGGCGTGTGGCGGTGCGAACGACGATCTCGATCTTGAGGATCTCCGGATCCTCGTGCTTCCACAACTCGGCGATGAGATCGAGATAGTGGCCGTTGATCCATGAACGCAGGAATGCGGTTGGCACCGAGATGCGGACAATGCCCTTGGAGGATTCAGCGACCTTCATGCGCCCGAACCAGCTCGAATAGACCTCGGTTCCCAGACGCGCCTTCAGCTGGGCCTTGACCCGATCGAACTTCTGTTCAGCTTCATTGGAAGCCGCCATGTCGTTCCTTCCGATTAACGTTCCAGGAAATGGGAGGTCGCCCGTAAGCTCCCTTTCGATGCCGCCGCTCTGCATGATCGAGTTCCTTGTCTCTTGTACCTGTTTTCCGCCGGGGATGCGCCTCCTGCATCCATGTTTCCGGCGACCGTGTCTTCGCTGCGACACCATCGCCACCGCCGGCTGATGAATCGCCTCGTTATCGGTCCGGCGCCGAAGTGCCGATCCGCCTTGGTCATGTCAGGGCAATAAAATGCCGTCCGGCGAAAAACGCCGGCGCACCGTCGACCTGCCATGTACAATTACGCCAGTCCCCTACCGTATCAAAAAGACAAACCAACCCCGTCCGCGGAGTTGAATCCGCGTTGTAAACTCTGCCAATTTGAGCTGGCCGGTTTCAGGCTGGTCAAGGGCCAAGGGCCCGTCCCTTCGATGGACAGACATTACCGAAATCGCTGTGGATAGGGCAAGGCCACCCCTAACGGATTTTTAAGGAATCTGACTAGCAAGGGACGGTTCGGACGCCATGCCGCAACAGTTGATTTTGACAAAGCCATTGTGATTCAAACCCTTTTCCGGCGAATATGAAAAAGGCCACACAACGCGAAATTTTCTGAAATAATTCACTTGACAGCCAATTGTCGCCTATCGACCGCAGCCGATGTGAACAAGCTGTGGATCACCATCTGTAAACTGCTGAAAAGAAACGGTAATCTGTGACGCTCGGAAATTTTCGCATTGGCGGTTTCGAAGGCTGCGAATATCAGCGGGCATGTATATGCCGGCAAAGCATTTCGAACTTTGAAATGCACGCGGAGCGCCGTTTTGCGGGCTTTCTTTTAAGTACTTGCCGGCAAACGAAAAAACCCGGCGCGATCGGCCGGGTTTGAAGAAGCGCAGTTCAGGAAAAGGTATATTAGGCCGACAGCACCTTGACCCGTTGGGCCAGCCGCGACACCTTGCGCGATGCAGTGTTCTTGTGCACCACGCCCTTGGTCGCGGCCCGCATCAATTCCGGCTCGGCCACCTTGAAGGCAGCCTGTGCGGCCGCCTTGTCGCCAGCCGCGAGCGCCTCTTCGACCTGGCGGATGTAGGTCCGGACGCGGGAGCGACGGTTCTTGTTGATCGCTGCGCGACGGGCGATCTTGCGCGTTGCCTTTTTGGCCGAGGAGGTATTGGCCATGGTGCCTCTCTTCTGATCTGGTGGGCGCTTGCGGGATACCGCGGGGCGCAAAAAACAAACGGGCAGCCACAGGGCCGCCTCGGTTGGTGCGGCTTATAGTTCAGCTTTTCCGGCGCGTCAACGCTGCGGCGCTTTCTTTTTGGCCGGTGCCTTCGTCATCTCATCGGTTCGTGAAATTCGGCTTCCGCTTGCCGGTGAAGGCCGCCATGCCTTCCTTCTGGTCGTCCAGCGCAAACAGCGAATGAAACAGCCGGCGCTCGAACCGCAGGCCCTCGGTGAGCGTCGTCTCATAGGCGCGGTTGACGGCCTCCTTCGCCATCATCACCGATGGCAAGGAAAAACCGGCGATCTTGGCCGCTGCCTTAAGCGCTTCCTCGATCAACTCGCCGGCTGGCACGACGCGCGAGACCAGGCCGGAACGCTCGGCCTCGGCTGCGTCCATCATTCGCCCCGTCAGGCACATATCCATCGCCTTCGACTTGCCGACGAAGCGGGTCAGGCGCTGCGATCCGCCCATGCCGGGCATGACACCCAGCGTGATCTCGGGTTGGCCAAACTTGGCGGTATCGGCGGCGATGATGAAATCGCACATCATCGCCAGTTCGCAGCCGCCGCCCAGAGCGTAGCCCGCCACCGCCGCGATGATCGGCTTTCGTGCCCGCGTAAATTCTTCCCAGCCGACGAAGAAATCCTGCAGATAGGCATCCACATAGGAGATCGACTGCATTTCCTTGATATCGGCACCTGCGGCGAAAGCCTTTTCCGAACCAGTGATGACCATAGCGCCGATGTCGGCATTTGCGCCCATGCTGTTCACCGACGCAACCAGTTCCGCCAGCACTTGTGAATTCAGCGCATTGAGCGCTTGCGGCCGGTTCAGCGTAATCAGCCCGATCTTGCCGCGGGTCTCGACGATGATGGTTTCATAGCCCATGCTTGCTCCTCCTCGCTTGTGTTTCAAGCCTGACAGGTCCGGCAGTGGAAGGTTGAGCGACCGCTTTGCACGATACGCTCGATGTGCCCGCCACAACCAGGCTTGGAGCAGGCCTCGCCCTCGCGACCATAAACCGCGAAGGAATGCTGGAAGTAGCCCAGCGATCCATCGGTCTGCATATAATCGCGCAACGACGAGCCGCCGGCGGCGATCGCGTCGGCGACGACCGAGCGGATTGCTTCGGCCAGGCGTTCGCTCTGTTCTCTGGCTTTCTTGCCGGCTCTCGCGAGCGTGCCCGCTTTGCGCAGCGGTGACAGGCCGGCCCGCCAAAGCGCTTCCGAGACGTAGATATTGCCTAGCCCGGCGATCAGCCGTTGGTCGAGAAGTGCCGCCTTCAGCGGTGACTTGCGACCTTTCAGCAGCGAAGCGAGCAGAGCGCCGTCCAGTGCATTGCCTGTAGGCTCGACACCTAATCCCGCCAGCATCGGATGCATGTCTGGCTCGTCTTCCGAAAACAGCATGAACCCGAAGCGGCGCGGGTCGTTGAAGATCACGCGAGAGCGGACGCCGGCAGGTGATGTGATGTCGAAGACGACGTGATCGTGAGCGGTGTTTTTCGAACGTTCATAGTGGAACGCGCCGGGTGTTGCACTCTCGTCGGCCGTTTCGACGCGAAACGAACCCGACATGCCGAGATGGCAGATCAGCACCGGGCCGTTGTCCAGGTGCATCGTCAGATATTTGGCGCGGCGGCCGAGCGCTGCAATCGTCTTGCCGGTCAGCCGCTCCGAAAATCTCTCGGGGAATGGAAACCGCAAATCGGGCCGGCGTGCCTCGACACCGACGATGCGGGCACCTTCAAGGACCGGCTGCAGACCGCGCCTGACTGTCTCGACCTCCGGCAGCTCAGGCATGGCCGCTTATCGTGGCATGGAAGGAGGTGCCGTATGGGCCGGGCGCCAGCCCGAGATGTTCGGCCACGGTTTCGCCGATGTCGGCAAATGTCGTCCTCAGTCCAATGTCCGCGCCTTTGAAACCCGGCCGTGTGCCGATAACCGGAATACGCTCGCGTGTGTGGTCGGTGCCGCGCCACGTCGGATCGTTGCCGTGATCGGCGGTCAAAATGAGCAGATCGCCTGGCCTCAGCCGCGCGAATGCCTCCGGCAGGCGCCGGTCGAAAGCTTCGAGTGCGGCGGCATACCCCGCGACGTCGCGCCGATGTCCGAACTCGGTATCAAAGTCGACAAAGTTCGCGAAGACGAAGTCGCCGTCGCGGGCATCTTCCATGGCGCCAAGCGCTTTGTCGAACATCGCCATGTTGCCGGCAGCCTTGCGGACTTCCGAGATCCCCCGATGGGCGAAGATGTCGCCGATCTTGCCGATTGCGATAACCCGGCTGCCGCGCGCCGTCAGCCGGTCGAGCAGCGTCGGTTCCGGCGGCGGTACGGCATAGTCGCGACGATTATGCGTTCGCGCGAACGTGGCGGCGGTTTCACCGATAAACGGTCGTGCGATGACGCGCCCGATATTCAGCGGATCGACCAGCCCGCGCACTATCTTGCAGAAGTCGTAAAGCCGTTCCAGGCCGAAATGAACCTCATGCGCGGCGATCTGCAGGACGGAGTCGACCGAGGTGTAGCAAATCGGCTTGCCGGTGCGGATATGGTCTTCGCCGAACCGTTCGATGATCTCGGTGCCGGGGGCATGACAATTGCCGAGAATGCCGGGCACCTTCCCTTCACGCACCATTGCTTCGGTCAACTCGGCTGGAAAGGCGGGAATCGTGTCGGGGAAGTAACCCCAGTCGAAACGGACCGGCAGGCCGGCTATTTCCCAATGGCCCGATGGCGTGTCCTTGCCGCTCGAAACCTCCTGTGCCGCGCCGTGAAAGGCGGCGGCAAACTCGACGCTGCCGCCATTCTCGAACCTGAAACCCGTCGCCGTTGCCGCGGCATGGCCGAGGCCGAGCGATAGCATGTTTGGTACAAGAAGCGGTCCGCCACGCAGGCCTCCGCGATCGGCGCGGCCTTCCGCGCAGGCCTGCGCGATGTGTGCGAACGTGTTGGAGCCAGTGTCGCCATAGCGTTCGGCGTCGGCCGCGCCGCCGATGCCGAAGGAGTCAAGGACAAAAAGGGAGGCGCGTGCCATCAAAGGTTCATCATTGCCTGGGTGTTGACTCAGACATAGGGTTCCGCGCTGCCGTTGGCAATTCGGAAACCCGAACGGCACGGCTTGGCGTGCTGGTCCGGGAGAAACGAATCGCGGCATGGTCGATCTGCCGATCGAAATGCGCGGCATGGAGCTCGCATGAGGCCTGCCCTGAAAGCATTCGCTGCCGTACTGGCCTTGCTGCTGGATGCATCTTGCGCGAACCTGGCGCGTGCCGATTGGCGCGATGATATCGGAACGTTCCGTATCGGTATCGTCGCCGAGCCTGGCGCCGGCAACACCGTTCCAGGTCTGGCGCTGCTGACCGACGCCTATACCAAAGCGCTCGGCATGAAGGTGGAGTTTGTCGTTGCCCGCGACTATACGTCGTTGATCGAGGCGCAGGCCAATGCGCGGATCGAATATGCAATCTATTCGGCAACCTATTCGGCAACCGCCTACGCCGCCGCCTCCGAACGGTGCGGATGTGTCGAACCTCTCGCGGCGCCGCTCGATTCCGGCGGCGCCATCGGCATCCGCTCCGTACTGCTGACGCGCGACGGGAGGGTTCCCGATCTGATGGCCATGGCAGTCCATCGGGTCGTCATGGCGCCTTTCGACAGCGTCGGTGGTGCTTTGTTGCCGCTTGCCGGGCTGGCTGCAGACGGGGTCAACGTGGCGGAAGATGCGCCGTTTTTGACCCACGCCAATTCGGCTGCCGCAGCTGAAGCAATGCTGGTCGAGGGCGAGGCCGATGCCATATTCGGCTGGATCCCGGCTGTGGCAGAGGGACGGCCAAATCCTCCTGGCGGCACGGTGGCGAGGCTCGAGGCCGCAGGGCTCTCGAAATCGTCGCTTCAGGTCGTATGGACCTCAGGCCTGCTGCGGTATGGTCCGCACGCCGTCCGCAGCGATCTGGACCCCGAAGCCAAGCGCCGGCTCACCGTCTTTCTCACCAATCTCAGATCAGCCGCGCCGGACATTTACGATCTTCTGGAGCCGAGACACTCCGGCGGGTTCGCCGTTGCCGGTCCGAGGGATTATGTGCTGGCTGCGGCCATCGTGCACCTGGTCTCGGCCCGCGGCCGCACGCAATAGCTACAGCCCGGTTAGCGGGCTTCAGGCGTCAGCAATCGCTGCACGGAATGGTCGGGCTCCTTCGCGGCCGTAGATAATAAGTTTCCGCCATCGATATCGAATTGAAGGCCGAGCTCAACCCGAACCGGCTTTGGCCATCCGCCGACCAGGTGATGATTGGCTTGTAGGCGAGATCGCTTTCGACCCGAATGAGGAAAGTGCCTTTGATCTTGAGCGCGCTCGGGACCGTTGTGGCGGAATCCTTGATGGCGTCGACGCTAGAGACACCATCGACTACTTTGCGCGACCACACGACCAAGACTTTCGGCGTCGTCTCGTCCGTGACCTGTATCGCCGTAATGATGATCTTCGGTTTCGAACGATTATAGGGCTGAAGCGTGGAACTGCCGATCGCGATGATGGCATCGAGATCGGCCGCCTTGATGGTCTGCTGCTGCGTGACAAGGTCCGCTACCATGCTGCCGATGCGGCTGACCTTCTTGCTGGTCTCGATGGCTTGCGAGGCTTCCATGGTCATAAAGTACATGATCAACAGGACAGGCACGATGAGGGCAAACTCGACAGCCGCAATACCGCGGCGGTCCGAGCAAAGCCGGACTGCTCTTGTACAAATCTCTGCGATGCCCAGCTGTGCCCCCGCACGAATCATGGCTTTGCCCTTTTCAAGCGACTAGGTGGTTCAGTTGTCGAACGGCTCGTTCTGCCAAGTGATCGAAGCGAAATGCAGCGTTTTGCCGTGCTTCAGATTGGCCATCGACTTGGCCATGAAGTCGGTCATCACCGGCCATTTGTAAAAAACCCGCAGCATGTTTCTCGACTCTGCCAGGCCTGGTGCGACGGTGAAGGTCTGTGTGCTCGTGCCCTTGGTCAACACGACGTCGCCATCCTGGATCTTGAAACCGGCCAGCGCCGCATCGGCGAAGGTCGGATATTCGCGCAAATCCACCAGCAATCCGGGACAGGTCTTGGCGACCATGATCTCCAACTTGGTGCAGATCATATCCCGCAGCTTGGTCCCGGACACATCGGCCGGTCTTAATTGGCCGGTACGCAGTTGGCGCGCGATGTCGTCTGTGGCGTTTGCCATCACTTCTTGTGCGGCAAATGAAATACAGCTCTCCAGGATGGCGAAGACAAGAAGCGCGAATGGAATTGCAAGCATGGCGAATTCGATCGCCGTGCTTCCGCGTCGGTCGCCCAAAAACCTTCCGGGAAAACCTGCTCGTCCTGCCTTGCTCATGTCCTCTACCCGCCGATTCCAGTTCTGCATCGGATCCCACCATTAGTCGGAACCGATTGAAGTCCGGTTGGAATGACCGTTAAATTCGGCGGAAAGGCCTTAACCAGGCAATAACCGAAGCGTTCCCGCAAAGGTGGAGAAGTCGGCTAGCTAATGCCCGGCGCTCATCTCGGCCTCAGAGGCCTTCTCGGCATCGCTCTTGTACGAGCTTTCGCAATATGGCGCGCAGGACATGGTCTGTACTTCGGCACGCCGATAGATGCGCACCGACGACGCTGCCTGGCGCACGACCGTTATTTGCTCATCGACGATCGGGTTGCCCTCCTGATCGAGGACGACAAGATTGGTGACGCCAAATCCCTTGCCGGTCAGTACGATCGTCGATGCGTCCTGCACGGAGGCGTCAGCGATCGCCGGATTGCCGACGACAATCGTATCGGCGGCGCGCGACAATTTGACGATCTTTGCCTGGTTCATCGTGACCTCGATGCCGGCGCCTGCCTTGGCTGGAACGGCGAAAGCCGCTGCGGCAAGAACCACGGCAATTGGAAATGACGATCTCGGCCCGGCCATTGAGGCGCTCCCCGGCAACAAACTGTTCAACAGAACATGAACGAGATTGGTGAACCAACCGTTAAGCGGCTGGAGTTCAGGATTAAGCCGGAACCGGCATTGGGCTAGCAGGCACGGCTCAAACCTCTTTGCCGAATTGCGCCTTTTGCGCCCTTTGTTAGCCTGTGGACCCAGTGGCCGGTATTTTAGTCCTGGGTTAACTACGCAATGTCATCGAAGCGGGAAAGGAATCGGTAAGCCTGTTTATTAAGCCGATCGAAACAGCTTCCGCTTACATTCGCAGCATCCGATCAGCCATCAAGAGAAGTTGACGGAAGTGCTGTAACAATTGGAGTAGGAGCTCGAATGTCTAACCTCATCGCACGTTTTGTGAAGGACGAATCCGGCGCGACCGCTATCGAATACGGTCTGATCGCCGCCCTCATCGCGCTCGCCATCATGGTTGGCGCCGGCTCGCTCGGCAACGCGCTGAACGCCAAGTTCGACAAGATCGCCAGCAAGGTCAACGGCGTCAATTAAGCTACGCGGCCAGTCACTTTTCAAGAACAGGGGCCGCTCCGTTGCGGCCCTTGTTGCATTATAGTAACAAAACACTTTGAAGTCTCATCAGTCGTTAATAGAATGTGCCTAGGTTAGGCCAGGTACAATTTGACCACAGGCGCGCGTCCATGCTTGAAGCCGTGATCTTCGTCGTCTTTCCGTTCTGCATGCTTTTTGCCGCGATCTCCGACATGCTGTCGATGACGATCGCCAATCGCGTGCCTGTGCTGCTTGTGGTTGTCTTCGCCTTGGTAGCGCCTTTGACCGGCATGGATTGGGCCACCTATGGCTGGCATTTCGCCGCCGCCGGCCTGGTTCTCGCGGTGACGTTCGGCCTGTTCGCGCTTGGCGGCATGGGCGGCGGCGACGCGAAGCTTCTGGCCGCCACTGCCATGTGGATGGGACTGAATGTCCATCTCATCGAATATCTCGTCGCCTCGACATTCATAGGCGGCTTGCTGACGCTTGCCATTCTCGCCTATCGAAAATCGCTGCTTGCCGCCGTCACAAGCCACAATCCGTTCCTGCGCCATTTCGCCGATGACGCGACCGGTGTTCCGTACGGCATTGCGCTTGGCATTGGCGGTCTGCTTACCTATCCGGACTCGCCGTTAATGGCCTGGGCTCTCGCCAGGCTGGCGGGCTGATTTGCGTTACTCCGTTTGCGCCGGGCCTGGCGAGTTGGCGACGTCTTTCCTTCGGGCCGCGCTTGGTCGCTCTAATTTATGTAAACGTTAAATTAATCACGATCGTAAGTATAACATTAACCTTGTTTTGACGATTGCCGCTGCAAAGTCCGGCTTGGCCAGGTGGTTTGCCAAGGGCGAGGTTCGGACAGATGCCAGCATCCCGATTGATTATTCTAGGCGTGGCGATAGCCGCGGCCGGAGGTGCAGGCTATGTCGCGAAGAACATGGTCGCGCCTCCGCCGCCTCCGGTTGTCGATTCCGGCCCCCAAGCGCCGGCGATCGCGCTGCAGGACGTGCTTGTCCTTTCCGGCGATGTTCCGATGGGCAGTCCGCTAGAGAACAACATTTCCTGGGAGTCATGGCCGTCCGCCGGCATCAACGCAAATTTCATCACCCGCGCCGCCGAGCCTGAAGCGCTGGATAAGCTGAAGGGCGGCGTCGCGCGCGTGGCGCTGTATGCCGGCGAGCCGTTGCGGCGCTCGAAGTTGATCGGTGAGGGGCAAAGCTTCATGTCGTCGATCCTGCCCTCCGGCATGCGGGCTGTCGCCACAAGCATCTCGGCCGACACTTCGGCCGGTGGCTTTATTCTTCCCAACGATTTCGTCGACGTCATCATGACCCGCAGAGCCGATACCGCCAATGGCGGTAGTCCGGGCTTCACGACCGAGACTATCCTCAAGAACATTCGCGTCCTGGCGATCGACCAGACCATTCAGGAGGATGAGGAAGGCAAGAAGACCAGGGTCGGCCAGACCGCCACCCTGGAACTGACGCCGCAGCAGTCCGAGATCATCACCGTCGCTCAGCAGATGGCGGATCGCCTGACATTGGCACTGCGCTCAATCAAGGACAGCCAGGACAAGAATGTGGGGGAGGCCGACTACCTGGTTTCCGGCAATGGTCGGCGCGGAACGGTGCGGTTGATCAAGTCGGGCGAAGTTTCCGAAGTGGGGGCGAGGAAATGAAGCTAAAAACCAAACTGCCGGTCACCTTGGCTGCGGCGATCGGCCTGTTTCTCCTTGGAACGAATGCGTATGGCACTCTCGATGCCCATGCGGCGAACAATGCCAGGGTCACAGCCTCGACGGCCACCCAGCGAGTGAAGCTCGGGCTCAACAAATCGGTGGTCATCGACCTGCCGAGCGATGCCTACGATATTCTCGTTGCCAACCCCGCGGTAGCCGATGCGGTGACCCGCACCGCCAGGCGCATCTATCTATTCGGAAAGGCGGTCGGCGAGACCAACATCTTCGTCTTTGGCCCGAATGGCGAACAGATCGTCAGCCTTGATCTGGCGGTCGAACGCGATGTTGCCGGGCTGGAGGACTATATCAAGCGCTTCATCCCGTCATCGGAGATCAAGGTCGAGTTGCTGAACGACAATGTCGTTCTGACCGGAACCGTTGACACTCCGCTGGACGCCAAGCGTGCGCAAGACCTGGCGGAGATCTTCGTCTCAGGCGGCGAAGCGACCACGGGTCAATATTCGCAGACCGCTGCCGGCGGCTCCGCCGATGCCGGCGTCGACATCAACAATCCGGACACCGAGCGCCGCGTCAGCAAGATCGTCAACCTGCTGCAGATTATCGGCGACGACCAGGTGACGCTCAAGGTGACGGTTGCCGAAGTCAGCCGCTCGGTGATGAAGCAGCTCGGCGTCAACATGATCGGCAGCGGCAGCAGCAACGGCATCAGCTGGAGCGCGTTAAGCGACAATTTCACCGGTTTAGGCAAGTCGCTGTCGAACTCGGGCCTCTCTATCAGCAGCTCGACGCTGCAGGCCTATATCAACGCCATGGAACAGTCCGGCGTCATGAAGACTCTCGCCGAGCCAACATTGACGGCCGTATCCGGCGAGAAGGCGACCTTCAAGGTCGGCGGTGAATATAACATGGTGACCGGCGTTTCCGAAGCCGTCTCCAACGACAACCAGACAGGTCTGAAAACCTATTCAGTCGAGAAGATCGAATATGGTATTGGCCTGGAATTTCAGCCGGTGGTGCTGTCTCCCGGCCGCATCAGCCTGAAAGTCAGGACGTCGGTCTCCGAGCCGACAACGGAAGGGTCAGTATCTTATTCCGAAGGCGTAAAAAGCCTTGGCATGAACGCCCTGTCGCTTCGCAAACGCTTGGCCGACACGACGGTGGAACTGCCTTCGGGCGGCTCGATGATGATTGCCGGGCTCGTCCGCGACGATGTCAGGCAAGCCGTCAACGGCTTGCCTGGCCTGACAAAGATTCCAGTGCTCGGCGCGCTCTTCCGCAGCAGGGATTTCGTTCGCAACGAGACCGAGCTCGTCATCATCATCACGCCCTATCTGGTGAAGCCGGTGGCGCGCAACGACCTTGCCAAGCCTGACGACAATTTCAACGCCGCCAGCGACGGGGCCGCCATGTTCCTTGGACGCGTCAACCGCGTCTACGGCACCATGCAGACCGACAAGCCCAACGGCCGTTATCACGGCGTTGTCGGCTTCATCTACAAGTAAGCGGGGAAGCGGACATGTCTCAGTCAGCATCGAAGACAAAGGCGATCACCGCGATGCGGTCGGTCCATTTGCGAATCTGGCGGCCCGCCGTTCCCATCATGGCGGTCGTGATGGCGGCATCACTGGCCGGCTGCGCCAATCGCGACAGCGTCACGGTCGGTGCCATACCGGACGACTATCGCACCACCCATCCGATCGTCATCGCCGAGAAGATCCAGAAGATCGACCTTCCGGTCGGCGCCGGCGACCGTGGCATGACCAGATTCCAGCGCGACACGCTCCTGGGCTTTCTGGACGGATACGACAGGAGCGCGGCTCCGGTGCTGACGATTGAGGTCCCGAGCGGCTCGGCTAACGAAATCGCAGCGGCCGCGGCCGGCCGCGATTTCGCCAGGCTTGCCATAGCCAGCGGCATCAGCCGGAAGCGGATCGCCGTGCGGTCCTATCAATCCGTTTCGGCCGAAGCGTCCGCCCCGGTCCGTGTCGCCTACGTCTCGGTGAAGGCTCAGACGGACAAATGCGGGCGCTGGCCGGAAGACCTTCTGGAGACTTCGGAAAACAAGCATTATGCCGATTTCGGCTGTTCGTACCAAAACAACCTTGCCGCCCAGATGGCCAATCCGGCCGATCTGATCGGGCCGCGCAAACAGACTCCCATCGACGCGGCAAATCGGAGCGCGGTGATCGACGTCTATCGCGACCGAGGAATTTCGGACGAACTCCTCGGCAATTCGGAAGTCGAATATTAACGAGTGTTGAGGCTCAACAGACCTAAGCCGCGCAAGTCACTGAAAGAGATGACAATGAGCAATCTTGCCTATGACACAGAGGTAGCAGGCGGCGAAACCTCGGAGCAGGATATTGCCGCGATGCAGGCGTTGCGGCCGATCCCGCGCATTTCGATCCAGGCGTTCTGCGAGACCGAAGGCGTAGCCAATCCGGTCGAGCGCGCTGGCGAGGATCGCCGTATGGCCAAGGCCCATCTGAAGGTGCATATGGGGGGCATCCCCACCGCTATCGAATTCTACCAGTCTGCGCCGACACCGAACCTGATCCTGCTTGAATCGCGCAGCGAGCCGAAGCTGTTGCTGGAACAACTCGCCCAGCTCTCCGAGCACTGCGATCCGACCTCCAAGGTGGTGGTTGTCGGCCATTACAACGATGTCGGCCTGTATCGCGAACTCATCCGTTCGGGCATTTCCGAATATGTCATCGCCCCGGTATCGATGGCCGACATCGTCAGCGTGGTGTCCTCGATCTTCGTTGATCCGGAAGCTGAGCCGATCGGCCGCTCGATCGCCTTCATCGGCGCCAAGGGCGGCGTCGGCTCCTCGACAATAGCCCATAATGTGGCTTGGGCCATGTCGTCCCTTTTCAAGTCCGAAGTGGTTGTCGCCGATCTCGACCTCGCCTTCGGAACGGCCAACATCAATTTCGACCAGGACCCGGCGCAGGGCATTGCCGAGGCGGTCTTCTCGCCGGAACGCGTCGACGAGGTCTATCTCGACCGGCTGCTCGCCCAATGCGCCGAGCACCTGTCGCTGCTTGCGGCACCTTCGACCCTGGAGCGGGTCTACGATTTCGAGCCCGACGCCTTCACCCAGCTTATCGACATAGCCCAGCGTAGCGCGCCGCTCCTCGTGCTCGATGTTCCCCACGTCTGGGCCGGCTGGACCAAGAACACGCTGGTCAAGGCCGACGAGATCGTCATCACGGCGACGCCCGAACTGGCCAATCTGCGAAACACAAAGAACCTGGTCGACATGCTGAAGCGGCTTCGTCCAAACGATCCTGCGCCAAAGCTTGTGATCAACCAGGCCGGTGTGCCGAAACGTCCCGAGATTACGCCGTCCGATTTCTCCGAATCGCTCGGCCTTTCGCCGATGTCGGTCATCCCGTTCGAGCCGCTTTTGTTCGGAAATGCCGCCAACAACGGACGTATGCTCGGTGAGATGGATGCCAAGAGCCCCGTCGTCGCCACGATCAACGAGATTGCCCATGTGCTGACGGGGCGCAGCGAAATCAAGGTGAAGAAAAAGGCTGGCCTCGGCAACCTGCTCGGCAAGCTTTCGCGCAACAAGAAGTGATGCCGCAGCGGTGGAATTGGTAAGCAATCATGTTTGGTAAAAGAGGCAGCGACGACGGCAACCGGACCATCCCGGAATTCCGTCAGCCAGCACCCGCACCTGCCGCGCCGGCGGCCGCGAACCCTGTGGAAGCGGCGGTAGCTGCCAGGCCCGGGGCGCTGCCGCCATCCGGCGCGCCTGCAGGGCCGGCGGTTCGCCGTGCGGTCGAGCCGCCGCCATTGGCGCCGGAGCCGAAAAGGATTCAGCGTGAGCGCAGCGAGAGCTATTACGACACCAAAAGCCAGGTCTTCTCCGCACTCATCGACACGATCGATCTGTCGCAGCTCGCCAAGCTCGATCCCGAAAGCGCGCGCGAGGAAATCCGCGACATCGTCAACGACATCATCGCGATCAAGAACTTCGCGATGTCCATCGCCGAGCAGGAAGAGCTTCTCGAGGATATCTGCAACGACGTCTTGGGCTACGGGCCGCTGGAGCCACTGCTTGCCCGCGACGATATTGCCGACATCATGGTCAATGGCTCCAAGAACGTCTACATCGAGGTCAACGGCAAGGTCGAGCAGACCGGCATCCGTTTCCGCGACAACCAGCAGCTCCTCAACATCTGCCAGCGTATCGTCAGCCAGGTTGGCCGCCGCGTCGATGAATCAAGCCCAATCTGCGATGCGCGTCTTCCTGATGGCTCCCGTGTCAACGTCATCGCACCGCCCTTGGCCATCGACGGCACCGCCCTTACCATCCGCAAGTTCAAGAAGGACAAGCTGACGCTCGACCAGCTGGTCAAGTTCGGCTCGATTTCGCCGCAAGGCGCCGAGATTCTCAAGATCATCGGCCGCGTCCGTTGCAACATTGTCATTTCGGGCGGTACCGGCTCCGGCAAGACGACGCTGCTCAATTGCCTGACCAACTATATCGACCGCGAGGAACGCGTCATTACGTGCGAGGACTCGGCTGAGCTGCAATTGCAGCAGCCACATGTGGTGCGTCTCGAAACACGTCCGCCCAACCTTGAAGGTGAGGGCGAAGTGACCATGCGCGACCTGGTCAAGAACTGTCTGCGCATGCGGCCCGAGCGCATCATCGTCGGCGAGGTGCGTGGACCCGAAGTGTTCGACCTATTGCAGGCGATGAACACCGGCCATGACGGCTCGATGGGAACGATCCACTCGAATAGCCCGCGCGAATGCCTCAACCGTATAGAGTCAATGATCGCCATGGGCGGCTACACGCTGCCGCAAAAAACCGTACGCGAAATTGTCGTCGGCTCCGTCGACGTGATCATACAGGCTGCACGCCTGCGCGACGGATCGCGGCGCATCACCCACATCACCGAGGTGATCGGCATGGAAGGCGACGTCATCATCACCCAGGACATCGTTCTCTATAACATCAAGGGCGAGGATGCGAACGGCAGGTTGCTGGGCGAGCACGTGTCGACCGGCATCGGCCGTCCGCATTTCTGGGAGCGCGCCCGCTACTATGGCGAGGAGCAGCGCCTAGCCGTTGCACTCGAGGCGATGGAGAAACGCGCTGACTGATCCGTCTGGAAGCGTGGGGGCCAGGGTCGATGTTCGGGATTGACAGCACCGTATTGGCATTCGTCGTGCTCGCCGGCTTCAGCGCCGGCGCAGTGGCCTATGCTTTCCTGTTCAATCGGATCAGCACCGAGAAGCAGGTCGGCAAGCGGCTTGAATCGATCAAGACCGCCGAGACGGATCGTTCCGTCGTCAAGGCTTCGCGCGATCGCGTGGCGGAAGCGGCCAAGCGTCGCAAATCCGTCCAGGATTCGCTGAAGGATCTCGACCAAAAGCAAAAGTCCAACCAGAGCCTGGTCAAGAAACCACCGCTGAAGATCCAAATCCGCCAGGCCGGCATGAAGGTCTCGATTGAGCGCTTCTATGTCTATTCGGCGGTCTGCGGCGTCGTCTTGACGGCTTTGGTCTATTTCATCGGCGCACCGCTGCTGGTCTTGCCGGCTGCGCTGCTGGTCGGTGTCTTGGGTCTGCCGCGCTGGTTCGTCTCGTTTCGCCGCGCACGCCGCGTCAAGGCGTTTCTCAACGAATTTCCGAACGCGCTCGACATCATCGTGCGTGCAGTAAAATCCGGCCTGCCGCTGAACGACGCCGTGCGCCTGATCGCCAATGAATCCCCCGAGCCGGTCAAGACCGAGTTCCGCCGCATCGTCGATTCGCAGCAAATGGGTTTGTCGATCCCCGACGCGGCCATGCGCATGCCCGAAACGATGCCGTGCACCGAGGCGAGCTTCTTCGGCATCGTCATCCAGATCCAGTCTCAGGCCGGCGGCAATCTTTCCGAAGCGCTGGGCAATCTTTCGCGCGTGCTTCGCGACCGCAAGAAAATGAAGGCCAAGGTCCAGGCGTTGTCTATGGAAGCCAAGGCATCCGCCGTGATCATCGGCGCGCTGCCTTTCGTCGTTGCCTTTCTCGTCTATCTGACGAGCCCGAACTACATCATGCCCCTCTTTACCACCAGCACCGGCCATCTGATCCTCGGTTGTTCCGGCGTCTGGATGTCGATGGGTATCCTGGTAATGCGCAAGATGATGAACTTCGAAGTCTAGGATTCGCGCGTATGACCGATCACGTCATCAGAACTCTCACCGACCCGTCCCTGCTGATCGCACTGCTGGTCGGCATCGCGGTGTTTGCGACGGTCTTCACGCTGCTGCCCGCCTTTGGCGGGAACCAGCTCAAGGCGCGCATGAAATCCGTGGCGCTGGAGCGCGATGAGCTGCGCGCCAAACAGCGCGCGCGGCTGGCAGTCGAAGCCGACCGCCGCCGCAAGGGCCTGCGCGAAGAGCAGTCGGTCGGCATGCGCAATATTGTCGATCGCCTGGATCTCAGGCGTGCGCTGGCGGACGAAGGTACCTTGCAGAAATTGAAAGTGGCGGGTTTTCGCGGCCAAAATCCGCTGACGCGCTTCCTTTTTTTCCGCCTCGTCCTGCCCTTCATCGGCTTTGCATTGGCGGCCATATATCTGTTCGTGCTTGGAGGACTGCCCGAGCAGCCGCTTTTCGTGAAGCTGTTCGTCTGCATCGTGGTTGCCTATGCGGGGTTCTACGCGCCGGTGCTCTACGTCAACAACCGTGCGACCAAGCGCAAGCAGTCGATTCAGATGGCGTGGCCGGACGCGCTCGACCTGTTGCTGATATGCGTCGAGTCCGGCATGTCGGTGGAAGCAGCGCTTCGCAAGGTCGCCGATGAGATCGGCGCGCAATCGGTGGCATTGGCGGAAGAATTCATCCTGACCAATGCCGAACTTTCCTATCTGCAGGAGCGCAAGCAGGCGTACGAGAACCTTGCAAGCCGCACTGGCCTCGAATCCGTCAGGTCGGTGTCCCAGGCGTTGGTTCAGGCCGAGCGCTACGGTACGCCCGTGGCGCATGCGCTGCGCGTGCTTGCCGCTGAGAGCCGCGACATGCGCATGAATGCCGCCGAGAAGAAGGCGGCCGCGCTGCCGCCGAAGCTTACCGTGCCGATGATCCTGTTCTTCCTGCCGGTGCTGTTCGCCATCATTCTGGGTCCCGCCGGCATCCAGGTGAGTCAGCGCGGCATCTTTGGCGACCAGCCGAAATCGAGCAGCCAGTAGCCCAAGCGGCGTCGCCACAAACGCTGCTACGATTCAAAGCCGCGCTGCGGGTGTCGCGCGGCTCCTTGCGTTTGACGTGTTGCGGAATTCTCGCGCCGGTTCGGCGCTCGAAGCGGTCAGTTGGTGGCAGGCTTTGCCTTGTCCTGCTCCTTGAGCTGGCTCCAGGCATTCTGCTGCGCCAGCATCTGGCGAAGGTAAGCGACGTTGGCCTGCGCCTGTTCCGGCGACAGCTCTTGTGAGGCGATCTTCTCGGCCTCGTCGAAACGTCCTTGCAGACCGACGACCAGCGCCAGGTTCTGGCGGACGCGACTGTCGGCATTCGGCTGCTGGGCGGCCGAGCGCATATAGGTTTCGGCCGTGCGCAAATCGCCTTCCAGCACATACGACATGCCGAGATTGGAAAGGATCGACGGTTCGTTCGGCTTGAGGTCCAGCGCTTTGCGATAGTCTTGACGCGCCTCGTCCTTTTGGCCGAGCTGGTCGAGAATGGCAGCTTCCGCCGATACAAGTTTCCAGTCAGGATATTCGGGCGTCTGGGCGCGGCGCACGGCATCGAGAGCCGGCTCGAACTGTCCGTTGGCGGCAAGCGCCTTGCCATAGGCGGCGAGCACGTCGCGGTCCTTCGGCAAGGCAATCGCCAGCTTGCGCATCACCGCAAGCGACTGGTCGGCGTCACCGTCCATCTGCAACGCCGCGGCATAGTTTGTCGCGATCCGCTTGTCGTTGGGGCTTTTCGAGTAGGACTGCCCGAGCGCCATCGTGGCGTTGTGCAGTTCGCCCGCCGACATTGTTTCCAGCGGCTTGCCGCTTGGGCGAGAAATCGAGCCAGTCGTCAATTTGCTGGTTCCGCAGCCAGCGACGCTTGCGGCAAGCACCATCATCAACGCCGTGGTGATCAGCCTATTTGCGCTGGCGTTCATCCTGCGGTCGGTCGGCATCGGCACCAGGGCTCCGTTCATGCGCGTGACCATTTGCGTGGTCATCTTCCCTCCCGCAGAAATATTCTGTTAACCCTAACGGAGAGTTAAGAAATGCCGACTCAGAAGCCGGAGACCAGCGAATGCCTGTTGAACTCGTCGAGAAAAAATTGAGCAATGCGCTGCCGGTCCGTCTGGTGGCGAAGGATGCGCAGGCGGCGGCGGGCCTTGAGCCATCCTCAGTCGCCTGGGCCAAGGCCAACGGCTTTTCTGGCGAGGCCGGCAGGACGCTGGTTGTGCCTGGCGACAACGGCGCGATTGCCGGAGCCCTGTTCGGCACCGGCGACGACGAGGGTGCAATGGCCGTCGGGGCACTGGCGAGAGCCTTGCCCGAAGGCGAGTGGCGTCTTGCGTCCGCACCGGCCAAGCCGGAGCTTACGGCACTCGCGCTGGCACTCGGCGGCTATGTCTTCACCCGCTATGGCAAGAAGCCCGGCAGGACGCTTCGCTTCGCGCTGCCGTCCGGCGCCGACGCCGCTCGCGTCAGACGCATCGCCGATGGCGTTTTCCTGGCACGCGACCTGGTCAACACGCCGACCAGCGATATGGGTCCCGGCCAGCTGGAGAATGCCGCCCGGACCTTGGCCGCGACGCACAAGGCTGAAATATCGGTGACCAAGGGCGACGATCTTCTCGCCGCCAACTTTCCGATGATTCATGCCGTCGGTCGCGCTTCGGCCGACGCGCCGCGCCTGATCGACATGATTTGGGGGCCGAAGAATGCCCCCAAGATAACGCTGGTCGGCAAGGGCGTCTGCTTCGACACAGGCGGCCTCGACATCAAGCCGTCCTCGGGCATGCTTTTGATGAAGAAGGACATGGGCGGCGCTGCCAACGTGCTGGGCCTCGCTTCCATGATCATGGCCGCCGGGCTGAAGGTCCGGCTGCGCGTGCTCATCCCCGCTGTCGAGAATTCGATAGCCGGCAACGCCTTCCGTCCAGGCGATGTGCTGGTGAGCCGCAAAGGCATCACCGTCGAAATCGGCAACACCGACGCTGAAGGGCGGCTGGTCCTCGCCGACGCCTTAGCCTTGGCCGACGCCGAGGAGCCGCAGATGCTGGTCGATATGGCAACACTGACAGGCGCTGCCCGTGTTGCGCTCGGCCCCGACCTGCCGCCCTTCTACACCGGTGACGAGGCGCTTGCATCCGAGCTGGCGGACGCCTCCATTGCGGTCGAGGATCCGCTATGGCGCATGCCGTTGTGGAAGCCCTATGACGCCAAGCTGGCGTCGAAAATTGCCGATATCAACAACGTCACGTCGGATGGTCTCGCCGGCTCGATCACCGCGGCGCTATTCCTGAAGCGCTTCGTCCAAAAGACCGCCAGCTGGGCGCATTTCGACATCTTCGCCTGGAACCCGTCGGACCGCCCGCACGGCCTTGCCGGCGGCGAGGCGCAAGGCATCCGGGCGCTGGAGCGTGTCATTTCGAACCGCTTCGGCGGATGATGTCTCGGCATAGCCGACGAAGGTGTTGACTGAAACGGAACCGAAACAATTTTCCGTCATGCTGGACGGATGTCGATTATCATGCGTCCAAGTCAGGCCTTGCGACTGTGGCAGCAGGTGGTGCTGTCGCAGGTGCGCGACGACGCACCCGATCTCACCATGCGCCAGACGGCGATCCTGTTCACCATCTATCTCGATCCGCCGCCGCACACGGTGCGCGGTCTGGCTGCCCGCCTCAATGTCACCAAGCCGGTGATCACCCGTGCGCTCGACACGATGGGGGCGCTGAAGTTGGTGTCGCGCCACCGCGACGAGCTCGACAAGCGCAACGTGCTGGTCAGGCGCACAGTCGAAGGTGCGCTCTTTGTCGAACGCTTCGGCGATGTTATCATTGCCAGAGCCCAAGAGCTGCCGATTTGACCAAATTGTCCATTTGAACGAGTTGCCGATTTGACCGCCAGGGATGCCCGCCTCCATGCCTTCCGCTCCGATCTCGCCGATGCCAGGCTGAGAGGCGAGGTCGCCGCCGACCGGTTCGTCGCCGGCCGGCCGGCTCGCATCACCGCTTCCGTGGCCGACATCCGCAAGGCGCCACGGCCGAATGCCGGTGTCAACACACAGCTTCTGTTCGGCGATGACATTCTCGTCTTCGAGGACGCAGAAGGCTGGGCCTGGATCCAGGGCGAATGCGACGGCTATGTCGGCTATGTCGCCGACACGGCGTTGGGCGCTCGGGACCATGCGCCGACCCATATCGTTTCGGTGCCGCGCACCTTTCTCTATCCAGGACCCGACTTGCGCTTTCCGGTGAGCGGGCAATTGTCGATGGGATCATTGGTGACGGTGACGGGCTCAGCCGAAACACGCGGCACGCATTATGCGCTGTTGCCGTCCGGTCAAGCGGTCATCTCGGGTCATCTCAGGCCTGTCGCCGAGGCGGCCGCCGACTACGTTGCTGTTGCCGAGAGCTTTCTCGGCACGCCTTATTTGTGGGGCGGCGCCTCGGGCTTCGGCATCGACTGTTCCGGTCTCGTGCAATTGGCGATGCGCATGGCCGGCAGGCAGGTGCTGCGCGATTCCGACATGCAGGCGGCAACCATCGGCGAGCCGCTCGTTCCGGGGCCGGACTTTTCCGGGCTTCAGCGCGGCGACCTGGTGTTCTGGAAAGGCCACGTCGCTATCATGACCGACGCCGAGACGATAATCCACGCCAATGGCCACACCATGCTGGTATCGCGTGAAGGACTGAGCGAAGCGATCGCCCGTATCGGCTATCTCTATGGCCGTCCGACGGGGTTTCGCCGGCCGTAACGCGAATCGATCACCTTTTGTTCTGATTCTGCTTGGCGATCGCGCGCCGCCGCGCTACCTCTGACGCGTGACAGAGCAGCCGCGCCTTGCCGAACAGAAAGCCGCCGTCGTCCTGCCCGAGCCATTCGTCAAATGGTTTGCGGAAAAAGGCTGGTCGCCGCGCGCCCATCAGATCGAATTGCTGGCCAAGGCTCAGGGCGGGCAGTCGGTATTGCTGATCGCCCCGACCGGCGCCGGCAAGACGCTGGCCGGGTTCTTGCCATCGCTGACCGAACTGGCCGGCCGGCCAAGGAGAAGGCCAGGGCAGGCGCATCGCGGCATCCACACGCTGTACATCTCGCCGTTGAAGGCGCTGGCCGTCGACATCGAGCGCAATCTCGGCAAACCCGTCGAAGAGATCGGGCTGCCGGTTACTGTCGAGACGCGCACCGGCGATACGCCCGCACACAAGCGCCAGCGGCAGAAGCTGGCGCCGCCCGACATTCTGCTGACCACGCCCGAGCAATTGGCGTTGCTGATTGCCGCGCCCGACGCCAGGCGCTTCTTCGAGGACCTGCGCTATGTCGTACTCGACGAACTGCATTCGCTGGTGACCTCGAAGCGTGGGCACCTCCTGTCGCTTGGCCTGGCCCGGCTGCGCTCGTTTGTGCCCGCCCTGCAGATGATCGGCCTGTCGGCGACGGTCGCCGAGCCCGACGAATTGCGGCGCTGGCTGGTCAGCCAGAATCCACCGGGGCCGATGGCCGAACTGATCGTTGTCATTGGCGGCGCCAAGCCCGAGATCTCCATTCTCGATTCGGAGGAGCGCGTGCCGTGGGCGGGACATTCGGCCCGCTACGCAACGCCGGAGATCTACAACGAGATCAAGCGCCACAAGACAACCCTGCTGTTCGTCAACACGCGCAGCCAGGCGGAGCTGCTGTTCCAGGAGTTGTGGCGGGTCAACGAGGACACCTTGCCGATCGCGCTACACCATGGCTCGCTCGACGTCGCCCAGCGCCGGCGCGTCGAGAAAGCGATGGGCGAGAACGCCTTGCGTGCCATCGTCGCCACCTCGACGCTCGACCTCGGCATCGACTGGGGCGACGTCGACCTGGTCGTCCATGTCGGCGCGCCGAAAGGTGCCAGCCGGCTGGCACAGCGCATCGGTCGGGCCAACCACCGTATGGACGAGCCGTCGAAGGCGATCCTGATCCCGGCCAATCGCTTCGAGGTGCTGGAATGCAGGGCGGCGCTCGACGCCAATTATCTGGGCGCCCAGGATACGCCGCCGCTGGTCAATGGCGGGCTCGACGTGCTGGCGCAGCACGTGCTGGGCTGCGCCTGCGGTGCGCCGTTCCAGGCCGATGCGCTGTTCGAGGAAGTGCGAACGGCAGCACCCTATGCCGATCTCGACCGGCCGACATTCGATCGCGTCATCGATTTCGTCGCCACCGGCGGCTATGCGCTGAAGAACTACGAACGCTACGCCCGTATTCGTCTCAACAAGGACGGGCTGTGGCGGGTGTCCAATCCTCGCGTCGCTCAGCAATACCGGCTGAATGTCGGCACCATCATTGAAGTGCCGGCGCTCAACGTGCGCTACGTCCAGGCCGGCAGCAGAGGCGCGGCTTCGCGTGGCGGTCGGGTTCTTGGCAAGATCGAGGAGGCGTTCCTCGAAACGCTGACGCACGGCGACACCTTCATGTTCGCCGGCAAGGTGCTGCGCTTCGAGGGCATCCGCGAGAGTGAGTGCTTCGTCTCGAACGCGCCGGGCAGCGACGCCAAGGTGCCGTACTATGGCGGCGGCAAATTCCCACTTTCGACGTACCTAGCCGAACAGGTGCGCGCCATGCTGGACGATCCGCAGCGCTGGAAGAAGCTGCCGGAGCAGGTCGCCGACTGGCTACGTTTCCAGGCCGACAAGTCGGTGCTGCCGAAACGCGACGATCTGCTGATCGAGACCTTTCCGCGCGGCAACCGCTACTACCTGGTGGCCTATCCGTTCGAGGGCAGGCTGGCGCACCAGACGCTGGGCATGCTGCTGACCCGCCGCCTCGACAGGGCGGGAGCCAGGCCGCTCGGCTTCGTCGCCACCGATTATGCGCTTGCCATATGGTCGCTGGCCGATATGGGTCACATGTTCAGGGCGAAGAAACCGTCGCTGGCTGCGCTCTTCGATCAAGATATGCTGGGCGACGACCTCGAAGCCTGGCTCGCCGGCAGCTGGCTGTTGAAGCGCACCTTTCGCAATTGCGCGCTGATCTCGGGATTGATCGAGAAACGCCACCCGGGCCAGGAGAAGAGCGGCCGCCAGGTGACCGTGTCGACCGACCTCATCTACGACGTGCTGCGCAGCCATGAGCCCGACCACATCCTTTTGCAGGCGACGCGGGCCGATGCCGCGACCGGTCTGCTGGATGTCAGCAGACTTGCCGAGATGCTCTCGCGCGTCCAGGGTCGAATCATGCATAAGAATCTCGAGCAGATATCGCCGCTCGCCGTGCCGATCATGCTTGAGATCGGCAAGATGCCGGTGCACGGCGAGGCCGATGAGACGCTGCTGATGGATGCAGCCACGCTGGTCAAGGAGGCCATGGGGACGAAATGACTGTGGCGCTGGCAATGGCTGCGACTCTGGCGGATACGGGCGCCGTCCGTATCGCTGGCGAACGCGCGATCTGCGACCGCCGCGGCGTGCTCTATTTTCCCGAATTCCGGCTTCTGGCCGTATCCGACCTGCATCTGGAAAAAGGCTCCTCACTGGCCAGGCGCGGCACGCTGGTTCCGCCTTACGATACCGGCGCCACGCTGCTCCGGCTGCAGACGGTGATTGCCGATTATCAGCCTGCGATCGTCATCAGCCTGGGCGACAGTTTTCACGATGGCGGCGGCGCCGCGCGCATGCACGCAAGCTTCCGCGACAGGCTGGAAGGGCTGATGGTTGGGCGCGACTGGTTCTGGGTCGCCGGCAATCATGACCCGGAAGCACCGGCCGACCTGCCGGGCGACACCGTGCGCGAGCTGGCCATCGGCTCTCTGCTCTTCCGGCACGAGCCTTCGGCGGTAAGGGTGGAGGGCGAGATATCAGGCCATCTGCATCCTTGCGCCCGCATCGTCCAGCAAGGCCGTTCGGTGCGGCGGCGCTGCTTTGCCGGCGATGGCGGCCGCATGATCATGCCGGCCTTCGGCGCCTACACCGGTTCGCTCAATCTGCTTGACCGCGCCTATGCCGGGCTGTTTCGCCGCGAAACGCTGATGGCCTATATGCTTGGCAGTGAGCGCATCTTCGCGATTTCCCACTCGATGCTCAGGCCGGGCTGAGCTGCCCTATCGTCCGTAATAGGCTGCCCTATCGTCCGTAATAGAGGGTAACAGTGTGCTTGGCCTCGGCGAAGAACAGCCAGCGCTCCACCAGCATGCCGGCGAGTTGGGTGATTGCTGCGAGTATCGACAGTGCCGCCGCAAAGGGCCACGGCAAGGCAAACGCCGCAATCAGCAGCAAAGCGGGCAAGGCAAAGGCCAGAGCCTGGGTGATCAGCCGCAGCTTTGCGCTGTGCTTGCGTGCGATGCGAAAGCCCATTTCCTTGAGCAGATAGTTTTCCTCGGTATGCGGCCATTCCATCGACCGCACCGTGCCGCCGGAAAGCCCGGTTGCGGTGTTGGCATTGGTCGGGATCTCCAGCCTATCATTGTGTCGCCAGGTCGCCAGCTTCAAACCCCAGCCGAGCACGGTCAGCAACAGGGCAGCCGCCAGAAGCATATTCGAGCCTGCCGCAAATCCCTGCAGCAGGGCGTTGAGCAGTACGCTGCCGGTCATCGCCGAAAAGATCAGATAGCCGGGCAGGGTGAAGCGGCTGTGCCATTGGGCGATCGGCTTCAACGACGCGTAGATCATGCCGGTGGTGCAGACGGTTGCGACCGCGCCGATGGCAGCCAGCAGCCCGGCGACAGCCACCCAGCCGCTCGTACGGCCGAGGACCACCCAGCCAATACCGAACAGTCCCGCCGGCACGAAGGTGGCGACCGAGGCAACGCCTTCGCGCGACAGCCATGAGCTACGCCATTGCGAGAAGGCACGCCAGGCGCGTTCGGGCCGGCCGAGATGGCCGGCCGAGGACAGCAGGCCTGCCGAGATCAGGCCGAGCGACAGCCCCATGCCGGTGAGGCCAAGCCAGAAATCGGGCGGGATAAAGCCCTGTCCGGCCAACACGCCAAGCAGCGCGAGCAGGCCGTAACCGGCGCCCGTGGCGGTGGTGAAAAAGACGACGGAGAAGGCTGGATGCATGAAGGCGCGGGTCAGTTCGAAAGCATGCGGTCGACCCAGCCAAGGAAACCGCCTTCGGCTCGCACCGGCTGGAGCGCCTGTGCCGGCACCGATGCGGCGCGGGTGGTGTGGGCGCGTGGCGGCAGATATTTGTTGGTCGGCCTGTAGCCCATCTCCGGCATCAGGTCGACACCGCCGCGCTCCGCCACCAGTTGCGAGATAGCCGATGCCGGATCGCCCAGATCGCCGAAATGCCGCGCGCTGGTCGGGCAGGCGGCAACGCAGGCCGGCACGCGGTCTTCCTCCGCCAGATTGTCGTTATAGATGCGGTCGACGCACAGCGTACATTTCTTCATCACGCCGACATCCGTGTCGAATTCGCGCGCGCCGTAGGGGCAGGCCCAGCTGCACAATTTACAGCCGATGCATTTGTCCTCGTCGACCAGCACGATGCCATCCGACGCCCGTTTGTAGGAGGCGCCGGTCGGGCAGACCGTGACGCACGCCGGTGTCTCGCAGTGCAGGCAGGAGCGCGGGAAATTGACCGTGCGCCCACCCATCTCGGTCATGTGCTCATAACTGTGCACGCGGTTGAACCAGACGCCGTCGACATTGCCGCCATAGGGGTCGATGTCGGTTAGCGGCGCCATATGGCCGCCGGTGTTCCATTCCTTGCAGGCGGTGACGCAGGCCTGGCAACCAACGCAGGTGTCGAGGTCGATGACCAGGCCGAGCTTTTTGTCGGTGTGGGCGGGAAGGCAAGTCATTCGGCAGCTTCTCTCTCCCGACGGAATTCGGCGCCGAAACTGAGCTTGTCGGGCGAGGGCTCGAAGTGTGGCGGCTGCCGGAACCGCTCGAATTGCGGCTCGGTGAAGCCAGCTTCCTCGGCCGCGCATTTGACGATGCGCACGCGCAGGTCGAACCATGCCGCCTGGCCGGTGACAGGATCGGAATTCGAATAGCGTTTGCCATTCGCATCGGCAGAGGTCTGGTCGCCGATGATGTGGTTGAGCAGGAAGCCGCGATTGGATTCGGCCGCGTCATCCTTGAGCCCCCAGCTGCCGCGCCGTTTGCCGATCGCGTTCCAGGTCCACACCGTATCGGCGTTGACGCCGTCGATCAGGCTGATCTGCCCCTTGACCTTGCCGTTGATGCTCTCGATCCACACCCAGTCGTCATCGACAAGCCCGAGGCTGGCGGCGGTCCGATTGTGCACGAACAGCCGGTTCTGGCTGGTGATCTGCCTTAGCCACGCATTCTGCGCGCCCCAGGAATGGTACATGTGCATCGGCCGCTGCGTCAGCGCGTGGAGCGGATAGGCTTGGCTATCGACTGCAGCCTCTTCGAAGGGCGCGTACCAGAACGGCAGCGGATCCATATAGGTCTCGATACGGCTGCGCTCCGCCTCCGGCGGCAGCACCCCGCCATGGCCGCGCGCCGCAAGGCGAAAGCGCTGCATCGGCTCGGAATAGAGTTGGAAGACGATCGGCTCGGCCTTCGGGATGAAGCCCATGCTCTCGGCGAATTCGAGATAGGAGCGGTTGGCCATCTTGTAGTAGCGCTGATCGGCGGCGAAATCCTGGTGCCAGAAGCCGCCATTATCGATGTAGCGCTGCAACTGGTCGGGATTGACGTCGCCCTTGCCGACCGAGGCCCCGTCCTTGCCGCGCCAGCCGGCGAGCGGACCGACACCTGGCGTGCGCTCGTGATTGACGATGTAGTCGGGATAGTCGCGGTATTTGGCGGAACCATCGTCGTCGACGAAGCCGGGCAGGCTGAGCCGCGCGCCGAGTTCGATCAGCACCGTCTGGAACGGCCTGACGTCGCGATCCGGCTCGACGACGGGATGGCGGATGGCGTCGCCCGGCCCGTCGGCGTGGCTGATCGGCCGATCGAGCAAACTGATACAGTCATGACGCTCGAGATAGGTCGTGTCCGGCAGCACCAGATCGGCAAAAGGTACGGTCTCGGAATAATAAGCGTCGGAATAGATGATGAACGGGATCGTGTACTCACCCGACGCATCAATATCGGTCAGCATGGCCATCGTCTCGACGGTATTCATCGACGAGTTCCAAGCCATGTTGGACATGTACATGAACAGAGTGTCGATCGTGTAGGGATCGCCGGCCCAGGCGTTACGGATAACCGTGTGCATGAGCCCGTGTGCGGCCAGCGGCGCATCCCAGGAGTAGGCCTTGTCGATACGGATCGGTTTGCCGCCTTCGTCGATCAGCAGGTCCCCCGGTCCGCAGACGAAACCGAGCGGCATGCCCTCGAGCGGCGTCATCGGCTTCACATTCTTGCCGGCTGGCTTCGGACCCGGCGGTGCAGACCGTGGATAAGGCGGTTTGAAGCGAAAGCCGCCCGGCACGTCCACCGTGCCGAGAAGCACCTGAAGCAGATGAATGGCGCGGCAAGAGTGAAAACCGTTCGAATGGGCCGAGATGCCGCGCATCGCATGCATCGACACCGGTCGGCCCTTGATGGTCTCGTGCCGGCGGCCGGCCCAGTCCGTCCACGCCACCGGCAATTCGATTTGCTGTTCGAAGGCGACATGAGCGAGTTCGGCGGCGATCCTGCGGATGGTATCGGCGGAGATGCCGCACCGGTCAGTGACCGCCTCGGGTGAATAGCTCTCATCCAGATAGCGGTCGGCGACGAGTTGGAAGACCGGCACGCAACGGCGGCCGTCGACGAGAAAGCTGCCGGTCAGTGCGGGCTTCGCGTCGGCGTCACTGGCATTGACTGGCATCTTTGCCACCCTGTCCCAAGCCAGCGGATTGCCGTCGCCGTCGCGCATGAACAGCCCATCATCGGCAGCACCAGGCTCTTGAATGACGAGAAGATGGGCGTTGGTGTAGCGCAAGAGGTAGTCGAGATCGACACGGCCGGCCTTAAGCAATTCGTGGACGAGCGCAAACACGAACAGGCCGTCGGTACCGGGCCGGATGCCGATCCAGTCGTCGGCAATCGCGTTGTAGCCGGTGCGGCAGGGATTGATCGAGACCACCTTGGCGCCGAGTGCCTTGAGCTTGCCGAGACCGATCTTGATCGGATTGGAATCATGATCCTCGGCAACCCCGAACAGCATGAAGTATTTGGTGTTGTCCCAGTCGGGCTCGCCGAACTCCCAGAACGAGCCGCCGATCGTGTAGAGGCCGCCGGCCGCCATATTGACCGAGCAGAAGCCGCCATGGGCGGCAAAGTTCGGTGTGCCGAACTGGCTCGCCCACCAGCCGGTCAGCGATTGCGACTGGTCGCGCCCGGTGAACAAGGCGAGTTTCTTCGGATCGGTTCGGCGGATATTCGAAAGCCGCTTCGTCGCGATCGACAAAGCTTCCTCCCACTCGATCTCGCGGAACTCACCCGAGCCGCGCGGGCCGGTGCGCAGCAGCGGCTTCTTCAGCCGAGCCGGGCTGTAGTGCTGCATGATGCCGGCGCTGCCCTTGCCGCACAGCACGCCACGGTTGACCGGATGGTCCTTGTTGCCGTTGATGTAGCGGACTTTGCCGTCCTTGATGTGGACGTCGATGCCGCAGCGGCAGGCGCACATATAGCAGGTGGTCTTGGCGATGCTGTCGGAGACATCAGGCGAAGTATCGACGCCGTCGCCTTCGGCGGGCGCGCGCGTATCGGCAAGCGGCCGTTGGGATGGTGCTGAGTTGGCGCCGCGCAGCGGTTTGTTGGTCATGATCCGGCGATGTTGTTGCGTTCCGCGGCCTTGGCTCTCGTCTTCGGGCCTGGGCCGCGCATGTAATGCTGTTCCGGCCGATAGCGTTCACCGACGAGCCGCCACCGCAGGCTGCGGGTCCAGTGCGTAAACACGGATTTGAACAGCCTCACCAATTTCTACCCTCGACTGTTCTGGCGCGACTTTTTTCCAATTTCGGGCTAAAATTTAGAACAAAGCAATCAATCTGTCTAACAACTTGCTCTTGTAATTCCAATCGGATTTGCTTCTTAATGCTGGCATGACTCTGGACCAATTGCGGATCTTCGTCGCCGTCGCCGAACGGGCGCACATGACCAAAGCGGCCGACTTGTTAGGCATTTCACAGTCGGCCGCGTCCGCCGCCATCCGCTCGCTCGAACAGCAGCACGGCGTGCAGTTGTTCAACCGAGTGGGCCGCAATATCGAGCTCGCCGAGACCGGACGCCGGTTCCTGCCGGAGGCCAAGGCGGTTCTCGAGCGGGCGGCGGCCGCCCACAACGTGCTGGAGCATGTCTCGCAGACGATATCAGGCAGTCTCTCGATCGCTGCCAGCCAGACCATCGCCAGCTATTGGCTGCCGCGCCGGCTCGCTTCTTTCCACGAAGCCTATCCTGCCGTCAGGCTGAGCGTGAGCATTGGCAACACCAGGCAGGTCGAGACCAATGTACTTGATGGCGCAGCCGATTTTGGCCTGGTCGAGGGGCGCACCGAATCCGACATTTTGCGGCGTGCCAAGGTCGATATCGATCGCATGATGCTGGTCGTGGCGCGCTCGCACCCTGAGATCGCGGAAGTTTCGCCTGGGCATCCCGACCTTGGCGGGCTTCGCTGGATCATTCGCGAAGGCGGGTCGGGCACGCGCGAGGCGCTGGAGGACCTTGCCCGACGCGACGGGATTTCGTTCGCGGACCTACAGATATTCCTGGTATTGCCGAGCAATGAGGCTATTCGCCAGGCGGTCGAGGCCGGCGCCGGCGCCAGCATCATTTCGGAACTCGTCGTCGCGCGCGCGGTCGCCGAAGGCAGTCTGCGTTCCGTGCCGATCGATCTGCCGAAGCGCGAATTTGCCATGATCACGCATCGCGACCGGCAGCCAAGCCTGGCCCAGATGGCGCTCAAGGCGCATCTCGGCGGCAAAGCTGAGAGAGCCGCGCCGCTTTAAGCCGATCAGGCGAACTTCCGCTGTGCGTCGAGCGCCAGCCCAAGCCCGACTGAGCCGAACACATCGCCTTCGATAACCGATGCCTGCGGCACCAGAGCCAGGATCTGCTGCCTGGCCAGCGGGATCGCGGTCGATCCGCCGGTCAGGAACACCGCCGTGATGTCGGAGGGCTTCACCTGCGCGTCGCGGACGGTCTGCTCGACGGTACCTGCAACGCGCTCAATATCCCGAGCGATAGTGGCTTCGAGACCTTCGCGCGTGATCTCTGCCGTGAACCTCACCTCCGGTAGCGCGACCTCGATACCGGCCGACGATCGATCCGTCAGCTCGATCTTGGCCCTTTCGACCAGCGCCGCCAGCGCGTGGCCGTAACGATGCTCGACGATGTGGATGAAGCGGTCGACCAGGTCTGCGCGCTCTGCCTCGTAGCGGATCTGGCGAAGATGCGTCATCGCCCTTGCGGTATAGACCAGGTTGATGCGCTGCCATGTCGCCAGGTCGATGAAGTAGCTCGCCGGCAGATTGCGCTTGCCATCCTTAGTCGACGTCAGATAGCCGAGCTGAGGCATCACAAGGGCGATGCTCAGCAGCCGATCGAAGTCGGTGCCGCCGATGTGGATGCCGCGGCTGGCCAGGATGTCGTCCTTGCGGTCGAGCGAGCGGGCGCGCTCGGGCGAGACCCGCACGATCGAGAAATCGGACGTGCCGCCGCCCATGTCGATGATCAGCGCCAGTTCCTCGCGCGTCACCTTCTGTTCGTAGTCGAGTGCCGCCGCGATCGGCTCGAATTGGAAGGCGATGTGCTTGAAGCCCTGAGCGCGAGCGGCATTTTCGAGTTCGTGCTCGGCCTCGGCGTCGGCCCCGGCGTCGTCGTCTACGAACTGTACCGGCCGTCCGATTACGACGCTTTCGACTGTGTCGAGGGCGTTTTCTTCGAGCTTCTTTTTCAGGTGGCCGACAAATAGGCTGACAATTTCCATGAAGCCGATCGAGCGCGCCTTGATGCGCGTCTTTTCGTGAGCGAGCGAGCTGCCGAGAACGCTCTTCAGCGAGCGCATCAGGCGGCCTTCGATACTGTCCGTATAGTTGGCGATGGCGCGTCGCCCGAAATAGGTGCGGTTGTCCTCGAAATTGAAGAACACCGCACTGGGCAGAGTGACTTGGCCGTCTTCCAAGGCCACCAGCCGCGGCTGCCCGTTCCTGACCACGCTCACGGTGGAATTCGAAGTGCCGAAGTCGATACCGGCAAATGCTGGTCGCATCGTGCGTTCCTATATTCTGATTTGGGGAGCAGCAGCTCGTGCCCGGTCGGACCGGGGATCGCGGTCTAGCCCATACCCTCGGAAAGGGAAACCACTTTTACGAGAGTTCAGTCTTTCCTGAAGACCAGTCTTCCGAGCCAGCCTGTCAGCATGGCCAGCGATACGGCAAAGACACCGTAGAGGAAGGAGTAGTCGTGGGCGACGCGGAAGATCGACTGTTCGAAACCGGACTTGCGGATTTCGAGCTGGGCGGAGCTTTCCTTGATGAACAGGCCGCTCTTGAACAGGAAGGCGCGCGCCTTGTGGGTGCCGACCGGAACGTTGGGAGCGAGCCTGACGGTGGCGCGGAACAGGTTCTGCGACAGGAACTGCACACCGCCGACATTCTCGCTGTAGAGGCCTGTTGCCGCCTTGCGCTCGCGCAGCGCGGCGGTGAACTCCTCGATTGTCGCCGGGCTGTCCTCGGCGTCGGCCGGCTGCAAATAGAGGTTGGAGGCGCCAAGCGACAGCTGCTTGTAGCTGTTCGGATCGGTGACGTCCTGCAGCGGCCGCGTCGTCGCCACAGAATAGGAGACAGGTACGTTTTCGAAGGTCTCCGACTCCAGATTGACCCAGACGCCGAGCACCCGGTCCTTGCGGCGCACGACGACCGGTCGGGCCGGGCCTTCCAGCACAACGATCACGTCGTAGCGCCCTTGCCGTGCGACAAGCGGATCGGCATTTTCCAGCGATCCGAAGATGGTCAGGTCGGCGCCGGAAAAGCCGGCGGTAATCGAGACATTGTCGGTGGAAAGGCCGATCTGGATGTTTTCGGTTAGTGGCGTCTGTGCCTTCGCCGCTGACGCCGCGGCCAGCAGCGACAGCAAGGCGGCGGCCGCGAGCGTCCTCAAGCCAGCCATCAGCTCAGGCCCACGCCGGACAGCGAATAGAGATTGGGAGGCGTGACGAAAAGATCGATGGCGAGCCGGATGGCGACCGCCAGCACAAGCAGCGCCAGCAGCGCCCTGAGTTGTTCGCCCCGCAGCCTCTGACCGGCCTTGGCGCCATATTGTGCGCCGGCGACGCCGCCTGCCATCAACAGGAAGGCGAGCATGACGTCGACCGTCTGGTTGGTGGTGGCGTGGACCAGCGTGGTGTAAGCCGAGGTGAAGATGATCTGGAACAGCGAGGTGCCGATGACGACGTTGGTCGGCACTTTCAAAAGGTAGATCAGGGCCGGCACCATGATGAAGCCGCCGCCGACGCCCATGATCGACGATAGGAAGCCAATCGCCGCGCCCAGCCCAAGCACCGGAATGACGCTGACGAAGAGCTTCGAGGCCCTGAACCGCATCTTCAGCGGCAGGCGGTGGATCCAGTTGTGCTGGCCGGATTTCTTCAACACCGGTGCGGCGCCGCTGCGGGTGACGCGCAGCGCATTGATACTCTCGACCAGCATCAGCCCGCCGACAGTGCCGAGCAGCACGACGTAGAGCAGCGAGATGAACAGATCGAGCTGGCCGAGTCGGCGCAGGAACGCAAAGACATAGATGCCGCCGGTCGAGCCGACGATGCCGCCGGCCAAAAGCACGCCGCCGAGCTTGAAGTCGAGCGTGCCGCGCTTCATGTGCGACAGGGCGCCGGAGAAGGAGGAAGCGATGACCTGGTTGGCGCCGGTGGCGACCGCAATCGCGGGCGGTATGTTGTAGAAGATCAGCAGCGGCGTGATGAGAAAGCCGCCGCCCACGCCGAACATGCCCGACAGGAAACCCACCGCTGCGCCCATGGCCAGCAGCACGAAGACGTTAACGGAAATTTCCGCGATCGGGAGATAGATGCCCACCCGTCAGTCTCGATCAGTTTGCCTCCTGGCGAATGCAACCGTTGCGGGCATTTTGCGTCAGAAGGCTATCTCGTTCTTGCGCCGGCCGGGCGGTGAAGTCAAACTTCGTCGCACCGCCGAAACAAAAAACAACTCAATCAGTTAACAGGCAAATCTGTGGCAAGGGCGTCGCGGAAACGACGCATCCGCCGTTATTTGCGCGCGAGCAACGCCTTGACCAGCTTTTCGTCGATCGCGCCGGTTGCCTTCATGTCGTTGTCGGTCTGGAAGGCCATGATCGCGTTCTTGGTTTTCCGGCCCATCATGCCGTCGGGATTGCCGGCCTCGTAGCCGTTCTTGTTGAGGATGCGCTGGATGTTCTGGACCGCTTTCTTCATGTCGATGCCGGCCGTCGTCTGCGGTGTGCCGTCCTGCCACGATTCAGGAATGTCGGCCGAATTGGCGGCTGGATCGAGCGGCTTGGCCTTCCACAGCTCGGCCGCGGCACGCGTACGCTCCAGCTGCTCGGGTCTCAGGGCTTTGGCGATCTCGTCGCGCTTGGCCGCCGCATCCTTGTCGCCGGTCTTGGCGACGAGCGCGAACCATTTGTAGCTCTCCTCGAGGTTCTGCTTCATGCCGACGCCCTTCGCCGCAAGGATGCCGAGATTGAACTGGCTGTCCTTGACGCCGAGGTCCGCCGCCGCCTGGAACCAGCGCGCTGCCGATTCATTGTCGGTCACGCCATCCGCCGCCATCGCAAACAGCACGGCCAGATTGTGCATGGCGCTGGCGTTGCCCTGCTCTGCGGCAAGCTGGTACCAGGTCTTCGCTTTTTTGATGTCGCGTGCGACGCCGATGCCCTTCTCGTAGAAATTGCCGATGCGGTATTCTGCCGGTGCGAAACCGAGATCGGCAGCTTTCTCGTACCATTTGGCCGCCGCTGCCATGTCTTCCTTGACGCCGCGCGACTCGGCGTAGCGCGAGCCGATCTCGAACAGTGCCTTGGCGTCGCCGCCGGCCGCTGCATCGCGCAGGGCGGCCGGACCGACACCGGCCGGAACCTCGATCTTGGCAACGCTTGCCGCGGCAGCATCTGCCGGCGGCACCGTGCCCGTCGTGTCCTGCGTCGCAGCTGTGGTGGTAGCAGGCGCGGCAGCCATTGGCTCGGCGTCGCTGGCCGTCGCCGCTGCCGGTGCGGGCACTGCGGCCGTGGCGTCTGGCGCCGCCATGTCAGGGGCTGCCGCGGGGGCTGTCGATGCCTCGGTTGCCGGTGTGGCGGGGCCGGTTTGCGCCGCCGTGTCGTCCTTGGTCGTCGCTGCGGACGGCTCTGCCTGCCTGACGATGGAGGACGGCGCGCTATCCTGCGCTGCCGTCTGCGCGTCCGCCTTCGGTTCGCTGGCAACGCTGGCCAATGCAGTCTCCACCGGCTGTGCGGCCACAGCCGGCGCCGCGTCATTGTTGGCGACTTCGACCGGATCGGAGAAGAAGGCTTTGCCCAGTTGCAGGCCGGCAAGCGCCAGCATGATGGCAATTGCCCCCATCAGGATCGGCTTGCGCCGCGCCTTGAGCAGGTCGCCTATCCTGAGCGCCTTGACCGGGCCTTTCATCGTCGACTGGCGCTTAAGGGCGTCCGCCTCGGCGGCCGCCGCTTGCGCAGCCCGTCTGGCTGCCGCGATGAAGTCCGATTTCGCCGCTTCGGCGCCGCCTTCGCGGGCCGGCTGCCCGCGCTCGTCGCGCACACGTTTCATGATGGCGCTGAGGTCGGGGGCGCCGGAGCCGGGTTCCAATGGCCGATTGGCGACCTTGGGGTCGAGCGGCTCGTCCAGATCGACGCTCGGTATTTCGACGCTCGACGCCGAGCCGGCAAGCGGCGGCATCTCGGCCTCCTTCTTGCCCTTCAAGGCGCGCGCCAGCCCGCCTAACATCGATTTCCTGCCGCCGCCGTGCTCGGTTTTTTCATGCGTCGTGTCTGAACCGAGGGCCGCCAGGGCGGCTGCCGCGGCCGCCTCGGCCGGCGTACGCGGACCTGGCTCGTCGCGCACGAGCGCCGCGGTGCGACCGTCCAGATCGGCCATGTTGCCCGTTAACGGCAGCGGCTGGTCGATGTCCATCGACGGTGCGTCCTGCACCGAGATCTTGGATGCCCGGCCGAAGCGTTTGCTCAACTCTGCGCTTGCCGGTTCGCCGGTCTCCAGTGAACCTAGCCTGTCAACAATCTTGAGCAGCGTGTCGTGGATAGCCTCGAACGTCCTTGAATTGCGCTCGTCCGAACGGCGCGTCAGCGCCTCGAGCGTCTTCAGGTCCTGGGCGAGGCCGGTAACGGCCGCCGTGTTGGCGCTTGATCCGGCCAGCGAGCGGACGGCGCTCTCGGCCGCCTCGCGCGCCGCGCCGAGGATGGAATCGCGGGTTCCGGCCAGCGACTTCTCGATCTCGTTGAGGCGCGGGCTGATGTCGTCGAATTCCGGCAGCGGCGTGCCGGGCTTGGAAAGATGCGCCGTCAGGCCCGCGACCTGCGCTTCGAGGCTGCGGAT
Organism: Mesorhizobium sp. M0923; assembly: GCF_040319365.1. Classification (NCBI taxonomy): domain Bacteria; kingdom Pseudomonadati; phylum Pseudomonadota; class Alphaproteobacteria; order Hyphomicrobiales; family Phyllobacteriaceae; genus Mesorhizobium; species Mesorhizobium sp. M0923. Next base: position 114,284 of record NZ_JAMYNW010000004.1, on the reverse strand, counting down.
CAACGCCGGGTCGATGCTGGCGACCTGTGCCGCGGACGAATCCAGCCGGCTTGAAATGTCTTCGAGCCGGCTCTCCAGGCCGCGGATCGCCGCCTCGCTGGCGGGATCTGGAACGCGCGTCTCCATCCGCTTGGCCAGCGCGGTGAAGCGGGCGTCGATGGCATCCATGATGCCGGCGCTGTCGACCTGCGGCATGCGCTGATCCAGCCTGTCGGCGACTTCGTCCAACCGGCGCTCAAGGTCGCGAAACAGCATGTTGCCTTGTTCGATGGCGTCGCCCTGGCGACGTTCCATCATGCTGGACAGCACATCGAAGCGCTGCTCGAGCCCCTGGAAGATGTAGTCGGCGTCGGGCATGGCAGGTGCATGGTCGATCTTGTCGGCGATAAGCGCGACTTGCCTGGCAAGGCGCTCCATAGCTTGTTCCGGCAGATTGGCTCGGCCGGCCAGCTCATCCACGCGGCTCGACAATGTGTTGAGACGGTCGATGACCTCCCGGCCCGGACGATCCTGCGACACTTCTTCGATTTGCTGGGCCAGTGAATCGATCCGCTTCTCGATGCGTTCGAAGGGCTCGGGGTCGAACGAATTGGCTTGCGCGGCAACCGTCGAGGCGACGATCGCGCGGGAAATCTCGTCGAGCCGCTCGTCGATCTGACTGAATGTGTCGCTGCCGCGATTGTCCTGCTGGCGGGCGAAATGGTCGACCGCTCCGGCAAGCATGCGGACCTTTTCCTCCAGCGAGCGCAGCGACAGCGATTCCGGCAGATTGCTGACGGCATTGCTGATCTGTTCGAGCCGCTCGGTCAGCGCCGACAGGCCGGGCGCGTCGGAGCGCTTGCGCTGATCGGCGTCGACGCGGTCCTCGAAGGCGCTCCAGCGGCGGTCGAAATCGTCCCAGCGGCGGCCCACTGCCTGCACGCTCTCGTCGCGCGCCAGCGTATCGAGAGCTGCCTTGACCTGCTCAAGCTCGAGCCGCAACATATTGACGCTTCTGTCGTCGCTTTTTTCGGCCAGCGTCTGGATGGCGCCGGAAAGCCGCTCGAATTCGACGCCGAGTTCGGCGCTGCCCTTGCCGCCGCCATTTGACTGGTAGGCTCGCTCGATATTCTTGCGCAGTGCGTCGAACTCGCGTTGCAGGCCGGAGGTCATCTGCTGGCGAAGCTCTTCGCGCAGGCCGCGCAATTCGCCAGCGATCTTGCCGGCTAGGGCGACGCCGTCCTCCTGGCCGCGCACCCGGTCGATATCGCGGGCGATCGCCTGGTAGTTCTGGTCGACGGCCGCCGCTGGACCTTTCGGCCGCTGCGCGTCGCGTGGGTCCTCGTACCGGCGCTGCTGGCCATAGGGTTGGGCACTAGGATAGCGCGGTTCTGCCGCTGGTCGGCGTGGACCGGGATGGCTTGCAGTCTCCTCGCGCGTCCGCTCCAGTCGCTGCTCCAGCGTTTCCAGGGAACGGTTGAGCTCTTCAAGCGTCGTGTGCGGCCTGCGCTGCCTGCCGGCGTTGAGTGTATCGAGGTAGGACCGCTTGCTGTTCATCAATGCGCCCGTTTCAGAATTGCTGGCTTTCACCAGGTTCCCAAAGTCCTGCCGGGACGAACGCGACTGCTTGGCTTGTTGCAGTGGAAGACGAGCTTCCCGGGTCTTACCCGCGCTCCGAAAAACCGTGAAAAATTCAATACAGGATAAACACGGGTAACCGACATGCGCACATTTCGCCCCAACGTGGTAAACAACGCGTTAACCAAGCTTAAGAAGTTGCAACTTTGTCGACTGGCTGCGGACGGCGCCGGGTGTCTTTTTGGACGCACAAAAGACGCTGTAGAATTTTGATCAGCCGCATGATCGCTCCCGAAATCGGCCACGACTTTTAGGTTATCCACCGGCGCTGCGGCATAAAGTTCCAAGCCCAGAACGCTCTTGCGTCGTAAGGCGGCTATCGATATAGCATTGACGTAAACGTAAACGAGCGGATTACGCCGTTTGCGATTTGTTTGTTGAAACCACGAGTGGAAGCACGCCCCCGCTTTCACTCAGGCGACGCAAGGTCCGCGACCGCGACGCCACCAGACGGGGAAAGCCAGTGACCATGAAACTTATTTCGCCCGGCCAAGCCGCGGCCAATACCAACGATATGTCGAGCGAAGCCGGTGAAGAGCTTGTCCGCATCGGCGAAATGGCCAAGAAATACGGAGTGACGCTGCGCACGCTGCGTTTCTATGAGGACAAGGGTCTACTCAACCCGCAGCGTGACGGCTCAACCCGTCTCTATACACGCCGCGACAGGGCCCGGCTGAAACTGATCTTGCTCGGCCGCAAGGTCGGGTTCTCGCTGCGTGACGTCAAGCAGATGATGGACCTCTACGATCCGAACGGCTCCAACACCAAGCAGTTGCGGTTGGCGCTCGACAAGTCGGAGAAGCAGCTTGCCCGCCTGCAGAAGCAGCGGGCGTTGATCGATGACGCCATCAGCGAACTGAGTGCCTCGATGTCGACCGTCCGGCAAATGCTGATCGAGCGCTCGGCGCCGCAGGCCAGCGTGGCGAGCTAAACTAAACCTGCCGATTTCTGACGAATGAGAACCGCGCGGCTTTCGCCGCGCGGTTCTTCGTCGTTACCGTCCTTCGCCGTTTGCCGTCTTGGCGCGCGGGAGAAAATTTGCCCCATCGCAGAATTGACGTTTACGCAAACGTCAATATTTGTTATCTCGACCGCAACGTTGGTCCGTCTGCCATCCTCATATGCTGAGGCTGATTTCGGGGCCAAGACCGCATGGTGGAGGAAACGCATGCCGATCTACAGAGCGCCGATCCGGGACACGCTGTTCGTGCTGAACGAGGTGCTGGGCTATCAGCGCTATTCCAATCTTCCCGGATTTTCCGACGCGACGCCGGATGTGCTCGAGGCCATCCTTGCCGAGGGCGCGAAGCTCGCCGAAAACGTCATGCAGCCGCTCAACCGTGTCGGCGACGTGGAAGGTTGTGTGCGCCATGTCGACGGGTCGGTGACGACGCCAAAAGGCTTCAAGGAAGCCTTCGACCAGTATCGCGAAGGTGGCTGGATGGGGCTCGCCGCACCTGTCGAGTTTGGCGGGCAAGGCTTGCCCTATGCAGTGCATACTGCGGTTGCCGAATATATGGTGTCGGCCAATATGTCGCTGATGATGTATGCCGGACTGACGCAAGGTGCGATCGCTGCGATCATCACCCATGGCACCAAAGAGCAGAAGGCGACATGGTTGCCGAAGCTGGTCGAGGGCGCCTGGACCGGCACCATGAACCTGACCGAGCCGCACTGCGGAACCGATCTCGGCTTGCTGCGCACCAAGGCCGTTCCAAATGGCGACGGCACCTATAGGATCTCCGGCCAGAAGATATTCATCTCGGCCGGCGAGCATGACATGTCGGGAAACATCGTCCACCTCGTGCTGGCCCGTATCGAGGGCGCGCCGGATGGCGTGAAGGGCATCTCGCTGTTCATCGTGCCGAAGCTCAAGCTCGATGCATCAGGCAATCCGGGCGAGAAGAACACCGTCTCCTGTGGCTCGATCGAGGAGAAGATGGGTATCCATGGCAATTCGACCTGCGTCATGAATTACGACGACGCTGAAGGCACACTGCTCGGCGAGGCCAATGGCGGGCTGAAAGCCATGTTCACCATGATGAATGAGGCGCGGCTTGGCGTCGGCCTGCAGGGGCTCTCGCTGTCGGAAGTTGCCTACCAGAATGCGGTTTCCTACGCCAAGGATCGCCTGCAGGGCCGCTCGCTGTCGGGGCCGAAAGAACCGGACAGGAAGGCCGATCCGATCATCGTCCATCCGGACATCCGCCGCAGCCTGATGACCATGAAAGCTTTCAACGAGGCCGGTCGGGCGCTGGCGCTGTGGACGGCGATCAAGTCCGACATCGCTCACCGCTCCGGTGACGACAAGGACCGCCAGGCCGCCGACGACTACACCGGGCTGATGACGCCGGTGGTCAAGGGCGTGCTCACCGACAAGGGTTTCGATCATGCGGTAATGGCGCAGCAGGTGTTCGGAGGCCACGGCTATATAGAAGAGCACGGCATGAGCCAGTTCGTCCGCGATGCCCGCATCGCCATGATCTATGAGGGTGCCAACGGCATCCAGGCACTCGACCTCGTCGGCCGCAAGCTGGCCTTGAATGGCGGTCGCGCGGTGCAGGCGTTCTTTAGGGAAGTCGGCGAGTTCTGCGAGGAGAACCGCACCGACGAGAAGATGGCGCCCTTCACCAAGGCGCTGAAGAAGAGCCTCAACGATCTGCAGGCGGCGACGATGTGGCTGATGCAGAACGGCATGGCCAAGCCCGACAATGCCGGTGCCGCCTCGACCGACTACATGCATCTCTTCGGCCTGGTGGCGCTGGGCTATATGTGGGCGCAGATGGCCAGGGTGGCCGCAGCGAAATTGGCGAATGGCGCCGACGGCGCTTCGTCTTTCTACGACAACAAGCTGGTGACGGCGCGCTTCTTCGTGGAGCGGATCATGCCGGAGACGGCGGCGCACCTTGCCCGCATCTCCAGCGGCGCCGACACATTGATGGCGCTGCCGGCCGAAGCGTTCTAGGCTCCCCTCTTCCTCGCGAGGAGGGTGGCCGCGAAGCGGCCGGGAGAGGGCGCCACGGCAGCGCGCCAGCCTCAATTCTGGCGGCGTGCTTGGAAGGAGGATCAGAGAATAAACATGACCAGTCCCGCCGAAATCCTTGGCCTTCCAAAACCCGCCTGGGCGGCGGACGAGGTCGGCATGCTTTATGACATGGCGCACCGCTTCATGTCGGAAGAGATCGCGCCGCGTTACGACGAGTTCGAGAAGAACGAGATGGTCGACCGCGAAAGCTGGCTGAAGGCGGGTGCGGCCGGCCTGCTCTGCGCCTCGATGCCGGAGGAATATGGCGGCTCGGGCGGCAGCTTCGCGCATGAGAGCGCCATCATCGAGGCGATCGCCCATGTCGGCGTCGACGGGTTCGGCATTGGCCTGCACAATTCGATCGTCGCCCCCTACATCCTCCATTACGGCTCGGACGAGCAGAAGAAGAAATGGCTGCCGAGGCTGGCGACCGGCGAACTGATCGGCGCCATCGCCATGACCGAGCCGGGTGCGGGCTCCGACCTGCAGGGCGTCAAGACGCGCGCCGAAAAGGACGGCAACCAGTACAAGCTCAACGGCTCGAAGACCTTTATCACCAACGGCCAGCTCGCTAACTTCATCATCGTCGTCACCAAGACCGATCCGCAGAAGGGTGCCAAGGGCATCTCGCTGATCGTCGTCGAGACCGACGAGGTGGAGGGCTTCGAGCGCGGCCGCAACCTCGACAAGATCGGCCTCAAGGCCAACGACACGTCGGAACTGTTCTTCAACGACGTGCGTGTGCCGACCTCGAACCTGCTTGGCAACGAGGAAGGCCAGGGCTTCGTCCAGCTGATGCAGCAATTGCCGCAGGAGCGGCTGCAGATCGGCACCACTGCTATCGCCATGGTCGAGCGGGCGCTGGCTCTTACCATCGACTACGTCAAGGAGCGCAAGGCCTTCGGCAAGGCCATCATCGAATTCCAGAACACCCAGTTCAAGCTGGCCGAATTGAAGACCGAGGCGACCATTGGGCGCGTCTTCTACAATGACTGCGTTGCCCGCCACATTAACGGCGGCCTCGACCCGGTGACGGCCTCGATGGCCAAATACTGGCTGTCAGACCTGCAGGGAAAAGTCGTCGACGAATGCCTTCAATTGCATGGCGGCTATGGCTACATGAATGAATATCCGATTGCGCGCATGTTCCGCGACGCCCGCGTCCAGCGCATCTACGGCGGAACCAACGAGATCATGAAATTGCTGATCGGGCGCTCTCTCTGAGCGACTTTCAGCAAAGCCAAGGAGCAGGAAAATGGCCGAAGCTTACGTCTATGATGCCGTGCGCACGCCGCGCGGCAGGGGCAAGAAGGATGGCTCGCTGCACGAAGTGCCGGCGGTGCGGCTCGGCGCCAAGGTGCTCGAGGCGATCCGCGACCGCAACGGGCTGGACACCGGCACCGTCGACGACATCATCTTCGGCTGTGTCGATCCGGTTGGCGAGGCGGGTGCAGTCATTCCACGTGCCGCTGCTTTCGAGGCCGGCTACGACACCAAGGCGCCTGGCATGCAGATATCGCGCTTCTGCGCCTCGGGCCTCGACGCCATCAATTTCGGCGCCGCCAAGATCGCGCAAGGCGCCGACGAGATCGTGATTGCCGGTGGCGTCGAATCGATGTCGCGGGTCGGCATGGGCGCCTCCGGCGGCGCCTGGTTCATGGATCCTTCGGTCGGCCTGCCCGGCTGGTTCGTGCCGCAAGGCATATCGGCCGACCTGATCGCCACCAAATACGGGTTTTCGCGCGACGACGTCGATGCCTACGCGGTCGAAAGCCAGAAGCGTGCCGCCAAGGCGTGGGGCGAGGGCCGCTTCAAGAATTCGGTGATCTCGGTCAAGGACCAGAACGGCCTGACCATTCTCGATCACGACGAGCACATGCGGCCTTCGACCGACATGCAGTCGCTGGCCGCGCTCAACCCGTCCTTCGTCATGCCCGGCGAAATGGGCGGCTTCGACGCCGTCGCGGTGCAGAAGCATCCCGAGGTGGAAGAGGTCAACCACGTCCACCATGCCGGAAATTCGTCCGGCATCGTCGATGGCGCGGCGGCCGTGCTGCTCGGCTCGAAAAAGGCGGGAAAGACGCTCGACCTCAAGCCGCGCGCGCGTATCCGCGCCTTTGCCAACATCGGCTCCGAACCGGTGCTGATGCTGACCGGTCCGGTCGACGTCACCGAAAAGCTGTTGAGGCGGGCGAAGATGAAGCTGTCGGACATCGACCTGTTCGAGCTTAACGAGGCCTTCGCTTCGGTGGTGCTGCGCTACATGCAGGCTTTCGACATTCCTCATGACCGGATCAACGTCAATGGCGGCGCCATCGCCATGGGCCATCCGCTGGGCGCCACCGGTGCGATGATCTTCGGTACGGTGCTGGACGAATTGGAACGCCGCGACCTGAACACCGCGCTGGTGACGCTTTGCATCGGCGCCGGCATGGGCACCGCAACGATCATCGAACGCGTCTGACGGAGAGAGATGATGAGCTATACCAATTTCACCCTCGACACCGACGCCGACGGCATTGCTTTGGTCACCTGGGACATGCCGGACCGTTCGATGAACGTCTTCACCCAAGAGGTGATGCTCGAGCTGAACGTCATCGTCGACAAGGTGGCGACCGATGCAGCGATCAAGGCGGCGGTCATTACCTCCGGCAAGGATACGTTCTCGGGCGGCGCCGACATCACCATGCTGCAGAAGATGCTGGCGACCTTCGCCGCCGACAAGGCAAAGGACCCAGAGAAGGCGACCAAGGCGCTGTTCGACAATGCGGGCTATATGAACGGCCTGTTCCGTAAGCTGGAAACCTCGGGTAAGCCGTGGGTGTCGGCGATCAACGGCACCTGCATGGGCGGCGCGTTCGAATTGTCGCTCGCCTGCCATGGCCGTGTCGCGGCCGATTCCGACAAAGTGAGGATGGCACTTCCCGAAGTGAAGATCGGCATTTTCCCCGGCGCCGGCGGAACCCAGCGCGTGCCGCGGCTGACCGACCAGCAGCAGGCGCTGCAAATGCTGACCTCCGGCCAGACGCTGTCGCCGCAGAAGGCCAAGTCGATGGGCCTGATCCATGAGATTGCCGAGCCGGACAAGCTGGTCGAAACCGCCAAGGCGATGATCAGGAACGGCTTGAAACCGGTGGCGCCCTGGGACGAAAAAGGCTTCAAGCTGCCCGGCGCTCCGATCTATTCGGTGGCCGGTGCCAATCTGTGGCCGCCGGCCATCGCCATCCTGCGCCGCGAGACCTATGGCAACTATCCCGCCGCTGCCGCCATCCTGAAATGCGTTTACGAGGGCTTGCTGGTGCCGTTCGACACCGCCTTGCGGATCGAGCAGCGCTATTTCACCGAGATCATGCAGACCAGGGAAGCGGCAGCGATGATCCGCTCGTTGTTCGTGTCGCTCCAGGAACTGAACAAGGGCGCGCGCCGCCCGGCCGGTGTGCCGGAAATGAGGTTCAAGAAGATCGGCGTGCTCGGCGCCGGCTTCATGGGCGCCGGCATTGCCTATGTGACGGCTAAGGCCGGCATTCCGGTGGTGCTGCTCGACCGTGACATGGAGTCTGCCGCCAAGGGCAAGGCGCATTCCGACAACCTTATCTCGGATCAGGTGAAGAAGGGCCGTGCCAAGCCACAGGACAAGGACCAGTTGCTGACGCTGATCACGCCGACGGCCGATTACGCCGATCTCGCCGGCTGCGATCTTGTCGTCGAGGCGGTATTCGAGGATTCGGCCGTAAAGAAGGGCGCCACCGAACAGGCCGAGGCTGTGCTCAAGCCTTCGGCGACCTTCGCCTCGAATACGTCCACCATACCGATTACATCGCTGGCCAGGAATTCGGCGCGGCCAAAGAATTTCATCGGCATCCACTTCTTCTCGCCGGTCGACAAGATGATGCTGGTCGAGATCATCCTCGGCAAGAAGACCGGCGACAAAGCGCTGGCCACCGCGATCGACTTTGTCCGCGCCATCAAGAAAACCCCGATTGTCGTCAACGATACGCGCGGTTTCTATGTCAATCGCTGCGTACTGCGCTACATGTCGGAAGCCTACAAGATGCTGATCGAAGGTGTTCCGGCGCCGATGATCGAGAATGCGGCGAAAGCCGCCGGCATGCCGGTCGGTCCTCTGGCGTTGACCGACGAGACCGCGATCGACCTTGCCCAGAAGATCATGAAGCAGACGATGCGCGATCTCGGCGACAAGGCGGTCGACCCGAAGCAGATGGCGCTGATCAGCACGATGGTCGACACACACGGTCGCTTGGGTCGCAAGAACAGCAAGGGCTTCTACGACTATCCGGCAAAACCTGCCAAGAAGAAGCTGTGGCCAGGCCTCAGGGACCTCTACCCGCAACTGGCGCCGGAGAGGGTCGATTATGAGGAGCTGAAGCAGCGGCTGCTGGTCACCATCGCGCTTGAGGCGGCACGGGTGATGGAGGAGGGCATCGTTACCGATCCACGCGAGGCCGATGTCGGCTCGATCCTGGCCTTCGGCTTCGCGCCCTACACAGGCGGTGCACTGTCCTACATCGACGGCATCGGCGCGAAGAAATTCGTCAAGATCGCCAAGCGCCTGCAGAAGAAATACGGCGCCGAGTTCAGGGCGCCGAAGCTGCTGCTCGACATGGCCGAGAAGGGCGAGACCTTCTATGAGCGTTTCGATCCCTATGACAGGAACGAGGCCAAGGAGGCAGCGTGACGCCGTCTTCGGCGGTGGACAAGATGGCGGCCAAGAGGTAGAACAGGGAAGGTATTTTTTCCTGTTTCGAAGGAGAGCAAGGTGCTCTCGCATGACCGCGTTTGGGCCGCCATCGACGCTCTCGCCGAGCGTTATTCGCTTTCGGCCTCCGGGCTGGCCAGGCGCGCTGGCCTCGACTCGACGGCCTTCAACAAATCGAAGCGGCTGTCCTCGGATGGGCGGCCGCGCTGGCCGTCGACCGAATCGCTGGCCAAGATCATCGAGGCGACCGGCGCCTCGCTGGATGAATTTGCGGGGCTGGTCGAAGGCCGGGGTAATTCCGGCGCACTGCCCGTGCAGAAATCGTCGGTGCCGCTGCTCGGCTTCGCCCAGGCGGGCGCCGGTGGCTTCTTCGACGACGCCGGGTTTCCGGCGGGGCAGGGATGGGACCTGATCGAGCTGCCGGCACGGGCAACCGAAACCTCCTATGCGTTGAAGGTCCAGGGCGATTCCATGCTGCCGCTTTACCGCAATGGCGATGTCCTGATCGTCGAGCCGGGGGCTATCATACGAAAGGGCGATCGCGTCGTCGTCAAGACCAATGCCGGCGAGGTGATGGCCAAGGTGCTCGACCGCCAGACACCGAAGTCGATCGCGCTGGTCTCCCTCAATCCCGATCATCCGGACCGCGACATCCCCATGCGTGATGTCGAATGGGTGGCGCGGATTGTCTGGGCAAGCCAGTAGGCGCGGGGCCGGTGCGTCTGCCTCACCTTGCCTTGGCCGTTCTGGCGATTCCGGCGATGGCCACGGCAATTGTCGCTGGCGGCCGCGCCGTCCAGAACCAAAGCGGCGGCCCTGGCGAGCAAATTCAGGTCAGCGCTGAACCCCAGCCCGCCGCGCCGGCTACGTCGGCCATCTCGAAACCAGAGGCGGCCAAGCAGGCTACGCATTCAAGGGCAATCGATCCGGAAATCGTGGTGCCGCCGCAGCTCGGTTCCGACGAGCTTGAACGGATTGAGCCGCGCGCACCGTTGAGCGATCTGGCATTGGCCGGACTGCCCAGGCCGCCAAAAACGAAAATGCCTGACGACTGGAAAGGCACGAAACTGTTCCAGCCGGTCGCGCCGGCCGCCGGGGTCATCGAGGCAAAGGGCTATTCGATTGCGGTTTCCGGCATCGACATCGTCAAGCAGGACGAGACTTGCACCGACGGCGGCAAGTCTTGGAGTTGCGGCATCCGGGCGCGAACTGCCTTCCGCGCTTTTCTGCGCGGTCGTGCGGTGGTCTGTGCCGTGCCGCCCGAAGGCGGCCGTGACCTGATCGACGCCGAGTGCCGGATCGGCAATCAGGATATCGGCCAATGGTTGGTCGAAAACGGCTGGGCGCGCGCCGCCAAGGGCGGCGCTTACATAGAAGCCGGCGAGAAGGCGCGTGCAGCGAAAAAGGGCGTCTTCGGGCCGGCGCCGAGCGTCTCAGGCCTGCCGCCGCTCCCGGCTGCGTCGCGATCCGCGCCTGTGGCGCCGGGCTCGATCCTGGAGGAGCAGGACAGCGTCCTCAAGCCGCCAGCTGACCAGCAAGCGCCCGTCGAATGAGCTCACGCGTTTCGGCAATGCCGTAGAGTGCGGCGAAGGAACCGAAGCGCGGCCCGCGTTCCTGACCTATCAGCACCTGATAAATCATCTGGAAGAAGGCGACGGAGACGCCGGGTCCACCCTCAGGGCTCTGCTTGGAACGATCCTGGTAGCGCTCGATCTTGCGCGCGACATTGAGGGCGGCGTTCTGGATCGCCTCGCCGGCGGCGTCAGCGGGCAGCGCGGCGAGCGCTTCCGAAAGTTTGGTCAGCGCCTCGCGCTCGACCGCGTCGGCGGCACGGTACACCTTAGCCGGCTTCACGAAATCGTCGAAATAGCGGATCGCATATTCGGTCAGCCGGTCGAGTTCGGGGTGAGTTGCCGGCGTCACACCCGGTGCGTGGCGCGAAATGAAGCCCCACAGCACGTCCCTGTTCTGCGCATTCGAGGCGCTGACCAGGTTGAGCAGCAGCGCGAACGACACCGGCAGGTCGATGATAGGCGGATTGCCGTCATGCATGTGCCAGACCGGATTGCCCAGCCGTTCTTTCCAATCCTGCTTCTGATAAGCAGAGAGGAACGTGTAATATTCGTCTACCGCCTTCGGGATGACGTCGAAATAAAGCTTCTTCGCGGTTCGCGGGCGCTGGAACATATAAAGGCTAAGGCTCTCGGTCGGCGCATAAGTCAGCCACTCGTCGATGGTTAGCCCATTGCCCTTCGACTTCGAGATCTTCTGGCCGTGCTCGTCGAGGAACAGCTCATAATTGAAGCCCTCCGGCGCTGGAGCATCGAGCGCACGGCAAATCTGCCCGGCGAGCTTGACGGAATCGATCAGATCCTTGCCGGACATCTCGTAATCGACGCCGAGTGCTGCCCAGCGCATCGCCCAGTCTGGCTTCCATTGCAGCTTGGCATGACCGCCGGTCACCGGCGTCTCGAAGCGCTCGCCGGTGTCCGGGTCGCGCCACACGATGGTGCCGGCGTCGAGCTTGCGCTCATCGATCGCGACTTGCATGACGATGCCGGTCTTGGGATGGATCGGCAGGAAGGGCGAATAGCTCTGCGCCCGCTCTTCACGCAGCGACGGCAGCATAATTGCCATCACCTTATCGAAGCGCTCGAGCATCTTGAGCAGCGTCGCGTCGAAGCGGCCGGAAGTATAATAGTCGGTCGAGGAAGCGAATTCGTAATCGAAGCCGAAACGGTCGAGGAAGGCGCGCAACCGTGCGTTATTGGCGGCGCCGAAGGACGGATACTCATTGGAGAAAGGGTCCGGTATCCTGGTCAGCGGCTTGCCGAGATACGCGCGCAGCATGTCCTTGTTAGGCACATTGTCCGGCACCTTGCGCAATCCGTCCATGTCATCGGAGAAGCACAGCAGCCGCGTCTTGACCTTGTCTTCGGTCAGCACGCGGAAGGCGTGGCACACCATAGATGTGCGCGCCACCTCGCCGAAAGTGCCGATATGCGGCAGCCCCGACGGGCCGTAGCCGGTCTCGAACAGCACCGTTTCCGGGTAGCCGCTGCTCGCGTAGCGGGCGACGATCTTTTTCGCTTCCTCGAACGGCCACGCCTTGCTTTCGGCGGCCGCGGTGAGGACTTCCGGGCTGAGATCGATCGGCTGTTGTCCGGCCATGATGCTATTTCCTGCAGCTTTGCCGGCATCCGTGCCGGCAGCCGCATGCTCTAGACTATGATCCCGAAAAGTGGAACCCGGTTTCCGGGCAGGACCGTGATCAGGCAAGAAGATATGAGCCCCGTCCCATTTAATCGGTATGGATCAGGCTTCAGGGCCTGACCGGAGCGTCAACGATCGCGGCTCTTTTTCCTTGCGGCGCCGGTCCCTCGTTCCTAACTTCGGGACCCGTCTCAAGGAGTTGTAAATGCCATTGTCGCCACACGAAGCCATGATCTACCTGATGGTCATCACCTCGGCGTCAGACCGCGACATGACCGATGTCGAACTGGCGCGGATCGGCGACGTCGTTCGATCCTGGCCGGTGTTTGAGGATTTCAATCAGGAGCGGCTGGTCGAGGTCGCCCAGGCCTGCCAGAAAATGCTGCAAGAAAAGGACGGGCTGGAGGGCGTCCTGGCGCGCGTCGCCGAGGCGCTGCCCGACCGCCTGCGTGACACCGCCTATGCCGCTGCCTTCGAGGTCGCGGCCGTCGATCTCGAAATGCGACTGGAGGAGGTGCGCGTGCTGCAGCTCGTCCGCCGGGAACTCGACCTCGATGCGCTGACGGTCGCCGCCATCGCGCGAGCCGCCAAGGCCCGCCTTCGCACGCTGACCTGAGCCAGCAGCCAAGCTCAGAAAAAGCTGACCGGAAAATAGCGCAGATAGAACTCGGCGAACGTGCCTTTCACCGAAATTTCCTGCAGCGCATAGTCGAAAGCGGCGGCCAGGGCCGGATCGTCGGCCCTGGTGGCGATCGCCATGCCCGAGCCGAGATATTCGGGCGCCAGATAGGGGCCGCCGGCAAAGCGGCAGCAGCCCGCCGCATCCGAACCGCCGAGCCAGAACGCAAAACGCATGCCATCGCCGAAGGCGGCGTCGATCTTGCCGGCTTTCAGCTCGCCATAAAGCTCCTCCGGCTTTGCGAAGGGGACGATTTGGACGTCGCCGAAATAATCGCGCAGCATCCGCTCATGCCCGGAGCCGGCGATCACGCCGACACGCTTGCTGCGCAGCTTGTCGAACATTGGTTCCGTCAGCGCCTGTGTCTTCGGCACGACGAAGCGTGCCGGAAATTGCAGGTAGGAGCGTGAAAACGCGTATTTCGACCGCGATTCCGGCGTGGCGGCGATTCCGGCAATGATCGCTTCGCCTTCGCCTTTCCGCAGCGCGCCTTCGAGCTCGGCCCAGGGCAGCGCCTGGATCTGGCATTTTTCGGCAATGCCGAGCTCGGCGCAGATGGCGCGCGCCAGGTCCACATGGAAGCCGGACAGTCGGCCTGCCCCGTCGAGAAAGTTGAAGGGCGGGAAATCGGTGGTGGTCAGGAATCGCAGCCGCGGCAGCATCGAAAGGTCCGGCTTTGGCAGCCGCACCTTGGCGTCCCAAAACACCGGCACCTGCGGCCCCGCAGCGCGCGCAGCACCCGCAAGCGATTGCACTCCGATCAGCATCGAGATCAATGAAATGGATATGCACCGAAACGCCACGCGACGACTCCGTCCAGTCTTGCCCCGGCTTTCGTACGAAATAACACAGGTTCTTGTACGAAAATAACTCAGGCACAACGGTTTTTGGTTTCATCATGGCAATTTAGGGATATTGTTTAGTGAGTTTGCAAGTGACTGTATGATGCCGGCTCAAGAGGAGCGGTGGGGCGTACAGAGGGAGCAGCTTTGCAGTCCGGGGTTGATGGCGTAGTGCGGGTTGATCACTGCCATTGGTCTCAAGCGCGGAAGGCAACATGGGGTAGATGTTGCGATGGGTCATTTCGATCGTACCCTGGAGTTGATAGATCAGTTGCAGCACGCCGGCACAGCGGCCGCCGTCTGCGAAAAGCTGCTGGGGGTAACAAGCGGGTTCGGGCTGACGGCGCTGATGGCCGGGACGGTTCCGCAACCTGGAACGCCGAAAAATCAGCAAAAGAACCATGTGCTGCTTTGCGACTGGCCGGCTGAATGGCTTGAGCGCTACGTCGCACGCAACTACGTCGATCACGATCCCGTCGTCAGCCACATGAAGCAGCTTCAGGCGCCGTTCCAGTGGCGGGAAGCGTCTCAGGGCATCCGCATCGGCAAGAGCGGCGGCGAGGTGATGGGCGACGCCGGTGAATTCAAGCTGCGCGACGGGTTGGCCTTCCCGCTGATCACGCTCGATGGCCAGATCGTCATGGTGTCGCTGGGCGGCGAGGCTGTCGAATTGTCGGGCGCCGAGTTCGGGTTGGTCTCGTTGGTTTCGACTTATGCGATTGGCCGCGCCATGCAGCTCCACACCATGGCGGGCAAAACCATCGACCATGTCGAATTGACGCCGCGTGAGCGCGAATGCCTGCAATGGGCCGCCGTTGGCAAGTCCGAATGGGAGATTTCCCAAATTCTCGGCATTTCGGAACACACGTCAGAGAAACACCTTCTTAACGCCAAAAGCAAACTCGGTGCCGTCAACCGGGTCCAAGCCGTCGCGGAAGCGATAAGGCGCGGCTATATTAACTAGGTCGGCCGCGCCGGCCTAGAAATTCTTGCCTACGTGATCGCGCAATTTTCTCGGGGGAGCACGGCCGTATTTTCCTATTGAACCTAGGAGACGGCAAATGCTTTTTTCCCTCACCACCCAGGAATTGATGGAACGCCCAGGCCTTTGGGAGGCAGTTCATCGGTTGCGTTACAAGATTTTCGTCGAGGAGATGGGATGGACCGATCTGCAGCGCCCCGATGGCCTCGAGATCGATCAATTCGACCACGACGAGGCAGTGCACCAGATCGTCATCCGCAATGGCGAGCTCGCCGGTTACCAGCGTATGTTGCCGACGACCCGGGCACATCTTCTAACCGATGTGCTGGCGGACCTTTATGAGGGAACCCCACCGTCGGGGCCGAATGTCTATGAACTGACCCGCTATGCGGTTGCGCCGGGATTCCGCGACGGCCGGCGCGGCGTGTCGACGGTGGGCACCGAACTGATCGCCGGCTTCGTCGAGTGGGGTCTGAAGCGCAACGTCAACCAAGTGATCATCGAATTCGAGCCGATGTGGGTGCTTCGCGCGCTGCAACTGCATTTCCTGGCAACGCCGCTCGGCTATCAGCGGACCTATGGCAACCAGCAGGTCGTTGCCACACTGCTCACCTTCAACGAGCACACGCTCGACGTGGTGCGATCGCGCCGCAATCACTTTGCGCCGGTGCTGGCCAGAGGGTACCCGGACATGCTCGGACAGAGACGCGCCTCGTAAGATTGGAGAGGGCCATGAACGTTCACTCAAAAACAGAATTCCGCAATCACACGCTGATCGTCACCGTATCGTCGGGTGACGGCCGCCCGGTGCTGGACAGGCGGGCCTACGAAAGCCTGGCCAGGACATTCCATGAAGCCGCTGTCGATGACGACGTCCGCGTCGTGGTCCTGCGCGGCCTGGCCGGGTGCTTTTGCCTCGGTGCTGATTTCTCCGAATTTCTCGATGCCACCAAACATCGGCGATTGATCGCCGCCGTCACCGATATGTTCCGCACGCTGGCGACGTTCCCGAAACCGGTGCTTGCCTGTGTCGACGGCGACGCCGTCGGCGTCGGCTGCACCATCCTGTTCCACTGCGACATGGTGATCGCCTCGAGCAAGAGCACGTTCCGGGTGCCGTTCGTCGATTTCGGCCTGGTGCCGGACGCGGCGACCAGCATCCTGGCGCCGCAGAAGCTCGGCTATGCCGGTGCGTTCCGCTTCTTCTGCCTCGGCGACACGCTCGCCGCCGAAGATGCCAGGCAGCTCGGCCTTGTCGGCGAGATCGTGACGGACGTCAGTGTCGAGGAAGCCACGTTGGCCAGAGCCAGGCAGCTCGCCAAGAAGCCAGTCGCGGCACTGCTGCAGACGCGCGACCTGCTTAGGGGGGACACCGGCGCGCTCTGCGACCGCATCGATCAGGAGATCTCGCTTTTCCAGCAGGCGCTGCAGGACGACACCACGCTGAAGCGGCTGCAGCGGATTGCCCGGATGGCGGCATGAGAGCCGTGAATCGATGAGGTGAGCTTATTTTTCGAGGAAAGTCGGCCCTTCGCCGATGATCTTCTTGTCCTCCTTGCCGATGACGTCGAGGTCACGGCCGTCATAGGGAAGTGACAGGAGAATGCGCTGCATGACCGCCAGCCGTGCGCGCCGTTTGTCGTTCGCCCGCACAATGATCCAGGGCGCGAACTCCTTGTGCGTGCGTTCGACCATCAGGTCGCGCGCCTTGGTGTAGTCGTCCCATTTGGTGATGCCGGCGATGTCGATCGGCGAAAACTTCCAGCTCTTCAGCGGGCTCCAGCGACGGTCATGGAATCGCTCAAGCTGCGTTTCCCTGCCGATGTTCAGCCAGAATTTGAAGAAATAGATGCCCTCGTTGCGGATCATCCGCTCGAAATGCGGAACCTCGTCCAGAAATTGCTCGTGCTGCGCGGGCGTGCAGAATCCCATCACCGGTTCAACGCCGGCGCGGTTGTACCAGGAGCGGTCAAAGGTGACGAATTCGCCCGACGTCGGGAAGTGGTCGACGTAGCGCTGGAAGTACCATTGTCCAAGCTCAGTGGCTGTTGGCTTGGTCAGCGCCACGTTGCGCGCCGTCCGAGGGTTCAGATACTGGCGCAAAACGAAGATCGTGCCGCCCTTGCCGGCGGCGTCGCGTCCCTCGAACAGCGACATCACCCGCTTGCCCGTCGACTGTAGCCACGCCTGCGCCTTGACCAGCTCGATCTGCAGCTGCTCGAGCCTCTCGTCATACCCCTCGCTCTTCATCTTCTTGTCGTAGGGATAGCCGCCGGCGGTCAGCTTGCGGTCCTCGACCCAGTCCGGAAGAGTGGGGGCCTCGATGTCGAACTCCCGCTCCTTGCCGTCGATCATGATCTTCAACGGCCCCGACGAACCTGTTGCGGGGCCTTCCTTGGCGTTTTTCATCGAGACGAACCTTTCCAGCTTCCGGACTCATGCTATTGGGAGCCTCCATGCCGGTCCAGCAGGAAGTTCTTGAGGTGGCCGCAGACGGAGCGCAGGCGACGGAGCGCAAATGGCCGACATCGGCACAGAGCGGAAAGGCAGGGCGCAAGCCGTCGCCATGCGGCTGTGGAACAGCCGCTGGCTGCTGGCGGCCGGCTTCGTTGCAGTTCTGATGGTCTATGGTTTTGCCGGCATATCCGGCTATGTGGTGCTGCTGGCAGGCGCCGTGCTGGTTGCCGCTGCGATGCTGCCGGCCGGCGTCGCGCATCAATCGACCGAAAATGCCGCGGCCATCGAGGCGAGCGGCCTGCAACGGCTTTCCGGCGAATATCTCGCGGCGGCGGTTGCCGATCCGCTGGTCATTTTCGATCGCTCCGCCGCCATCGTCCATGCCAACGCCGCCGCCTTTGCAGCCTTTGGTGGGATTGCCCCCGGCGTATCGCTGTCGCTGAAATTCCGCGCGCCGGAAATGCAGGCCTTGCTGGATAATATCTTGTCGGGCAACGTCGCTTCGGACAGCGTCGACTACATCGAGAAGCTGCCGGTCGAACGAGCTTATCGGGTGAGCGCGTCTTCTGTCGGCCACGCCACGGATCTCTACGTGCTGGTGTTCAAGGACCAGAGCGAGGCGCGCCGGATCGACAGAATGCGCGCCGACTTCATTGCCAATGCCAGCCACGAGTTGCGCACGCCTCTCGCCTCGATCGCTGGCTTCATCGAGACGCTGCGCGGGCCGGCCCGCAACGACCCCGCGGCACGCGAGCAGTTCCTGCAGATCATGCAGAACCAGACCAGCCGCATGGCGCGCCTCATCGACGACCTTCTGTCGCTGTCACGCCTGGAGATGAAGCCCTATCTCCAGCCGGGAACCGAGGTCGATCTGCGCCAGGCCATCGACAGCGTCATCGATTCGCTTGGGCCGCTGGCCAAGGAAAGCGGCGTCGTCATCGAGCGGGATTTCGCGCAAGGGCCGCTCGACGTGCCCGGCGATCGCGACGAGCTTTTCCAGGTTTTTGAAAACCTGCTAGAAAACGCCTGCAAATACGGTCAGTCCGGTGGACGCGTCGTGGTGTCGATCACGCGCGGCGACAGCGATCCCGAGCCGGGCATCGACGTCACCATCAGGGATTTCGGCCCCGGCATCCCCGAAGAACATATCCCGCGCATCACCGAGCGCTTCTACCGCGTCGATGTCGAGAACAGCCGGACCCAAAAGGGCACCGGCCTTGGCCTGTCCATCGTCAAGCATATCCTAACCCGCCACAACGCCAGACTCTCCATCAGGTCGGAGGTCGGCAAGGGCGCGGCGTTCACGGTCCATTTGCCGGCTCGCTGACGCCGTACTATCTACCACATGATGGGCCGTTTCTTTTTTCTGTCATCCGGCTAGCGTATCAGCGGGGATTCGAGCGAACGACTCAACCAGAAGATCCGGGAAGGCATTCGTCCATGCAGTCCGTGCACATCGTCAGCGCCTATGACGAGGAGCTGAAATATCTGTCGAAGCGCATCGCGGCGATGGGCGGGCATGCCGAGCGCATGGTCGAGCAGGCAGTAGCGGCGCTGGTCAATGCGAATCCGGGGCTCGCCCAGAAAGTCATTCGAGACGACCTGGTTCTGGATGAGGGGCAGCGTGAGATCGACGACAAGGCGATCATCATCATCGCCAAGCGCCAGCCGATGGCGACGGATCTGCGCGAGATCGTCGGCGCGATCCGCATCTCGGCGGACCTCGAACGGGTGGGCGACCTCGGCAAGAACATCGCCAAGCGGGTGGTTGCCGTCGCCGACGGGCGCCAGCCGAACAGCCTGTTCCGCGGCCTCGAGGCTTTGGCCAATCTGGCACTGACCCAGCTCAAGGAAGTGCTCGACGTCTACGCGTCGCGGTCGGTGGAGAAAATCGGTTTCGTGCGCGACCGCGACGACCAGATCGATGCCATGTACACCTCGCTGTTTCGCGAGTTGTTGACCTACATGATGGAAGACCCACGCAA
Organism: Mesorhizobium sp. M0923; assembly: GCF_040319365.1. NCBI lineage: Bacteria > Pseudomonadati > Pseudomonadota > Alphaproteobacteria > Hyphomicrobiales > Phyllobacteriaceae > Mesorhizobium > Mesorhizobium sp. M0923. Next base: position 94,767 of record NZ_JAMYNW010000004.1, on the reverse strand, counting down.
CATCACGCCCTGCACGCATCTCCTGTTTTGCGCCAAGAACATCGAGCGCATCGGCGACCACGCCACCAACATCGCCGAGACGATCTACTATATCGTCACCGGCGATCAGATGCCGGCCGATCGCCCGAAGGGCGACAAGACGGATAAGATAATTCTTCCCGCAACGCTGCCTGCGAAGTGAGTTCTCGAAACAAAACGTGGTGGCCGCTAGAGTTGCCACTTGGTGGAGTGGCTCTCAAATCCGAAAAGCAGCTCCCCTGCTGCTCGACACTAATGCGAATTTCGGATTCGCCACCTGAGAGCAAATTGCGCTAAGCTTTCGACGCGCCGACTTCTCAGTTCCGCGATGAAAGCCTGCCTTCAGGAGGCTGGGATGGAATATGTCCGCGAGTTTGCTCCCGCGCCGCCGATGTCGGGCATAATAGCTTGCGGCGTCTATACGGCTGGGCGGCGCATCGCCGACATACCGATCGAGGAAGCCGGCGAATGGGCCGGGAAGCCGGGCCATGTCGTCTGGATCGGACTGCTGGAGCCCGACCGCAATTTATTGCTGCGCGTCCAGGCGCAATTCCATCTGCACGAGTTGGCGATCGAGGACGCCGAGCATCCGCACCAACGGCCGAAGATCGAGCAATATGGTGATGCCCTGTTCATCGTTGCCCGCACGGCGCAGCTGATCGACAGCCGTGTCACCTTCGGCGAGACGCATCTGTTCGTCGGCGCTGGCTACATTGTCAGCGTCAGGCATGGCCCGTCGACCTCCTACGCCGCCGTTCGCCAGCACTGGGAAAGCTGTCCGCATTCCCTCGCCAAGGGCGAGGATTTCGTCCTCTACGCCATTCTCGATTTCATCGTCGACAACTACATGCCGGTGCTCGAGCAGATCGAAAACGAGGTCGAGGCGATCGAGGACAAGGTTCTGCTGAAGCCGATGACCGGCTCCGACATCGAGCGGCTTTACATGCTGCGCCGCGATCTCTTGCGCCTGCGTAATGCGGCCCTGCCGCTGGTGGAGGTCTGCCGGCGGCTGACCAGCGCCGATCTGCCGCAAATCCATACAGCCATGCACCCGCTGTTTCGCGACGTCACCGACCACATCCGCACGGTCCAGGAAAAGATCGACAGCCTGCGTGAGGTTCTCGCCTTCGCCTTCGAGGCGAGCCTTCTGGTCGGCCAGAGTCAGGAGACGGCGATCTCCAAGAAGCTTGCCTCATGGGCCGCCATCTTGGCCGTGCCGACAGCATTCGCCGGCATCTACGGCATGAATTTCAGCGACATGCCGGAACTGAGGATGGAATATGGCTACCCGGCCGTACTGGCGGCAATCGCCCTGATCTGCACGTTTCTTTACTGGCGGTTTCGCAAGAATGGGTGGCTTTGAAGAGAGGTGAATAGTGAATAGGGCTAAATGGGAGCCTTGCTTCTTACGCCAGGCTCAAGCCGCCACCATTCACCTGCTCCGCCGCCGCTCCGACGCCGGCTGGAACGCCACCCGGGCGTGGTACTTGCAGTAGGGTCCGGTTTCGGCGGCGTCGTTGCCGCAGAAATGGAAGTCTTCCGAAAGCGGATCGCCATTCGGCCACTTGCAGGTGCGCTCGTTCAGCTCGACGAGTTGCAGATGCCGGGAGATCGGCACGACGACGTTTTCGACCGGGCGGATATAGTGGCGCGACACCGGTTCGGCATCGAACTGCGCCTTGAGCGCGGTCGCACCGATCGACATCGACGTGGTGGCATGGCGCGTGGCGCTTGCTGCCCGCGACACCGATTTCTGGATCGTCGATCCCTGTACCGTCTTCTTCTGGCGTGCCGGTGATGCGGTTGTGCGTCCGCGGCCGGACAGTTTCAGCCGGTGCACTTTGCCGATGACCGCATTGCGGCTGACCCCACCAAGCTGTGCGGCGATCTGGCTGGCGCTGAGACCCTCCGACCACAATTTTCTGAGAAGTTCGACTCGCTCGTCAGTCCAGTTCATGAGACCGCGCTCCTGCTGAAAAGTGCGGCAATCGGAATCCATTCCCGACCCGGCTTCTGCCGGGCAGACACCACATATATCGGGTGATTAGGTCCGCCGCACGAAATCTAGTTATTTCTCTACTACAATTACCTTATGCGCTGACTCGGTGACAAGAGTCCCAAGGCCAACACGAATCGGTTTTTTCGGTTTTCCCCAACTTGCCCGGTCGCTTATGAGCCGGCATTGTGCTGGGGGGCTTGCCGCACGTCCTTGCGCGACCTTTTCGTTGACTTCACGGCCGAAAAACACGATAAGCCACAAGGGCCGCCGCTTTGGCGGCTTTTTGATTTTCCGGTTCCGGAGACGCATATAATGAGCGGTTCGGCGCTTTTCGAGACCTTTGTTCGCGCACCCCTGGCTTTCGACCACGGTGAAGGCACCTGGCTGGTCACCGACAAGGGCGAGCGATATCTCGATTTCGCAGGCGGCATCGCCGTGAATTCATTGGGCTACAGCCATCCGCATCTGGTCGCGGCCCTCACTGAACAGGCCGCCAAGCTCTGGCACGTCTCCAATCTGTACGAGATTCCGGGACAGAGCCGGCTCGGCGAGCGGCTGGCCGACGCCAGCTTCGCCGACAAGGTGTTCTTCACCAATTCCGGCGCAGAGGCGCTTGAATGCGCCATCAAGACGGCGCGGCGCTATCACTTCGTCAAGGGCCATCCCGAGCGCTTCCGCACCATCAGCTTCGAAGGCGCCTTCCATGGCCGCACCCTGGCGACCATCGCCGCCGGCGGCCAGTACAAATATCTGGAAGGTTTCGGCCCCAAGGTCGACGGCTTCGACCAAGTCGGCTTCGACGACATCGACGCCGCCGAAAAGGCGATCACGCCTGAAACCGCGGCGATCCTGATCGAGCCGGTGCAAGGTGAGGGCGGCATCAGGCAAGTGCCGTCGCAATCGCTGAAGCGGCTCAGGCAGCTCTGCGATCAGCACGGACTGCTCTTGATTTTCGACGAGGTCCAATGCGGCGTCGGCCGCACCGGAAAGCTGTTCGCGCATGAGTGGGCGGGTGTCACACCCGACCTCATGGCGGTGGCCAAGGGCATCGGCGGCGGCTTCCCGATGGGCGCCTGCCTCGCCACCGACGAGGCAGCGGCCGGCATGACCGCCGGCGTGCACGGCACCACCTTCGGCGGCAATCCGCTGGCCATGGCGGTCGGCAACGCCGTGCTCGACGTGGTGCTGGAAGACGGCTTTCTCGATGACGTCCGGCGCAAGGCGCTGCTCTTGAAACAGGGGCTGGCCGGTGTCGCCGACGAATTTCCGGACGTTATCGAAAGCATCAGGGGCACCGGCCTGATGCTCGGCCTTAAATGCGCGATGCCCAACACCAAGGTTACGGTGGCACTGCGCGACCAGCATCTCTTGACGGTTCCGGCCGGCGACAACGTTATCCGTCTGTTGCCGCCTCTCACCGTCACCGATGCCGAGATCCACGAGGGGCTCGAGCGCATTCGTGCCGGCGCCAAGAGCCTGGCGGATGCCATCGTCGCTGCCGCCGCGAAGTAATCCTGGAATTCCTGATGTCCCTTCGCCACTTCACCGATCTTTCCGCCGTTTCCGAAGGCGATCTGCGCTTCATGCTCGACGACGCAGCTGTGCGAAAGGCGAGGCTCAAGGCCGGCGAACGCACCAAGCCGCTCGAAGGCAAGGTGCTGGCGATGATCTTCGACAAGCCCTCGACGCGCACGCGCGTGTCGTTCGACGTCGGCATGCGGCAGTTGGGTGGCGAGACGATCATGCTGACTGGCACCGAGATGCAACTTGGCCGTTCCGAGACTATTGCAGACACGGCCAAGGTGCTGTCGCGCTATGTCGATGCCATCATGATCCGCACCACCTCGCATGACCGGCTGCTGGAACTGACGGAAAACGCTACGGTGCCCGTCATCAACGGGCTGACCGACGAAACCCATCCCTGCCAGTTGATGGCCGACATCATGACCTTCGAAGAGCACCGCGGTCCGGTGGCCGGCAAGACGATCGCCTGGACCGGCGACGGCAATAATGTCCTGCATTCTTTACTGGAGGCCTCTGCGCGGTTCCGCTTCAAGCTGAACGTCGCCGTGCCCGAAGGCAGCGAACCGGCTCAGAGGCATGTCGACTGGTCGAAGGCCAATGGCGGCAAGCTGAAATTCACTCGTTCGCCCGAGGAGGCCGTTCACGAGGCCGACTGCATCGTCACCGACTGCTGGGTCTCGATGGGTCAGGAGCACCGTGCGCGCGGCCACAATGTCTTCTTGCCCTATCAGGTCAACGCGGCCCTGATGGCGAAAGCCAAGCCGGACGCGCTGTTCATGCACTGTCTGCCGGCGCATCGCGGTGAGGAGGTTACCGACGAGGTCATCGATGGGCCGCATTCGGTGGTGTTCGACGAGGCCGAGAACCGGCTCCACGCCCAGAAGGCGGTTTTGGCCTGGTGCCTGGGCGCTTGATCCGGGCCGCCTTGATCCGGGAGTTCGTGGTGCCTATCTCAGGCGCATCACGCAAATCGAGCGCGTCTCGTCGCATGCGCCCCGGAGGGCGGCATCGCCGCGCCCCGGAGCTTTGTCATGTTGGAAACTCGTCAATTGGCTGAACATCAACCCAAGCTCGGCGAGTTCGGCTACGCCGGCGACGACCATGTCGTGCCGTTTGAGGTCGGCCCGCTCGACGTGCGCGGCCGTACCGTCCAGCTCGGGCCGATGCTCGACGCTATTCTCAGCCGCCACGAGTATCCCGAGCCGGTGGCACGACTACTGGCCGAAGCCTGTGTGCTGACCGTCCTGCTCGGAACTTCGTTGAAGTTCGAGGGCAAGTTCATTCTGCAGACCCGCACCGACGGGCCGGTCGATATGCTGGTCGCGGATTTCTCCACGCCGCACGCGCTGCGCGCCTATGCCCGCTTCGATGCCGACCGGCTGGAGGCTTTGACGGCTGCCGGCGAGACGTCGCCGCAGACGCTGCTCGGCAGCGGCGTCCTGGCGCTGACAATCGACCAGGGCGCCCACACGCAACGCTACCAGGGCATCGTCCAGCTCGACGGCGTCACGCTGGAAGAAGCCGCACGCACCTATTTCCGCCAATCGGAGCAGATTCCGACCGACCTACGGCTTTCGGTGGCCAAGCTTCTGACGCCCGGCGTCGGCGGTGCCCGCGAGCAATGGCGCGCCGGTGGCCTGCTGGCACAATTCCTGCCGCAGTCGCCGGAACGCATGCGCGTACCCGACCTTCCCGGGGGCGACGGCGATCCGCGTGAGGAAATCCACGACCCGACCGACAATTCCTGGCAGGAACTGCTGGCGCTGCTTGGTACTATTGAACCGACCGAGCTGATCGATCCGACTATCGGCGCCGAGCGGCTGCTTTACCGGCTGTTCCACGAGCATGGTGTCCGCGTCTTCGGCGGCGTGCCGGTCGCCGACCAGTGCTCATGCTCGAGGGAGAAGATCCGCGGCATCCTCGAGGGTTTTTCCGCCGAGGAGATCAGAGACAGCACCGAGGATGGTAGCATTCACGTCGCCTGCGAATTCTGCTCGAAGCAATATGACTTCGACCCGGCGGAATTTGCAGCGGCTCAATAACGAGCGTCAGTGCGGCTGCCTTCGCAGAACTTGGGTTCCTCGCCCCGCAAGGCGGGAAGAGGAATCAAAGTGAACGTCAATTGACGGTGCGCCGCGTGCCTGGCAAATCGAGTGAGAAGGCGGGGATGGCGACGTCGAAGGTCTCGCCCCGCTTGTTGCGCATTGTGTAGTGCCCGACCATGATGCCGGACGGGGTCGAGAGCGGGCATCCAGACGTATACTGATAGCTGTCGCCGGGCTTGAGTCCGGGTTGCTCGCCGACGACCCCGGGGCCGCGCACTTCCTCGACCTTGCCGGTGCCGTCGGTAATGTGCCAGTAGCGCGACAGAAGCTGCACGAACTCGTCCGACCGATTGTCGATGGTCACCTGGTAGCCCCAGACATAGCGGTTTTGCGGCGGGTCGGAATGATCCTCCAGATAGAACGGCCTGACCTGCACTTCGATGTTGCGGGTGACGGCGCTGTACATGAACTGCTCCAAAGCAATGTAGACGGAACTTTCGACGCTCAGCGCAGTTTGATCAACGATGCGCGTCATCTCCTTGCCCGACTCAAGCGCAGGTGCCGAAAAACAATGTCATTTAAGTGACACATGACAATGATGGTGTGCAGGCTTGTGCCGGGCGACTCGGTGTTCTGTCGAATTGTTGAAAACGGCCGTCATGCGGCCAGCATTTCTGGAGTGACCAGATCTCGATGGAACCGACATTCGCAGCCGCCCTCTTTTCCATAGCTCTCCTTCTTTCAAATCTCGCCAGCATCCTGTTAGCTTCGCTGAAGCTGAAGCGAGCAGCTAGGATCGCATCGCCGGCCGCCACCGTGCCACCGGTATCGATCGTCGTCCCGGCGCGCGGCGTCGAGCCGTTTACCGAGGAGACGCTGGAGCGCGCCTTCTCACTCGACTGGCCGCGCTACGAACTCATCTTCTGCGTCGCCCATGCCGACGACCCCGTGGTCAAGTCGATCACCACTGCAATGGCGCGTTTTCCGGCTATACGCGCCCGGCTGCTCGTCGGCGACGACCGCATCAGCGGCAATCCGAAACTCAACAATTGCGTGAAGGGTTGGGAAGCGGCGCTTTATCGCTGGGTCATCCTTGCCGATTCCAACGTGCTTATGCCGAGCGATTATGTCCAGCAGCTGATGGCGGCATGGCGGCCCGACACCGGCCTCGTCTGCTCGACGCCGATCGGCTCGCGGCCTGAAGGGTTTTGGGGGGAGATCGAATGCGCCTTTCTCAACACACTGCAGGCACGCTGGCAGTACGCTGGAGAGGCGCTCGGCCTTGGCTTCGCCCAGGGCAAGAGCATGTTGTGGAACAAGCCGATGCTTGACGCCAATGGCGGCATCCGCGCACTGGCCGCCGAGATCGCCGAGGACGCCGCCGCGACCAAGCTGGTCAACCGGCTCGGACTTCGCGTCAATCTTGTCGCTTCGCCCTTCGAACAGCCGCTCGGCCGGCGCACGCTTGGCGAGATCTGGTCTCGGCAGGCGCGTTGGGCGCGGCTGCGCCGCGTCACCTTCGCGCTGTTCTTCGCCCCCGAGATCCTGATCGGCGCGGCGCCGCCGCTGCTGCTTGCGCTGATCGCGGCGGCTGACGCCGGCGTCAGCCTGCCGGCAACCGCCATCGCCGTGCTGGTCGCGGCCTACCTGCCGGAATGTGCCTTGGCCTGGTTCAAAGGATGGCACCTGTCGCTGCGCACCATCCTGGCGATGATGGTTCGCGACTGCATGCTGCCGGCGATATGGGCGCGCGGCTGGCTGAGCGGCGCCGTCGACTGGCGCGGCAACGTTATGACCATCCAGACCAAGGCCGTCGCGGAGCTGGAAGAGACCCCGTCCGGCGCCTGATCGGCGCCCCCCGCTCACCTCTGTTCGGTCAGCCCTATCCGGCGGCTCTCAGCGCTTGCTCGATATCTTCGAGCAGATCGTCGGTATCTTCCAGGCCGACGGAAAGCCTGAGCGTGCCCGGCCCGATGCCGAGCTCGGCGCGGGCCTCATCGGTCAAGTTCTTGTGTGTGGTCGTCGCCGGATGGGTGATCAGGCTCTTGGCGTCGCCGAGATTGTTGGAAATCAGCACGATGTCGAGCGCGTTCTGGAAAGCAAAGGCCGCCTGCTTGCCGCCCTTCACATCCAGGCAGATCAGCGTTGAGCCGCCCGACATCTGCTTCTTGACCACGGCCGCTTGCGGGTGGTCGGCACGGCCGGGATAGATGACACGGGCGATTTGCGGGCGCTCGGCGAGGAAATCCGCTATGCGGCCGGCACTTTCCGTCTGCTGGCGGACGCGTAGCGGCAGCGTCTCCAGGCCTTTCAGCAGGGTCCAGGCATTGAAGGGCGAGAGGCTGGGGCCGGTGTGGCGGAAATAGTCATGCAGGTTCTCGTCGATCCATTTTTTGTCCGACAAGATAACGCCTCCAAGGCAGCGCCCTTGGCCGTCAATATGCTTCGTTGCCGAATAGACGACGATGTGGGCGCCGAGCTGCAAGGGTTTTTGCTGCAAGGGCGTGGCGAAGACATTGTCAACGATCAGCCTGGCGCCGATCGAGTTGGCAAGTGCCGCGACGGCGGCGATGTCTACCACCTCCAGCGTCGGATTGGTCGGGCTTTCCAGGAAGAACAGTTTGGTGTTCGGCTTGACCGCCTGTTCCCAGTTGGCGACGTCGGTGCCGTCGACCAGCGTTGCCCCGATGCCGTATTTCGGCGCCAGCGTCTCGACCACCCAGCGGCAGGAGCCGAACAGTGCGCGCGCCGCCACGATATGGTCGCCCGCCCTGGCGCTGCACAGCAGCGCTGCCGTCACCGCCGCCATGCCGGACGCCGTAGCGCGCGCGTCCTCGGCGCCTTCCAGCGCGCACATACGCTTTTCGAACATGTCGACCGTCGGATTGGCATAGCGCGAATAGATGAAGCCCGGCTCCTCCCCCTTGAAGCGGGCTTCCGCCGCTTGCGCCGTCTCGTAGACATAGCCTTGGGTGAGATACATCGCCTCGGAGGTCTCGCCGAAGCCGGAACGCAGCGTCCCGGCATGCACGAGTGCGGTCTGAGGCTTCCAGTCGCGCTTCTTGGTCATCATTCTATCCAAACACCAAAAATGGTCCAAACAACAAAAAACCGGTCGCGAAAGTCGCAACCGGTCCATATGGCCTTGCGGCCCGACGGTCCTTTAGCGACTTGTTTAACGTGGCTGCAAGCCGACCGGCCAAATCACCACGGGATAACGAGCTTTAGACCCGCACCACGCTTGCGTCAATTGCCGGCATGATTAAGACGGTTGTACCAAGCAGGTGCCAAAGGCGTCCACGGTTTGTGGCAAGGACCTGTGACGAAACAAGACCTCGCCCGGTGTTCGAACGGAGCCAGACCCTTGCGGCAGACAGGCATTCTTCCCGATCGGGATATTTCCGCGCTGTTCCAGACGGGCGCGCTGAAATCGCCGCGCGCGCTCGATGCCGACCAGATCCAGCCGGCCAGCCTTGACCTCAGGCTCGGCGACAAGGCCTGGCGCGTGCGTGCTTCCTTCTTGCCCGGCCCCGACCACAGAGTTGTCGACAAGCTCGACCGGCTGAAGTTGCACGAGATCAACCTCGCCGAAGGTGCCGTGCTCGAAACCGGCTGCGTCTACATCGTGCCACTGCTCGAAAGCCTGGCGCTGCCCGCGCATATTTCGGCTTCGGCCAACCCGAAGAGCTCGACCGGGCGGCTCGACATCTTCACTCGGGTAATGACCGACCGCGGCCACGAGTTCGACAAGATCGCCGCCGGCTATGAAGGCCCGCTCTATCTGGAGGTCAGCCCGCGCACCTTCCCGATCGTCGTGCGCACCGGCTCGCGGCTGTCGCAGATCAGGTTCCGCACCGGCAATGCGCTTTTGTCGGAAAGCGAACTGCACGACCTGCATCGCGCCGAGATGCTGGTCGCCACCGAGCCGCCCAACATCTCAGGCGGCGGCATCGCGTTGTCGATCGACCTCGACGGTGACAAGGACGGGCTGGTCGGCTATCGCGGCAAGCACCACACCGGCCTGGTCGACGTCGACAAGCGCGCCGCGCAGGATGTCGTCGATTTCTGGGAGCCGCTCTACAAGAGCGGTGCCGGCGAGCTGGTGCTCGATCCGGACGAATTCTATATCCTGGTGTCACGCGAGGCGGTGCATGTGCCGCCGCTCTACGCCGCCGAAATGACGCCCTTCGATCCGTTGGTCGGCGAGTTTCGCGTCCATTATGCCGGTTTCTTCGACCCCGGTTTCGGCCATTCGGCGTCGGGCGGCACCGGCAGCCGGGCGGTGCTCGAGGTGCGTAGCCACGAAGTGCCGTTCATTCTCGACCATGGCCAGATCGTCGGGCGGCTGGTCTACGAGCACATGCTGAAACGGCCGCAGGCACTCTACGGCACCGATCTCGGCTCCAACTATCAGGCGCAGGGCCTAAAACTGTCCAAGCATTTCCGCGCGGCGCGCTGAGCTTCCCCTTACTTGCGGCTATGCCGGCTCAAAGCGCCTTCACCGCCACCTTCACCGGCTGCTCGATTTCGAGCGGGTTGCGCAGCGGCAGGCCGAAATCCTGCGCCTCGATTTCGAACACGTCGCCGGCCTCCGTCCTGATGCCGTCGGCGAAGGACAGCGTCGCCGTGCCGAACATGTGCACATGCACGTCGCCCGGCTGGCGGAAGGCCGAGTATTTGAAGTGGTGATGCTCGAGATTGCCAATGGTGTGCGACATGTTCGCCTCGCCCGACAGGAACGGCTTTTCCCAACGCAGCTTGCCGTGGCGCAGGATGCGTGAAGCGCCGCGAATGTCGGACGGCAGGTCGCCGATCAGGATCTCCGGCCCGAACGAGGCGTTGCGCAGTTTCGAATGGGCGAGGAAGAGATAATTCACGCGCTCGGTGACGTGGTCGGAAAACTCGTTCGACAGCGTGAAGCCGACGCGGAACGGGGCGCCGTCGTCGCCGATCACATAGATTCCGGCGATTTCCGGCTCCTCGCCGGCATCCTGGGCGAAGGCGGGCGACATGAGCGCCGCGCCGGGCGCCACTGCCATGGTACCGTTGCCCTTGTAGAACCATTCGGGCTGCACGCCGATCTGGCCCTTCGCCGGCTTGCCGCCCTCCAGCCCCATGCGGAACATCTTCATGGAATCGGTCAGCTGTTCCTCGCCGCCATCGCTGAGCTTCTTGTGCATGGAATCGCGGGTCGCGGCGGAGCCGAGATGCGTCAGCCCGGTGCCGGTGAGATGGAGATGCGCCGGATCGGGATGGTTGATCGGCGACAGCAGCCGTCCCTTCTTGTAGGCTGCGTCGAGATCGACGGTTTCGCCGAAGCCCTTGCGCTCGATCAGGGCGACAAGCCCGGTGCCGGTGCGCGCGGCTTCCATCGCCAGCGAATAGACGCTGCGAGCGCCGTTGATGACGCGGGTCTTGCCGCCGTTGCGGGCAACGACGCGGATCGTCTCGGCGTCGTCGAGGATCTGTGAGATCAGCATGGTAACCCTCTCTGAATTGCGGCCTGCCTTCTTGGCAAACCCTGCCCGGCGCGGCTCGGACCCTGTCCACGCCGCGGTTGAAATTCTTCGTCCGGATTGCGCTCGCGGGTCAGGTCCCTCGGGGGACTTCTTCGCGCCGCCCGGCAGCGCCGCGATGTGACCTGTATGCCTCCTGGTTGCCTCTCAAGCCTTGTTCTTGTTGTAGACGTCGAAGACGACGGCGCCGAGCAGCACCAGGCCTTTGACCACCTGCTGCCAATCGACATTGACGCCCATGATCGACATGCCGTTGTTCATGACGCCCATGATGAAACCGCCGACCACCGCGCCGATGACCTGGCCGACGCCGCCCATCGCCGAAGCGCCACCAATGAACACCGCGGCGATGACGTCGAGTTCGCTGCCGAGGCCCGCCGCAGGCACCGCCTGCCCCAGGCGCGCCGCGATAATCAGGCCGCCGAGTGCCGACAGCACGCCCATGTTGATGAACACCATCAACGTCAGCCGTTCGGTCTTGATGCCCGATAGCTGGGCTGCCTTGGCATTGCCGCCCATCGCATAGATGCGGCGTCCGATCGTCATGCGTTTGGTAACGAAGACGAACAACGCTATCAGCACGCCCATCACCATGAGAACGATGGGCAGGCCCCTATAGGTGGCGAATTGGTAGACCAGAAACAGTGCCAGCCCGCTGATCACCAGGGTCTTGACGACGAACAGCGAGAAAGGCTCGGCTTCGTAGCCATGCCGCTCGCGGGTGCGCCGCGCCCTGAGCCCGAAATAGGCATAGGCGAGCACGGCGGCGAGGCCGATCACGATAGTCGTCAGGTGCAGCGTCAGGCCGCTGCCGACAATGGTTTTGCCGGCGGCGTTCACGGTCGGTGGTATCAGCGTCAATGGGCCGATCAGGTCCGGAATGAAGCCGGAACTCAGTGCCTTGAAGCCGACTGGAAGCGGCCCCACGGAAGACCCGCCACCCAGCAGCGCCTGACAGATGCCGCGGAAGATCAGCATGCCCGCCAACGTGACGATAAAGCTCGGTATTCGGTGATAGGCAATCCAGTAGCCTTGTGCCGCGCCGATCGCGCCACCCACGATCAGGCAGATGATCGACACCACCAGCGGATTGCTCAATGGGCCAAGCGGCCAGATAACCATCATCATCGCCGCCAGTGCGCCGATGAAGCCGGCGACTGAGCCGACGCTGAGATCGATATGGCCCGAAACGATCACCAGAAGCATGCCCAGCGCCATCACGATGATGAAGCTGTTCTGCTGCACGAGATTGCTGAGGTTCACCGGCTTGAACAGCGTTCCGGACGTGGTGAACTGGAAGAACACCATGATTGCGATCAACGCCAGCACCAACCCGTATTCGCGCAGATTGGTGACCAGCGCCGAGACGGCAATGCGAGGTGCCTGTTGTATATCCTGGGCGACGCCGGTTTGCGGCCCGGGAGCGCTTTCGGTGCTCATGATGCTTTCCCTTCTCCACGGACGATGGCGCGCATGATCTTTTCCTGGCTGGCGTCGCTCGCCGCCATTTCGCCGACGATGCGTCCTTCGTTCATGACGTAGATGCGGTCGGTGATGCCGAGCAGTTCGGGCATTTCCGACGAGATGACGATGATTGCCTTACCCTCGGAGGCGAGACGCGCGATGATCGTATAGATTTCATATTTGGCGCCGACATCGATACCGCGTGTCGGCTCGTCGAGGATCAGCACTTCCGGATTGGCGAACAGCCATTTCGACAGCACCACCTTCTGCTGATTGCCGCCAGAAAGGTTGCCGGTCATCTGGTAGACGCTTGAGGCGCGGATATTGGTCCTGCCGCGATAATCGTTGGCGACGGAAAGCTCGCGCAAATCGTCGATAACGCCATGGCGCGAGACGCCGGGCAGGTTGGCTAGCGTGATGTTATGCTTGATATGGTCGATCAAGTTGAGACCGTAGGTCTTGCGGTCCTCCGTAACATAGGCGATGCCGTGTTCCACCGCCTTGCTCACCGAAGAGACATCGATCGGCTTGCCGTTAAGGAACACCTCGCCCGTGATGCGACGGCCATAGGACCGGCCGAACAGGCTCATGGCAAACTCGGTCCGGCCGGCGCCCATCAGCCCGGCAATGCCGACCACCTCGCCCTTGCGGGCGTTGAGGTTGATGCCCTTGATGACCTGCCGCTCGGCATGGATGGGATGGTAGACCGACCAGTTTTTCACTTCGAGAACGGTCTCACCGATCTTCGGCTCTCGCGGCGGGTAGCGGTCGTCGAGCGAACGGCCGACCATCGAGGTGATGATGCGGTCCTCCGAGATGTCCTTCTTGGCCAACGTCTCGATGGTCCGGCCGTCACGGATGATCGTGACCTTGTCGGCGACCCGGTTCACCTCGTTGAGCTTGTGGGAGATCAGGATCGAAGTGATGCCCTGCCGCTTGAATTCGAGCAGCAGATCGAGCAGCGCCTGGCTGTCCTTTTCGGACAGGCTCGCCGTCGGCTCGTCCAGAATGAGCAGCTTCACTTCTTTGCTGAGCGCCTTGGCGATCTCGACCAGCTGCTGCTTGCCGACGCCGATATTGGTGATCAGCGTGTTGGGGTCTTCCTTGAGGCCGACCTTCTTGAGCAGGGCGCTGGTGCGCGTCTCGTTGGCATTCCAGTCGATGACGCCGTATTTGGCCTGCTCGTTGCCGAGAAATATGTTTTCGGCGATAGACAGCATCGGCACCAGCGCAAGCTCCTGGTGGATGATGACGATGCCCTTGCGCTCGCTGTCATGGATGCCTTTGAAATGGCACTCATCGCCGCGATAGATGATCTGGCCGTCATAGGTGCCGGACGGATACACACCCGACAGCACCTTCATCAGCGTCGACTTGCCGGCGCCGTTCTCGCCGACCACGGCATGGATCTCGCCTTCCTCGACCATGAGCTTGACGTTCGACAGCGCCTTGACGCCGGGAAACGTCTTGGTGATGTCGCGCATCTCCAAAATCGTCGATGCCATTGAGAATACCACTCCTGCGAGGTCCGCAAACAATACCGGGCTGGCTCGCCAACGAAAAGGGGCCCTGCCTGCGCAGGACCCCAGGCTTTGTAACCGCGATTACTTCAGTTCTTCGGCCTTGATGTAGCCGGAGTCGACCACCAGCGCCTGGTAGTTCGACTTGTCGACGTCATGCGGCGTCAACAGGATCGAGGGAACGACCTTGACGTCGTTGTTGTAGGTCGTGGTGTCGAGGCCTTCCGGCTTGCCGCCCGAGAGCACCTTGTCGACGAGTTCGACCGTCGCCTTGGCGAGTTCGCGGGTGTCCTTGAACACGGTCGAATACTGCTCGCCGGCGATGATCGCCTTGACCGAAGCGGTCTCGGCGTCCTGTCCGGTGACGATCGGCCATGGCTGATCGGCAGTGCCGTAGCCTACGGCGCGCAGCGAAGCGATGATGCCGCGCGACAGGCCGTCATAGGGCGAGAGCACGCCATCGACGCGGCTGCCGTCCGAGTAGTTGGCGGAGAGCAGATTGTCCATGCGGGCCTGGGCGGTTGCCGCCAGCCAGCGCAGCGTGCCGACCTTGTCCATGCCCATCTGGCCGGACTTCACGACGAGGGTCTTGTCGTCGATCAGCGGCTGAAGAACCGACATGGCGCCGTTATAGAAGAAGAACGCATTGTTGTCGTCCGGCGAACCGCCGAACAGCTCGATGTTGAACGGGCCTTTCTTCTCGGGATAGCCGAGGCCCTTGAGCAGCGATTTGGCCTGGATGACGCCGACGCCGAAATTGTCGAAGGTGGTGTAGTAGTCGACATTTGGCGTCTTCTTGATCAGGCGGTCGTAAGCGACGACGACGACGCCGGCGTCATTCGCCTTCTGCAGCGCATCCCCCATCGTGGTGCCGTCGATCGAAGCGATGATCAGCGCCTTCGGGCCTTTGGTGATTTCGTTTTCCAGCTGGCTGAGCTGGTTCGGAATGTCGTCCTGCGCGTATTGCAGGTCGACAGTGTAGCCCAGAGCCTCGAGCTGGGACTTGACGGCGTCGCCGTCGTTGATCCAGCGCTGCGAGGTCTTGGTGGGCATCAGCACGCCGACCAGGCCTTCGCCCGCTTGCGCCGGCAGCGTCATAGCCGCGATGCCTAGGGCCGCGACGGCGGCCAGTGTCTTGATAATCTTCACATTAACTCTCCCTGGTTGATGGACGCGTACCCTTGGGTTTCGTGGGCCGCGCAATCGTGCAGGAGCGCCAAACGCGCCGCTGCCGTCAATCGATCTCCGGTATCCTCCCAATCGGCCCCGAAACTCTGGTTCAATCGATACGAGTTTTCCCTCGTCACCGACCGTCAAGTCTCAGGACGCGCGAAGGGTGTGTCGCTTTGCCATAACTGTCAAATGCGATCTTTGATGATTGCTATATCGAGACTGATATGGCTTAGGCTAGTGACGACGCTGCCGGATCCAGCTGGCGCGCCGGGCGTAGGAGTAGGGAAAAATCATGGCGGCGCTGCGAAATCCTGGTGGAATATCAGCCGGTTACGATGAGATTCCGCGCGATGGCGGAACCCTGCTGCGCAGCGGCTTGAGCCTGCGTCACATGCGTATGATCGCAGCCCTCGACGAGCACGGCCGGGTGAGTGCCGCGGCCCAGGTCATGAACATCTCGCAGCCGGCGGCTTCGCGCATGATCGCCGAGATGGAGGCGGTGCTCGACGTCAAGCTCTGCGAAAGGCTGCCGCGTGGCATCACGCTGACGCCCTATGGCAAGGCGTTGGCACGGCGCGCGCGGTCGATCCTGCTCGAGATGCGCGAGGTCGACCGCGAGATCTTCGAGCTCAAGGCGGGCAAGGGCGGCTCGGTGTTCCTGGGCGCGGTCACGGCACCGGCGATCGAGCTGGCGGTGCCGGCGATCCGCGAGATCCGGCGCCTCTATCCGCGCATCGAGATCACCATGCAGGTCGAGACCTCGAACGTGCTGGCGCGCGAGCTGATCGCCTCTCGGCACGATTTCATCATCGCCCGCATCCCCGACGACCTCAATCCGCGGCTGTTCGAGGCCCGCGTCATCGGCGTCGAGAAGGCCTGCCTGATCGTGCGCCGCGGCCACCCGCTGACCAAGGGCAAGGCAGTGCGGTTGGAAGACACCGCCGCCTATGACTGGGTTTTCCAGTCGGGCGGCTCGCCGCTGCGCCAAGCCATGGAAAGCAACTTTTTGAACCGCAACATCGCGCTGCCGGATCGCATCCTCAACACCAGCTCGCTGTTACTGACTCTGGTCATGGTCGCGCAATCCGACGCGATCGCGCCGGTGTCGATCCAGGTCGCGAAGTTCATTCAGAACCCCGAAGGGCTCGACGGCGCCATCGACGTCGTCCAGACCGAGTTCGACATCGAGGTCAGGCCCTACAGCCTGATCACGGTAAAGAACCGCGCGCTGTCGCCGGCGGCCAAGATGCTGCACGATTTTATTTTGCGGGAGGTGGGCTGAGGATTGGAGCGGGTAGCGGGGCGCATCCCGTGGCCGGCCAGACGACCAGACAGGCCCACCAGCAGCGGCGCCGATGCACGTCGGCCACAACTGCTGCGTGATGCTCAAAAAAAGCCCGCCAGCAGAAGCCAGCGGGCCAAGGGTAGACATTCCGGTTGGGGTCATTCGAGGCCCCGCCGACCCTCAATGTGAGATATTCGACGAACTGGCACATCGGCCAAACAGATGAAGGACGGCCAGCAGCTGTAAAACTGCCTGTAAAGCCGCAAGTTTTCAACATCGCCAACTCAGGCGCAACCCGTGTGGCAAAAGCTGGAGCGGGTAGCGGGAATCGAACCCGCGCGTTCAGCTTGGGAAGCTGACAAGCTACCATTACATCATACCCGCGCTGGTTCCTCCGATATCATGGCCCGGCGCCGATGCGCAAGCCGGTTTGAGGGCTCGGCTTGATGCCGGGCGGTCAACTGCGTATTTCTGGGCATGTGCCCGAATCGCGGCACCCGACTGTGGAGACAGGCCTTGTCCGCACTGAACCGCTTTCTCGGCGATACGCCGCTCCGGGTGATCTTGAAGCTGCTTGTGGTGTCGTTCCTCGTCGGCCTGGTCATGAACGCCTTCGGCTGGTCGCCGATGGACGTGCTCTACGGCATCCGCAAATTCTTCATCGACCTGTGGAATTTGGGCTTCCACGCCATCGACCGCTTCCTCGGCTACATCCTGCTCGGTGCCGCGATCGTCGTGCCGGCCTTCATCCTGCTCAGGATCGCCAATTTCAGGAAGTAGAGCATGATCCCAAAAAGTGGGAACCGGCTTTCGGAAAAGATCATGCTCAAACAAACAGCCTTTCACGCGTAGCCCGCAGCCACCTCGAACAGGATGGCGTGGCGTGCGGCAAGTGCTGCGACATCCGTCGAATAGCCGCCGCCGATAACGCCGCACACCGGGACGCCTAGCGTGCGGAAATGGCGGATCACCATATCGTCGCGGGCGCGCAGCCCGTCATTCGACAGCGCCAGCCTGCCGAGCCGGTCCTCGGCATGGACATCGACGCCGGCATTGTAGAAGACGAGATCCCAGCGCTTTCGCGCCGACAGCTCCGGCAGGATGGCGCCCAGCCGCTCCAGATAGGCTGCATCGCCGGTGCCGTCGGGCAGGGCGACGTCGAGGTTGGAGGCGATCTTGCGCGCGGGGTAGTTGCGGTCGCCATGCATGGAGAAGGTAAACACGCGCGGCTCGTCGTTCAGGATATCCGCCGTGCCGTCGCCCTGATGCACGTCGAGGTCGACGACCAGGATGTTTTGGGCGGCACCTTCGGCGAGCAGCACCAGCGCGGCAACGGCCACGTCGTTGAAGGTGCAGAAGCCGGCGCCTTGCGCGCGCCGCGCGTGATGACTGCCGCCGGCCGTGTTGCAAGCGATTCCGTTCAGCAAAGCCAGCCGCGCCGCCATCACCGTGCCGGCCGTTGCGAGCTGCGCCCTCAGCGAAACCCGCGGTCCCACGGGAAAGCCGATCTCGCGCTCGATCCTCACCGGCACGTCGCAGGCAAGCACCTGGTCGACATAGTCTGCCGCGTGGGCAAGCTTCAGCCATGATGGCCGCGCCACCGCTGGTGTGTTGAGCGCTTCGGGCCGCGCCAGGCCGCGTGCCCGCAAGGCGTCCATCAGCAGCGGATATTTGCTCATCGGGAAGCGGTGGTTGACGGCGAAACCGGCGTCGTAATCGGGATGATGAACGATCTGCAAGGACATGGGACGGCCGGTGCGCCAGAGGCGGGTTTCGGTTGACCATGCCGGGATGGATGGTTGCGCGAGGTCCGCAAACTGGGGCACATCGGCTAGCCGATCAAGCCGCAACAGGAAGCAACACACGTTTGGAGCAGGCTTTACCCACCGAAGCCCACGTCACCGAAGCCAGGGCTTTCGTCGTCACCAACCGTTCGGTGCTCGCCATCGCCGTGCCGATGACGCTTGCCTATCTGACGACGCCGTTGCTCGGAATTGTCGACACGGCGGTGGTCGGACAGTTCGGCGACGCCGCCCTTCTCGGCGGCCTGGCGGCCGGCGCCCTGATCTTCGACGTCGTTTTCACCACCTTCAACTTCCTGCGCTCCGGCACCACCGGCCTCGTCGCCCAGGCCTTCGGGCGCGGCGATGCACTGGAGGAGCAGGCGGTGTTCTGGCGCGCCGTGCTGATCGCGGTCGTCGCCGGCATCGTGTTTGCCGCACTTGCGCCCCTGGTTTCGGCTGCCGGGCAATGGTTCATCGGCGCCGAGCCGCGCGTCGGCGCGGCGATGGACGTCTATATCCGCATCAGGATGCTCGCAGCACCGTTCTCGCTTATCAATTACGCCATCCTTGGTTATGTGCTGGGGCGCGGCGAGGGCGGGCTAGGGCTGATGCTGCAATTGATACTGAACGGCATTAACATCGCCCTCTGCTTCCTGCTTGGCCTGGAGCTTGGCTGGGGTGTTGCCGGCGTCGCCTGGGCGACGCTCACCGGCGAATTCGTCGCCATGCTGCTTGGTCTCGCCATCGTCGGCCGGCGCTTCTGGGCCGCACCCAGGCTGCCACGCCATCGCGTGCTCGATCTGGCGGCATTCCTGCGCATGATGTCGCTCAATCGCGATATCATGATCCGCTCCTTCTCACTGCTCGCCGCCTTCGCGCTGTTCACCCGCCAGGGCGCGCAGTTCGGCACTCTGACGCTGGCCGCCAATGCCGTGCTGATGAACCTCTTCCTGGTTGCCGGCTATTTCCTCGATGGATTCGCCACCGCCGCCGAACAGCTCGCCGGGCGCGCCATCGGCGCCCGTGCCGCCACGGCGTTTGACCAGGCGGTGCGGCTGACGCTGTTCTGGGGGCTCGGTCTGGCCGGCGCTGCGACGCTCTTCTTGTTGCTGGAGGGCACGGATCTGATCGCCCTGATCACGACCTCGACAGACGTCCGCGCCATTGCCGACATCTACCTGCCGTGGGCGGCGTTCACTGCGCTCAGCGGCGCGCTGGCCTTCGAGATGGACGGGGTGTTCATCGGCGCGACATGGTCGCGCGACATGCGCAACATGATGCTGTTGTCGTTCCTGGCGTTCAGCGCCGCGTTGCTGATCCTGGCACCGGCGTTCGGCAATCACGGCCTGTGGGCCGCGCTGCACGTGTTCCTGCTGGTGCGCGGCTTTAGCCTGCTCGCTACATTGCGGCTGCGGGTGCGCACGGCCTTTAACTGATCGCTAAAGCGGTTTCGTCGCCCAGTGATCGAGGCGGCTGTCGCGAAGCTCGCGCAGCGATTTCAGCCCTTGACTGTCCATGAAACGGACCATGCCGGAAAGAATGCGCCCCGGCAGCGCCGGCCCGGCATAGATCATGCCGGTATAGAGCTGGACGAGATCGGCGCCGGCACGGATCTTTTCCAGCGCCGTCTCGGCGGAATCGACGCCACCGACGCCGATGATGGCGGAATCCGGGCCAAGCAGTTTTCGCATCCTTGCCAGCACGATGGTCGAGCGCTCGAACAAGGGTTTTCCCGAAAGCCCGCCGGTCTCGCCGGCAATGCCGGCGTTGCGCAGGCCGGGTCGCGCGATCGTGGTGTTGGAGATGATGACGCCGTCTATTTGCTTGTCGGTGATCTCGGCGGCGATGTCCTCCAGTTCGGCCTCGACCAGGTCCGGCGCGATCTTGAGGAAGACGGGCGGCTTTGCCGGTGCCGCCGCACGCGCGGCCATGACCCGCGACAGGAGTTCACCAAGCTGTTCGCGCGCCTGCATGTTGCGCAGGCCCGGCGTGTTTGGCGAGGAGATGTTGATCGTCAGATAGCCGGCGTATCGCGCAAACCTGATCACGCCGCGCTCATAGTCGCCGACGCGGTCGGCGCTGTCCTTGTTGGCCCCGACGTTGACGCCGACGACGCCGGCGCGGCCCTTGCGGGCAGCAAGACGTTTTTCCGCGGCGGCGTGGCCTTCATTGTTGAAGCCCAGCCGGTTGATCACTGCCCCGTCCGAAGGCAGCCGGAAGATGCGCGGCTTCGGATTGCCCGTCTGCGGCAGCGGCGTGATCGTGCCGACCTCGGCGAAGCCGAAGCCGAGGCCGAGCAGTGCGTCCGGCACTTCGGCATTCTTGTCGTAGCCGGCGGCCATGCCGAGCGGGTTCGGGAAATCGAGCCCGCAAAGGCTGACCTTTAGCTTGTCGTCTCGCAAAGGGCGCCCGGCGACCGGCAGGCCGCATCTCAGCGCGGCAATCGACAGCCCATGCGCGGTTTCCGGATCGAGCGTGAACAGCAGTTTCTGGCCGATCCGGTCGAACGCGCTCATTCGGCCTCCAGCGCCGGGAATTCGTGCCGGCCGTCGGCACCGAGCGGCAATGCCTGCACCGAGACGACCGCATCGAGGCCGAGCCCGCCATAAAGATGCGGGAACAAGGCGCCGCCGCGCGAGACCTCGTATTTCAGCGCATCGCCGAGGTGCGCGCCGTCGACGGCGACCAGCAGCAACCCGCTCTGGCCGGCGAAATGCTTGGCTGCCGTTTCCCGAACCTGCCCGGCGGTGGAAAAATGGATGAAGCCATCGGCGACGTCGATCGGCGCGCCGGTGAAGCGGCCTTCTCGTTCAGCCTCGCGCCACAGCGCCTCGGGAACTATCTTGTAGATGATCTCGGACATCGTTGCGCTATAGTCCGAACCGACGACGCGGGGAAGGGCAGGTCCGCGTTCTTCCCCATTTCAGGTTCTTCCCCAATTCCGGCGCAAACTGTGATAGATTGCGCCGACTGGCTCATGGAGGAAAACATGCGTCTGAAACACGTCTTGATCCCCGCAGCACTGGTCTCGCTTGTCGCAGCTTCGGCCTTTTCCGAGGAAGCCGATCGCTACCGGCTGGAAAAATCGGCCAATGGCTATGTGCGCATGGATACGCAGACCGGCGCCATGTCGCTCTGCGAGGAGCGTTCCGGTCAGCTCGTCTGCAAGACAGCGGCCGACGAACGTGCCGCCTTCCAGGATCAGATCGACCGGCTGCAAAATTCGGTGAAGGCGCTCGACGAACGCGTCGCCAAGCTCGAAAATTCGCTTGCCGCGCGTTTCGAATCGACTTTGCCCAGCGAGGAGGATTTCAACAAGACGATGGGCTACATGGAGCGCTTCCTGCGCAGCTTCATGGATATCGTCAAGGACATGGACAAGGACGAAGACGGCGCCAAGCCCAATTCGCAAAAGACCTAGGCAATTCGCAAAAAGACCTAGGGCGGGAATAGCAAGCCGGCCACGCCGAACAGCGGCGTAGCGTTATGATCGTTCAGATCCTGCAAGGCGGAAAATCGCCAACGGGATTCGGGGAGGGATATCACCGTTGGGCTACACATTCGTCATCGCCGACGATCATCCGCTTTTTCGCGGTGCATTGAGGGAGGCACTCGCCGGCATCGGAGATGTTGCCGCCATTCACGAGGCCGGCGATTTCGAAAGCGCCAAGGCGCTGGTCCTGGCCAATGAGGATGTCGATCTGGTCCTGCTCGACCTCTCGATGCCGGGCGCAAGCGGCCTTTCCGGCCTGATCTCGTTGCGCGGCATCCATCCGGCGGTGCCGATGATGGTGGTCTCGGCGCATGACGATCCGGTGACGATCCGGCGCGCGCTCGACCTGGGCGCCTCGGGGTTCATCTCCAAATCGGCCAGCATGGAAGAGATCCGCAATGCGGTGCAGTCGGTGCTCGCAGGTGATATCGCGGCACCCGCCGGGGTCGATCTCGGCGTCGAGCGCGATCCCGAGATTTCCGACCTGATCAAGCGGCTGCAGGCGCTGACGCCACAGCAGACGCGCGTGCTCGGCATGCTGGCGGAGGGACTGCTCAACAAGCAGATAGCCTATGAGCTCGGCGTCTCCGAAGCGACGATCAAGGCGCATGTCTCGGCCATCCTGCAGAAGCTCGGCGTCGACAGCCGCACCCAGGCGGTCATCCTTTTGTCCAAGATCGGCAGCGACCCGGTGCAGGCCGCCGGCTGATTCTTATTCGGCCGCCGGCGCCAGCGGCCTGACCCTGGCCATCATCGAGCGCAGCATCGCCGGTTTCAACGGCTTGCTGATCACCGGCACGTCGAGCCTGCCGGCGGCGGCGCGAACCTCGCTGGAGCGGTCGGCGGTGACCAGCACGGCCGGCAGGTCCTCGCCATGGATCGCACGCAACTGGGCGATCAATTCGAGGCCGGTCTTGTCGTCGAGATGATAGTCGGCAAGCACAATGTCCGGCCGATGCATGGCGGACCTGTCGAGATCCTCCGCGCCGGAAAGCGTATCGACGCTGCAGCCCCAGCCCTCGAGCAGCAGCCGCATGCCGTCGAGGATGCGGCCGTCATTGTCGATGCAGAGCACATGCAGCCCGGCAAGCGAGGTCGTAGCGCGGGCAGGCGGCTTCGCCTCGGCCTCGCGCCGCGGTGCCTGCACGGCCGCCACCGGCAGCAGCACGGAAAAGCGCGTGCCCTTGCCGGGATTGGAGAAGATCCGGATTTCAAGGCGCAGGACGCGGGCGATGCGGTCGACGATGGAGAGCCCCAAGCCGAGGCCTTCCGCCTCGCGCATGCCCTCGTCGAGCCGGGTGAATTCGCGGAACACGGTGTTGAGCTTGTCGCCGGCAATGCCGATGCCGGTGTCGATAACCTGGATCTCGGCCAGTTCGCCGCGCCGCCGCACGCCGACCAGGATGCGGCCATGGCGCGTATATTTGATGGCGTTGGAGACCAGGTTCTGGATCAGCCGGCGCAGCAGATTTCGATCCGTCATGACGCTGAGCGACGACGGCATGATCGAGAGTTCGAGCTTCTTTTCGGCGGCAAGCGGCCGGAAGTCGTTGCCGATCTGGCGCAGCAGCCCGTCGAGGCCGAAGCTCGTATCGTCCGGCTTCATCGCGCCGGCATCGAGGCGCGAAATGTCGAGCACCGCGCCGAGGATGGTCTCGACCGATTCCAGTGACGATTCGATATTCATCGCCGCCTTGCCGGCAGGCCCCTTGCCGGTCTTCTCGATCAGCGACGAGCAATAGAGGCGGGCGGCGTTCAGCGGCTGCAGGATGTCGTGGCCGGCGGCAGCGAGGAAGCGCGTCTTGCCGAGATTGGCCTCTTCGGCCAGCATCTGCGCCTGCGCCAGCTCCTCGTTGACGCGGGTGAGCTCGGCGGTGCGGCTCTTCACGCGCTGTTCCAGCGATTCATTGGCGCGCTTCAGCGCCAGATCCTGCTCGACGCGCCCTGAGATGTCGGCATAGGTGGCGACGATGCCGCCGTCCGGCATCGGATTGGAGCGCAATTCCAGGATACGCCCGCTGGTCTTCAGCTCCATCTGCCATGGGCTGACGAAGCTGGTCAGGCGGTTCAGCATGGTGACGCGCTGGTCTGGCGGTATATCGCCGCGCTCGGCAAGGTGGCGCAGGATACGATCGAGCGAGACGCCGACCTGGCCCATTTCGTCGGGCAGGTCGAACAGCGCCCGGTACTGGCGGTTCCAGCAGATCAACCGGAAATCGCGGTCGAAGACGGTGATGCCCTGTTCCATCTGGTCGAGTGCGATCTGCAGCAGGTCGCGATTGTGCTGTAGCGCCTCGGTGGCGTCGTCGAGCAGGCGGAAGGCGTCCTTGGATTCGCGGTCGTTGCGGCGCAGCAGCAGCGACAGGATCAGCCGCGCCGAGGAGGAGCCGACGGCACTGGCCAGAAGCTGCTCGGAGAAGCGGATGACATCCATGCTGGCCTGTTCGTTGCCGTGCAGTGAAGTGCCGCTGCTCTTCTCGAATGACTGGAAGGAGCGCTCGGTGCGTTCGACACCGAGATAGCGCGCGATCGTGTCCTTGAGGTCGTTGACGGTGATCGTGGTGCGGAAGCGGCGCAGGCTCGGCAGCGGCCCCGCCTCGCGCGGCACGAAGATCGACGCCTGGATGCGTTCCAGCGGCACCGACGCGCGCGACAGTGAGCCGAACACAAAAAACAGCGTGTTGATCGACAGGCTCCACAGCACGCCATGGTTCAGCGGCTCGGCGACGGTGCCGAACAGGGCTTGCGGCCGCAATGCATCGAAGCCGAACAGGCCGTGGACGAGGATGCCGGTCTCGGGCGCGGCGAGCGAGGGAAGCAGTAGCGTGTAGCTCCAGACGACGATGCCGGCCACCATGCCGAGTGCCGCACCCCTTCCGTTGGCGCCGCGCCAGACCAGGCCGCCGATCATTGCCGGCGCGAACTGCGCGATCGCGGCGAACGACATCAGGCCGATCGAGGATAGCCGCGCGCTGTTTGTGCTCTCGCGGTAGTAGAGGAAGGCGATGAACAGCATGATGAAGATCGCCGCCCGCCGCACATTGAGGATGAGCGTCGACCAGTCCTCGCTCTCTGAGGTCGTGGTCCGCAGCAGCCGGCGCACGAACAGCGGAATGATCAGGTCGTTGGAGATCATGATCGACAGCGCGACGCTTTCGACGATCACCATTGCCGTCGCCGCCGACAGGCCGCCGATAAAGGCGGCCATGGCCAGCACGTCGTGGCCGCTGAACAGCGGCAGTGACAGCACATAGAGGTCGCTGCTGGTCCTGGGGCCGACCAGTTCCAGGCCGGCCAGCGCGATCGGCAGCACGAACAGGTTGATTGCCACGAGATAGAGCGGAAACACCCATGTCGCCGTGCGCAGCTCAGCCTCGCTGCGGTTCTCGACGATGGTGACGTAGAACTGGCGCGGCAGCATGAGGATGGCAAAGCCGCTCAGGCATGTCAGTACCAGCCAGGTCGCGAGCGAGGTGTTGTAGCCCATCGCCTGGCGCACCTGCGTGTTTTCGGCGAGCCGGTCGAACATATCGCCTGGCCCGCCGAAGATCAGAAACGTGACCATCAGGCCTATCGCCAGGAAGGCGGCGAGCTTGACCACGGTCTCGACCGCCACCGCCAGCACCAGACCGTCCTGGTGTTCGGTGGCGTCGGCATGGCGCGTGCCGAACAGCACGGCAAACAGCGCCAGCAGCATGGCAACGACAAGCGAGATGTCGCTGACGAACGGATCGAACGACGGCGGCGAGCCGGTATAGTGCTCGACCATCAGGCTGACCGAGCCGGAGATCGCCTTCAATTGCAGCGCCATGTAAGGCACCGCGCCTATGGTTGCGATCAGCGTGGCGATCGCCCCGACAGCGAAGCTCTTGCCGTAGCGGGCGCCGAGAAAGTCGGCGATCGAGGTGATCTTCTCGGTCTTTGCCAGCCTGACGATGCGCTGCAGCAGCGGAAAGCCGAACACGAACACCAGAACCGGTCCGATATAGATGCCGAGGAATTCGAGGCCGCGCTCGGAGGAGAGCCCGACCGAGCCGAAGAAGGTCCAGGAGGTGCAGTAGATGGCGAGGCTGAGCGCATAGATAAAGGGCCGGGCGCGGCCAGGCCCGGATGAAGTCGAGCGCCGGTCGCCCAGGCTGGCGATAGCAAACAGCAACGTCACATAGGCGATCGCGATGATGACGATGAACCAGCCCTGCACGCCTCGAACTTCCTCCCTGCGCCGGCTTTTTCATCCGGCCTTGCAGACGCAATCACAGCTTGGCCACCGAGTCCATCGCGGCTTTCGGCGCATTATGGCCGCGGCTTCGCGCAATCCAGGCCGGGGAAACACGTCTTTGCTCCTGTCGCAACCGCAGGTTTTTGCTATTCTGCCTGCCGGTCGATGCCGAGGGCGTGGACGGCAGCACGGCCGGTCAGGAAAAGGAGGGTCGAATGCTGAAAGAGTTTCAGGAATTCATTTCCAGGGGCAATGTGATGGACCTGGCCGTCGCCGTCATCATCGGCGCTGCCTTCGGCAAGATCGTCACCTCGCTGGTCGACGACATCATCATGCCGGTCATCGGGGCGATTTTGGGCGGATTAGACTTCAACAACTACTTTCTGCCCTTGTCCTCGGCCGTTAACGCCACATCGCTGGCGGATGCCAAGAAACAGGGCGCGGTCTTCGCCTATGGCAGCTTCATCACCGTGGCGTTGAACTTCCTTATCCTCGCCTTCATTATCTTCCTGATGGTCAAGGCGGTGAACAATCTGCGCCAGCGGCTGGAGCGCGAGAAACCGGCTACCCCGGCCGCTCCGCCACCAGCCGACGTCGCGCTGCTCACCGAAATTCGCGATCTCCTCGCCAGAAAGTAGCGCCTGCGGCAACTTTCTGGACCAAAACCCCGGTCGCTTGCGGCCGGGGTTTTCTGTTTTCGTCCGCCCTGAAACACGCTAGCAGTCGAGCAAACGAAAACGGACCCATCCATGACCCTGATCGATACTCTGCGCGCCGAAGCGCGGGCGGCGCCCGAAAGCGGCATTGTCGCCGTCATGAATCGTGGCCGCGGCCGCGACGGTATGATCCCGCTTTGGGCCGGCGAGGGCGACCTGCCGACGCCTGCCTTCATCACCGATGCCGCCGCCAAGGCGCTGGCCGCCGGCGAGACCTTCTACACCTGGCAGCGGGGCATTCCCGAACTCAGGCAGGCGCTCGCCCGCTACTACACCAGGCATTTCGGCAAGACTTTCGCCAACGAAGAATTCATCGTCACCGGCTCCGGCATGCATGCCATCCAGATGGCCATCGACGCGGTGGCCGGCAAGGGCGACGAACTTGTCTACCTGTCGCCGGCATGGCCGAATTTCGCCGCCGCCGCCGGCGTGGCCGGCGCCGTTCCGGTTGCAGTCACCCTTGATCAGTCCGGCAATGGCTGGTCCTGCGATGTCGACAAGATCGCAGCGGCGATCACGCCACGGACCAAGGCGCTGTTCGTCAACACGCCGTCCAACCCGACCGGCTGGACCGCCGACAAGGAGACGCTGCAGGCAATCCTCGATCTCGCCCGCGAAAGGGGCCTGTGGATCATTGCCGACGAGATCTATTCGCTGTTCCACTACGGCCATGGCCGCGCGGCGTCGTTCATCGACATCATGGCCGATGAGGACCGCATCCTGTTCGTCAATTCCTTTTCCAAGAACTGGGCGATGACCGGCTGGCGCATCGGCTGGATCAAGATCCATCCCGCCTTGCAGCAGGTGTTCGAGAACCTGGTCCAGTATTCGACTTCCGGCGTTGCGCAGTTCATGCAGCGCGGCGCCGTCGTCGCCCTCGACGAGGGCGATGCCTTCATCGTCGAACAGGTGGAGCGGGCGAGGGCGGCGCGCGACCTCGTCTGCGGCATTCTCGCCGAAACCGGCAGGGCGCGGTTCACCGTGCCGCAGGGCGCGTTCTATCTGTTCTTCGCCGTCGACGGCATCACCGATTCCCGCGCTGCCGCTTTCGACATGGTCGACCGCGCCAATGTCGGCCTGGCCCCCGGCACCGCCTTCGGCCCCGGCGGCGAAGCTTTCCTCAGGCTATGCTTCCACCGCCGCCTCGACCAGCTCGAAGAAGCCGCGCACCGGCTGGCGAAATGGATGAAGACTGTGTGAGGTGTGTTGAGCTTCGCGCCAGGCATCGCAGCACTGAAAAATGAGGCGGCACCGATAGGCGGCTTCCGCAATGGTGCCCGTAGCGGCGGAGGTTACCCGCCCGACTTCGGCACCAGCAACGGAATGACGCGGTCGCTCTTGGCCACTGAAGGCCGGCCGGCCGAACCGTAGGGAATCCCCAACGCATCCCATGTCTCGACTAGCGCGTCCTGTAAGGAGGCAATCAGCGCGTCAGAATGGAACGGTGTCGGCGTGATGCGCAGCCGTTCGGTGCCGCGCGGCACTGTCGGGTAATTGATCGGCTGGATATAGATGCCGTGCACGCCGAGCAGGCGGTCGCTGGCCATCTTGCAGAGCTCGGGATCGCCGACCAGCAGCGGCACGATGTGGGTAGGTGACTCCATTACCGGCAGGCCGGCCGCGGCAAGCACTTCCTTGGTCCGCGTCGCCTGACGCAGCTGCGCGTCGCGCTCGGCCTGCGAGCGCTTGAGATGGCGGATCGAGGTGGTTGCCGCGGCAGCGATCGCCGGCGGCAGCGCCGTGGTGAAGATGAAGCCCGGCGCATAGGAGCGCACGGCGTCGATCACGGCGCTGGTGCCGGTGATGTAGCCGCCAAGCGTGCCGAACGCCTTGGCCAGTGTGCCCTCGATGATGTCGATGCGGTCGGCCAGCCCTTCGCGCTCGGTGATGCCGCCGCCGCGCGGCCCGTACATGCCAACGGCATGGACCTCGTCTATATAAGTCATCGCATTGTAACGCTCGGCGAGGTCGACGATCTGCTTGATCGGCGCGATGTCGCCATCCATCGAATAGACGCTCTCGAAGACGATCAGCTTGGCACGCTCGCGGCCGGCCGCCTGCAGCAGGCTTTCGAGATGCGCGACGTCGTTATGGCGGAAGATCTTCTTCTCGGCGCCCGAGCGCCGCACACCCTCGATCATCGAAGCGTGGTTAAGCTCGTCCGAGATGATCAGGCAATTGGGAAGCAGCTTTGCAATGGTCGAGATCGACGCTTCGTTTGAAACGAAGCCGGAGGTGAAAACCAGTGCCGCTTCCTTGTCGTGCAGGTCGGCAAGCTCCAGTTCGAGCTCGACCAGCGGGTTGCTGGTGCCCGAAATGTTGCGGGTGCCGCCGGCCCCCGATCCCATTTTGCCTGCCGCCTTCTGGAACGCGGCGATGACGTCGGGATGCTGGCCCATGCCGAGATAATCGTTGGAGCACCAGACGGTGATTTCCTCGGCGCGGCCATTGGCACGCCAGATGGCGCGCGGGAATTTTCCCACGATACGCTCAAGGTCGGCGAAGACGCGATAGCGACGCTCTGCATGGAGCTGGTCGATCGCTTCCTCGAAGAACCGCTGGTAATTCATGTCGCCTTCCCAATTTTGCGCGGGATCATAGTCATTGGCCTATTCGCCGTCCACCGCACCGTTTTGGTCAAAATGCCACGCCCCAGGCCTGTTCCTAACGACCACGGAACGTGGCCTATTCCCTTGATGTGGATCAATCTTGTTTCAGGACAATGCCACCCGCCGATGAGACTGGTTACCGCAGATTGTAATGGCCTGGCGGCAGGTTTTCCAGTACGGCGACGATTGAGACAGTTCCGATAAATCATGAATAGCGAGGATGCGGATGACGGTTTTGGTGACAGGCGGTGCCGGCTATATCGGCAGCCATATGGTCTGGGAGTTGCTGGACACGGGCGACAGCGTCGTCGTCCTCGACCGGCTTTCGACCGGCTTTGAATGGGCGGTGGCTCCGGAAGCAAAGCTCGTCGTCGGCGATGTCGCCGACAAGGAATTGGTCGCCTCGATCATCCGCGACAACAAGGTCGACGCGATCATCCATTTCGCCGGCTCGATTGTCGTGCCCGAATCGGTGGCCGACCCGCTTGCCTATTACGAGAATAACACCTGCAAGACACGCACCCTGATCGAGACCGCGGTGCGCGAAGGCGTGCCCAATTTCATCTTTTCCTCGACCGCCGCCGTCTATGGCGGCGCCGGCCTGGAGCCGGTACGCGAGGACGCCAGGCTTGCGCCGGAATCGCCCTACGGCCTGTCCAAGCTGATGAGCGAATGGATGCTCCGCGACGCGGCTATTGCCTATGGGCTGCGCTATACGGCGCTGCGCTATTTCAACGTCGCCGGCGCCGACCCGAAGGGCCGCACCGGCCAGTCGACGCCCGGCGCCACGCATCTGATCAAGGTCGCCTGCGAGACGGCGCTCGGCAAGCGCCCCTTCATGCAGGTGTTCGGCACCGACTATCCGACGCCGGACGGCACCTGCATGCGCGACTATATCCATGTCAGCGACCTGGCGGCGGCGCATCGGCTGGCCCTGCAGCGGCTGCGTGCCGGCGGATCGAGCCTGGTCGCCAATTGCGGCTACAGCCACGGCTATTCGGTGCTCGAGGTCATCGACAGCGTACGCCGCGTCTTCGGCCATGATTTCGAGGTGCGGATGGGCGAGCGCCGCCCCGGTGACGCCGCCGCGGTTGTCGCCAATTCGGAGCTGGCCCGCGGCGAACTCGGCTGGACCCCGCAGCGTGACAACCTCGACCAGATCGTCTCCGATGCGCTTGCCTGGGAGCGCATCCTGACCAGCAAGAATTCGGCTCTGGGCTAAGCGCGGGCTCTCCGTAAGGGCTCGTCGGCAGGAGGCAGAGGCGCTATTGAAGGGCCTCACGGCTGAGCGTGCAGGCGTTCGGCTGTGTTCGAGTTGGGGGCGGCATGAAAATATCGGTGCTTGGAGCCGGCGTCGTTGGCACGGCGGCGGCCTATTGTCTGGCCAGCGACGGCCATGAAGTCACGGTGATCGAGCGCCATCCGGCGGCGGCGCGCGGCACCAGCCAGTCGAATGCCGGCCTGGTATCTCCCGGCGATGCCACCGCCTGGGCTTCGCCCGCCGCGCTTAAAACGTTCCTGCGAGCCCTCTACAACCACGATCTCGGCATCAAGGTGCGGCTGCGCTTCGATCCGTATTTTGTCGCCTGGAGCCTGCGCTTCCTGCGCCAGTGCACGCATAAGCGCATGCGCGCCAACACCGAGATCAAGCTGCGCCTGGCGCTCTATTCGCGCAACTGCATCAACGCCATCTCCGCCGACACCGGCATCCACTATGACGAGCGCAAGAAAGGCATTCTGTATTTCTTCCGCTCGCAGCAGAGCTTTGATACCGGCACCGACAATTACCGCTATCTCGCCGAACATGGCCTGCCGATCGAGATCGTCGGCCGCGACCGGCTGGTCGAGCTCGAGCCCGGCCTTGCCGGAGCCAAGGACAAAATTGCCGGCGGCGTCTATTCGCCGATCGACCAGACCGGCGATTCCAGTCAATTCACGCAGCGCCTCGCTGCCTATGCCGCCGAAAAACTCGGTGTCCAATTCCTCTACGGCACGACGGTCGAAGGCCTCGACATCGACGGCGACCGGGTGCGCGCGGTGATGACCTCGGCCGGCCCGGTGGCCGGCGACGCCGTGGTCATTTCCATGGGGCCGGAGAGCGGTCTGCTCGGCCGCCGCTACGGCATCGACCTGCCCGTCTATCCCGTGAAGGGCTATACCGTGACCGTTCCGCTGGAAGATGAAAGCAACGGGCCGATCATGGGCGGCGCCGACGAGGACCGGCTGATCGGCTATTCCAGGCTGGGAAATCGGCTGCGGATGTCCTCGACGGCGGAGTTCACCGGTTTCGACCGCACGTTCAAGCCGCGCGATTTCAACTCGATCCTGAACACCGGCAAGGACCTGTTCCCCGGCGCCTTCGACGAGAGCAAGGCCGAGCTCTGGGCTGGACTTCGCCCGATGATGCCGAACTCCGTGCCGGTCATCGGCCGGGCGCGGTATGACAATCTATATCTCGATACCGGCCACGGCCATCTCGGCTGGACCATGGCCTGCGGTTCGGGAAAATTCCTTGCCGACGTGGTCGCCGGCCGCAAGCCGGAGATCGATCCACAAGGATTGCTCTACGCGGGCTAGCAACGGCCTGACCGCAGGGCGCCATGAGCTCGGCGGTCAGGCTCGTTCGTCGACTGCCGAACGCCAGGAGCGCACGTAACTTGTCCAGAGTGGATCGGCCGACGGTTCGGTCCTTTCGCCTCTGCCTTGCGGTGTCCCCTGGTCCGACGCCAGCAAGGCGGCGCCGATGCTGGTGCCTGTCGCAGCCGCGGAGGCAATGACGGCGCGCGCCGTCGCCGCAGCCAGCATGCGGGTGAACAGCCGGTTGCGGGCGAAGGGTCCTTCGACGATGGTTGACCCCCCGCCGCCGATCAGATCGAGGCAGGTCGCGGTCATCAGCGCCAGGTAGAACGAGATGGCGACAAAGCGCTGGCCGGCCGTCATACCTTCGGCGCTGAGCCACGCCGCGGCATAGTGCGGAAACGGCCCCGAATCCTGTTGGGTCGAAGGCAACAGGGACGTCTTGCGCGCGAGCACCGCGGCGACATCGTCTTCGGTCCAGTCTTCCGATTGGCCTTCCGTCAGCACGGAGAACTCGCGGCCACCCATGAAGCGCGCCGAGGGCACGGCATCGCCGAACGCGTTGACATTGACCAGCGTGTCGCGCGCCGGATCGAGCGTGACCTTGCTGCCGCCAACCGCCATCGACACCACCCAGGTGCCGGTCGAGACGACGGAGAAAGGCGGCTTGTCGGACAGGAGATGCGGCAGCAGCGAGGCGTTGGAATCGTGCAGGCCGCAATACACCGGCGTTTGCGGATCGAGGCCGGTTTGCCGCGCCAGAGCGGGCAGGATCGGGCCCAAGCGGTCCTTGGCCTGCCGCACCGGCGCCATTAGCCGGCGCCATTCCAGCCGGTCGACCAGTGAGGAAAAATCCGCTTTCCACGGGTTCCACAGATCGGTGTGGCAGCCGAGCGAAGTCACCTCGCTGGCGGCGACGCCGGTCAGGCGCAAGGCCCAGTATTGCGGATACATCAGCATCGCGGCGGCCCTGGCGAAATCCGCTGGAAAGCGCTTCTGCTGCCAGAACAACTGCGCGCCGAGATTGAGGCCGGCCGGCAGGCGCGGCGTGCCGGTCTCGGTGAAAGGCGGGCGGATCGCGTCGTAGTCCTTGGCGAAGGCATCCGGACCGTCGAACTCGTAATCGAGCACCGGCAGCGCCAGTTCGCCTGATGCGTCGGCCAGCACCGCCGTTGCGCCATGGGTGGTGATCGATATCGCGTCGATGCGCTGCTCGCGATCGATCTCGGCCAGGCTGCCGAGGATGAACGCCCATAACCGCTCGACGTCGTGGTGCGGATACGGGCGTTGCCGAACCGGCTCGTTGACCATCCTGCGCAGCGCCACTTCGCTTGCTGCGGCGAGATCGACCAGCGCCACCTTGGCGTTGGTCTTGCCGATATCGATGACGGCGACGTGGCGGGTCATTCCATATGGAACATTGTTTCCAGCGGCACCGCCACCGGCTCGTTGTTCGGCTTGGTTTCCATGATGTCTGCCATCTCGGCCCACCAGCGCTGCATCGCCGGATGCTTAGGCAATTCGTCCATGCCATGGTCGTTACGGCGCCACAGCACGCCGAACAAGGTGTTGGTCTCCTCGTCGAGATGGATCGAGTAATCGGAGATACCAGCCTGTTTTAGCAACGCGACGAGTGACGGCCAGATGTCGTCGTGGCGCCTCTTGTATTCGGCCTTCATGCCGGGATTGAGCTTCATCTTGAACGCATATTTTTCGGGCATCAGGCAAAGCGCTCCCGCCGCACGCGCTGCCACAGGATCGGCAGCGCGATGACGATGATCAGCAGCAGGCCGATGAAGATCGACATGACGATCCCCGGCACGTTGAGCAGGCCAAGACCGAAGGTCACCAGCCCCATGATGAAGGCCGCCAGCACGACGCCCAGAATGCTGCCGGCGCCGCCGAGAATGCTGACGCCGCCGAGCACCACCATGGTGATGACTTCGAGTTCGTAGCCCTGCGCGATCGACGGCCGGGTCGAGCCGAGCCGTGACGTAATCAGCACCGAGGCGATGCCCGCCATCAGGCCGGTCAGGCAAAACAGGATGAACTTGATGCGGCCGACACGCACGCCGGAAAACTGCGCCGCAACCGGGTTGTTGCCGATGGCAAAGACCCGGCGGCCGAAGCTCGTCCGGTGCAGAAGGAACCAGTAGACGACGGCCGCGACCAGGAAAAGCGTCAGTTCGAACGACACCACCCACCAGACATAACCTTGGCCGAAGAAGGCGAAGCTCGCGGGATAGCCCTTGTAGGCCTGGTCGCCGAGGATGATGAAGGCAACGCCGCGAAACAGGCTCATCGTGCCGATGGTGACGACGATCGACGGCAGCCCCAGCCTGGTGACGAGCAGCCCGTTGAAGGCGCCGCAGCCGAGCCCGACGACGATGCCGATTGCCACCAGGACAGGCGTGCCGGCGCCGGCCTGCACCGCCATGCCCATCATCGTCGAGGCGAGTGCGATGATAGCGGCGACCGACAGGTCGATTTCGCCGGAGATGATCAGCAGTGCCATGGCCAGCGCGATCAGCGCCTTTTCGGTGAAGTTGAAAGTCAGGTCCGACAGCGACCACGCGTCGAGGAAATAGGGCGAGGCAAAACTGTTGACGGCAAAGATGGCGACCGCCACGACGACCAGCAGCGCCTCCCATGAGAAGATCGCCGCAGTGAACCGCTTGTCGAGTCGGTTCGGAACATGGCGCGGGGCAGGGGTATCGGTCATGCCACTTCCGCCTTTTTGAGGATGATGCGGCCTTGCCGGCGTTCGCCGCGCGCGTTGAGCACCACGGCCAGGATGATGGCGCTGCCCGAAATCGCCATTTGCCAGAAGGGCGAGATATTGATCACCGGCAGCGCGTTGGAGATGATACCGAGGAACAGCGCGCCGAGCACCGCGCCGCCGACCGAGCCGATGCCGCCGGCGATGGAGATGCCGCCGATGACGCAGGCGGCGATGATGTTGAGCTCATAGCCGTTGGCGACCTCGACCGAGGCGATGACGTAGCGCGAGATCCAGAGATAGCCGCAGAGGCCGCCGATCATCCCCGAAATGCAGAAGACGATGAATTTCGTCCGGCCGACGTCGATGCCGGCATAGACCGATGCGGTCGGGTTGACACCGATGGCGTAGATCGAGCGGCCGAGCGCCGTGCGCGTCATCACAAGGAAGAACAAGGCGATGACCAGCAGGGCAATCCATGACAGCACCGGTATGCCGAGGAACGTCGCGCGCTGCAGGCCGATGAAATCGGGGCTCATCTGGTCGGCGTTGACCCAGGCGCCGCCTGAAATAACGAAGGTGGCGCCGCGGTAGATGGTGAGAGTGCCGAGCGTTACCACGATCGAGGGAATGTTCAGCCGCCACACCAACAGGCCATTGATGGCGCCGAGCACCAGGCCGACCAGAAGTGCGATGACGATCAGCAGCGGGATCGGGATTGCCGGATGCGCGGCGTTCAGCATCGCCACCACCATGCCGGTGAAGCAGAGATTGGCTGCCATCGACAGGTCGATCGAGCGGGTCAGGATAACCACCATCTGGCCGAGCGCCAGGATCATCAGGATCGACGTGTCGTTGAACACCTGGCGCACATTGCCGGGAGCGGCAAAGCCCGGAAAACGCATCGAGATCAGCCCGATCAGCACGGCGATTGCCGCCAGCAGCCAGACTTCGCGGTATTTGAGAAGAGCCTTCATGCCGCGATCCCCGCTGCCGTCCTGACCAGCGTTTCGGCGTCGAGCCCCTTATTGTCGTAGACCGCGGCAATGCGGCCCTCGCGCATAACGACGACACGGTCGGACATGCCGAGAATTTCCGGCAGTTCGGACGACACCATGATAACCGACAGGCCTTGCGCGACGAGCTCGGCCATGAAGCCGTGCACGGCGGCCTTCGAGCCGATGTCGATGCCCTTGGTCGGCTCGTCCAGTATGATCACCTTGGGCGCGGTCGCCAGCCATTTGGCGATGACGATCTTCTGCTGGTTGCCGCCCGACAGCGTGCCGACGTCCTGGCTGAGCGAGGAGGCGCGCAGGTCGAGCCGCTCTGTGTAGGAGCGGGCTAGCGCAAACTCTTCCGCCAGCCGCAATATGCCGGATTTGGAGGTTCGCTTGAGCGACGGCAGCGAGACATTCTGGAAGATCGGCAGGCCGATCACCACACCTTGCTTGCCGCGCTCCTCCGGCACATAGACGATACCGGCATCGATCGAATCCGCCGCCGATTTCGGCGCGATCGCCTTGCCTTCCAGCGTGATCGTGCCGCCGCTGGTGTGGGTGATGCCTGATATCGCCTGCATCACCTCGCTGCGCCCGGCGCCGACAAGACCGTAGAAGCCGAGGATCTCGCCCCTGTGCAGCTCGAAGCCGATATCATCGAACTCGGTCGGATGCGACAGGCCGGAGACGGCCAGCACCGGCGCGCCGATCTCGGCCTTGCGCTGCGGAAAGATGTGGTCGACCGCGCGGCCGACCATCATGCGCACGATCTGGCTCTGGCCGGCGTCCTTGATCAGGCCTTCGCCGACCATCTCGCCGTCGCGGAACACGGTATAGCGGTCGGCGATGCGGTAGATCTCATCGAATTT
Source organism: Mesorhizobium sp. M0923 (assembly GCF_040319365.1). Taxonomy (NCBI): domain Bacteria; kingdom Pseudomonadati; phylum Pseudomonadota; class Alphaproteobacteria; order Hyphomicrobiales; family Phyllobacteriaceae; genus Mesorhizobium; species Mesorhizobium sp. M0923. Next base: position 58,239 of record NZ_JAMYNW010000004.1, on the reverse strand, counting down.
GTGGCTGATGAACAGGATCGCCTTGCCGTCGCTCTTGAGGAATTCGATCAGCAGGAAAAGCTCTTCGATCTCCTTCATCGAAAGCGCCGCCGTCGGCTCGTCCATGATGACGATCCGCGCGTCGATCGACATGGCGCGGGCAACGGCGACGAGATGCTTGTTGGCGATGCCGAGATCCTTCAGCCTGGCATCGGCGTCGATATGGCCGGCACCCATCGTGTCCAGCACTTCGCGGGCGTTCTTGCGCATCGTGCGCCAGTCGATGGTCTTGAAGCGGGTGCGCGGCGCATGGCCGAGGAAGATGTTTTCGGCCACCGTCAGGTCGTCGAACAGCACGGTTTCCTGATGGATGGCGGTGATGCCATGCCCGAAGGCGGCATGGGCGCTGGGCAAGGCGACGGGCTGGCCGTCGATGCTGATCGTGCCCGCATCCGGCTGATAGATGCCGGTCATGATCTTGACCAGCGTCGACTTGCCGGCGCCGTTCTCGCCGATCAGCGCGGTCACCTGGCCGGGATAGAGCGACAGGCTGACATCGTGCAGCGCGCGCACGCCGGGAAAGCTTTTCGAGATGCCGGACAGCGTCAGCCGCGGCCCGGGAGACAAAGGCGCTTCCTTCGCCACTTCGTGTTGGGCTGTCGTGTCCATAATCGTATCAAGCCCTGAAACTAGGTCCGGTTGAGGCCGCGGCGGGGCCAAGGTCCCGCCGCACCAGTTCGAAGGCTCCACGATCAATAGATCTTGGAGAACTTTTCGATGTTCGACTTGTCGAACTGGAAGGGCGGAGCCATCGCAGCCGAGTTGGTGTCGTCGAGCGTGACCTTGCCGACGCGGCCGATCGACAGCGTAGCACCGGGCTTCGCCTCTTCCTTCTTCACCGCCAGGTCGTGGGCGAGGTAGACGGCCGAATAGCCGAGGTCGATCGGGTTCCACAGCGCAACCGCTTGGCTGGCGCCATTGTCGATGAACTTCTTGAACTCCGATGGCAGCGCCAGGCCGGTGACGTTGACCTTGCCGATCAGGCCTTCATCGGTCACCACCTGCGCGGCGGCAACGACGCCGACCGTGGTCGGTGCGATGATCGCCTTGAGGTTCGGGTAGGACTTCAGCAAGCCCTTGGCCTCGTCCGTGCTCTTGGCCGAGTCGTCGTCGCCATAGACGGTGGCGACGAGCTTGATCTTGGGGAACTTCTCCGGCAGCACCTTCTTGGCCGCGTCGATCCAGGCGTTCTGGTTGGTCGCGGTGGACGAAGCCGACAGGATGGCGACATCGCCGCCTTCCGGCAGGTAGTCGGCGGCAAGCTTGATGATGGTCTCGCCGATCAGGTTGGTGTCGGAAGGGTTGAGGTGAAGCTGGCGGCCTTCCGGCGCGACGCCTGAATCCCACGAGATGACGGTGATGCCGCGTTCCATCGCCTTCTTCAGCGCCGGAACCAGCGCGTCGGCGTCATTGGCCGAAATGGCGATGGCGTTGACCTTCTGGGCGATCAGCGAATTGACCACTTCGATCTGCGCTTCGGCGGTCGCCTTGGTCGGGCCGGTGTAGATGATCTCGACGTCGCCGAGTTCCTTGGCCGCCTCTTCGGCGCCCTTGTTGGCGGCGTCGAAGAAGCCGTTGCCGAGCGACTTCACCACCAGCGCGATCTTGACGTTTTCGGCATAGGCGGCATTCACGAACATGGCGGCGGAAAACGCCGCCGTAACCATCAGTTTCTTCAGAAAGCTCATCGAATATCCTCCCTTGAGCGTTGCATTCCATCGCCGCTGCGGGCGTGAGTTTTCTCAGGCCTGCAGCGAAGATTCTTCCTTGTTGCTTGCCGTTGTGCGGGCGACGATCAGCGTCACGCCGGCGGTCTCCAGCATCTTGGCTTCGCGATCCTCGATGCCGTCGTCGGTGATCACCGTGGCGATGCGCGACAGGCCGCACAGGATCAGGCTCGAGCGCTTGCGGAATTTCGAGGAGTCGACCAGCACCACCAATTCGTCCGCCTGGTCGATAAGCTTCTGCTCGGCCTGGATCAGCAGCGGGTCGCCTTCCATAAGACCCAGCGGCCCCAGTCCCTGCGCGCCCATGAACATGCGGCGCGCGTAGAAATTGCGCGTCACGTCATTGTCGAAGGGCGACAGGATGATGTTCTGCTCGCGGTAGATGGTGCCGCCCGACAGCATCACCGTGTTCTTGGAATGCCTGAGCAGGTGCTCGGCGATCGGAAAGGAATTGGTGAAGATCGGCATGCGGCGGCCGCTCAGGAAATGCACCATCTGGAACGTGGTGGTGCCGCCATTGATGATGATCGGCTCGCCGTCCTTGCAGAGTTCCACGGCCTCTCGTGCGATCGCCCGCTTCTGCGAAGCGTTGATCGTCTCGTTGACGGAAAACGGCCGGCCGGCAAGGCCGATGAACTGCGGAGGCGAGAGCGCCTCGGCGCCGCCGCGCACCCGGCGCAGGCGCTTTTGCACATGCAATGCCGCGAAGTCGCGCCGGATCGTCGCCTCCGACGACTCCGTCAGGTCGACCATCTCCTGCACCGTCACCACAGGCTTTTCCTGGACGGCGGACAGAATGATCCTGTGGCGCTCTTTCTCGTGCATGGTTCCTCCCTGCTTGAGCATCTAGGCACCCCAAGCGCGCAGTGTCAATCATTTCCGATCAGATAATTTCATTGTGCAGTGCAATATGATTGGTATTGATCGTTTGTGATTGACAAGACGGCCGCTTGCGTAGAAATTCGGACAAAAGGGACCCGCGCCGTTTGCGTGTCCCAAAGGGAGGATTACCTATGCTCGACAAGCGCTCCGGCACGCGCCTCGCCAATCTTTGGGATGACGCAAAAGCGCAAGCGATGAGCGAGCCCGAACGTCTGGTCTATCGCTCGAATGTTCTTGGCTCCGACAAGCGCGTCACCAATTATGGCGGCGGCAACACCTCCTCCAAGATCTGGCAAAACGATCCGCTCACTGGGCAGAGCGTGGAAGTGCTGTGGGTCAAGGGCTCGGGCGGCGACAGCGCCTCGATCAAACTCGACGGCTTCGCCACGCTCTACATGGACAAATTGCGCGCGCTGAAAGGTCTCTATCGCGGCCTCGAACATGAAGACGAGATGGTCGGCTATTTGCCCCACTGCACCTTCAACCTCAACCCGCGCGCGGCCTCGATCGACACACCGCTGCATGCCTTCGTGCCGAAGCCTTATGTCGACCACATGCACCCCGACGCCATCATCGCCATTGCCGCCGCCAAGGATTCGCAGGCGCTGACCAAGGAGATCTTCGGCGACACGATCGGCTGGCTGCCATGGAAGCGCCCGGGCTTCGAACTCGGCCTGTGGCTGGAGAAATTCTGCCTCGAGAACCCCGAGGCCAAGGGTGTCGTGCTGGCAAGCCATGGCCTGTTCAGCTGGGGCGACACGCCGAAGGAATGCTACGAGACGACGATTTCGGTGATCAACCAGGCGATCGACTGGTTCGAGCGCAAGAGCCAGGGCAAGCCGATCTTCGGCGGCGAAATCGTCAAATCGCTCGATGCACCGGCGCGTCGCGCTGTGGCTGCAAAACTGATGCCGAGGATCCGCGGCCTGATCTCGGAGAAAAGCCACAAGCTCGGCCATTTCGACGATTCTCCTGCGGTGCTCGAATTCGTCAATTCCAGGGATTTGCGGCCGTTGGCGGCACTCGGCACATCCTGCCCGGACCACTTCCTGCGCACCAAGATCCGGCCGCTGGTCATCGAGTTCGATCCCAGGAATCCCGATGTCGATGCCGTCATTGCCCGTCTTGTCGACGATGTGGCGGAGTATCGCGTCGGCTATCAGGCCTATTATGACCGCTGCAAGCACGCGGATTCGCCACCGGTGCGCGATCCGAACGCCGTGGTCTATCTGATGCCCGGTGTCGGCATGTTCACCTTCGCTGGCGACAAGGCGACGGCGCGTATATCGGGCGAATTCTACGTCAACGCCATCAACGTCATGCGCGGCGCCTCGACGGTGTCGACCTATGTCGGGCTGCCCGACCAGGAAGCCTTCGATATCGAATACTGGCTGCTCGAAGAGGCAAAGCTGCAGCGCCTGCCGAAACCGAAAGCTCTTGCCGGCCAAATCGCGCTGGTCACCGGCGGCGCCGGCGGCATTGGCCGCGCCACCGCCAACCGGCTGCTGCGCGAAGGCGCCTGCGTCGTGCTGGCCGATATCGACGAGGCAGCCCTTGCCAGCGCCAATGACGAGCTTGCCAAGGCCTACGGCAAGGATTTCGTGCGGCCCGTCGTCATCAACGTCACGTCCGAGGATCAGGTGATCTCCGGCTTTGCCGAGACAGCGGTCGAGTTCGGCGGCATCGACATCCTGGTGTCCAACGCTGGCCTGGCCTCCTCGGCGCCGATCGAGGACACCACGCTGGCGCTGTGGAACAAGAACATGGACATCTTGTCGACGGGATATTTCCTGGTTTCGCGGGAGGCGTTCCGGCTGTTTCGGACGCAAAAGATCGGCGGCAACGTCGTCTTCGTCGCCTCTAAGAACGGCCTTGCCGCATCGCCAAACGCCGCCGCCTACTGCACGGCCAAGGCTGCCGAGATCCATCTGGCGCGCTGCCTGGCGCTGGAAGGCGCGGAAGCCCAGATCAGGGTCAATGTCGTCAATCCCGACGCCGTGCTGCGCGGCTCGAAGATCTGGACCGGCGAATGGAAGGAACAGCGCGCCGCCGCTTACAAGATGTCGACCGACGATCTCGAAGAGCATTACCGCTCGCGCTCGATGCTGAAGCGGTCGGTGTTCCCCGAAGACATCGCCGAAGCGATCTATTTCTTCGCCTCCGACATGTCGGCAAAATCGACCGGCAACATCATCAATGTCGACGCCGGCAACGCGCAGAGTTTTACGCGATAAGCGACCGTCTTTGAGGATTGCGCTGCCCCTCATCCGCCTGCCGGCACCTTCTCCCCGTAATAGTGACGCCGAGAAGGGAAGCGCTCCAACGCCGGTGATCTCCCCGTTCTTTACGGGGAGAGGGGTAAGGGTGAGGGGCAGCGCGACCAACGCAAATTGGGAGGAAACCACCATGTCCGAAACCATCATCTCCGCCGACCTCGTCGACAGGCACAATGCCGCGCGCAATGCCGACCTCAAGCGCGACTACGAGTCCCTCGGCGAGCGCCTCGACCGCCGCGGCATCGCCATCGATGCCATCCGCGACAAGGTCGAGAAATTCGCCGTCGCCATCCCGTCCTGGGGCGTCGGCACCGGCGGCACCCGCTTTGCCCGCTTTCCCGGCGCTGGCGAGCCGCGCGACATTTTCGACAAGATCGAGGACTGCGCCGTCATCCGCCAGCTGACGCAGGCGACGCCGACCGTCTCGCTGCATATTCCGTGGGACAAGGCCGATCCGAACCGGCTGAAGCAGGCGGCATCCCGCTTCGGCCTCGGCTTCGACGCCATCAACTCCAATACCTTCTCCGACGCCAGGGACCAAAAACTTTCGTATAAGTTCGGCTCGTTGTCGCATGCCGATGCCGCAACACGCCGGCAGGCGGTCGAGCATAATCTCGAATGCATCGAGATCGGCAGGACGCTGGGCTCGAAAGCGCTGACGGTGTGGATCGGCGACGGCTCGAATTTTCCCGGCCAGGTTAATTTCGCCAAGGCGTTCGAGCGTTATCTCGACGCGATGAAGGAGATTTATGCCGGACTGCCGGACGACTGGAAGCTGTTCACCGAGCACAAGATGTACGAGCCGGCCTTTTATTCGACCGTCGTGCAGGATTGGGGCACCAACTACATCATCGCCAAAGAGCTTGGCGATAAGGCGTTCTGCCTGGTCGACCTCGGCCATCACGCCCCCAACGTCAACATCGAGATGATCGTGTCGCGGCTGATCCAGTTCAAGAAGCTCGGCGGCTTCCATTTCAACGATTCGAAATATGGCGACGACGACCTCGACGCCGGCTCGATCGATCCCTACCGGCTGTTCCTGGTCTTCAACGAACTGGTCGATGCCGAGCTTTCCGGTGCCGAAGGGTTCGATCCGGCCCACATGCTCGACCAGAGCCACAACGTCACCGATCCGATCGAAAGCCTGATGCTGTCGGCGGTTGAAGTGCAGCGCGCCTATGCCCAGGCGCTGCTGGTCGATCGCAAGGCGCTCGAAGGCTTCCAGGACGCCAATGATGCGCTGATGGCAACGCAGACGCTGAAGATAGCCTATCGCACCGATGTCGAGCCGATCCTCGCCATGGCACGACTAAAGACCGGCGGCGCCATCGATCCGGTCGCAGCCTACCGCGCCGCCGGCTACCGGGCGAAGGTCGCAGCCGAACGGCCGGCGGTGGCGAGCGTCGGCGGCGGGATTGTTTGATGTCGGGGTGAAAATGAAAAACCCGCCACGTAGGCGGGTCGTTGGAGCCAATTAGCACCACACCCAGATTAGTAGCATAGCTGCCGGCACAAAGCAAGAACAAAGTTGCTCGCCAGCGTTGAATCGCGCCTTCATTTCAGCTTGGATTCCTCGCCCCCACGAAAGTGGGGGAGAGGTGGCTCGGCGAAGCCGAGACGGAGAGGGGGAGCCGCGCTCTACGAAGGCCCCCTCTCCGGCCGCTTCGCGGCGAGGAACCTCAGGTGTTGATAGAAGGTGCAAGCCTCGCCGATCCCATTATTGTCAGTAGACTCAACCGCTCCAAGCGCGTTTCCTAGGCTCACCCCAAGCCACGGAGAACGGCCATGCACCGCCGAACCCTAATCGCCGTCAGCCTTTCCCTCACCCTGACCTTCGTGCCGTTCCTCGCCTTCGCCGCTTCGCCGCAGCCGGCGAAGGGCGAGCACGGCATGGTGGTGACCGCCCAGCATCTTGCGTCTGAAGTCGGCGTCGAGGTGCTGAAGAAGGGCGGCAATGCCGTCGATGCCGCGGTCGCCGTCGGCTATGCGCTGGCCGTGGTCTATCCGACCGCCGGCAATATCGGCGGTGGCGGCTTCATGACCATCCGCTTCAAGGACGGCCGCTCGACCTTCCTCGATTTCCGCGAGCGCGCGCCGCTCGCCGCAACCAAAACCATGTATCTCGACAAGGACGGCAAGCCGGTAAAGGGCGCCAGTCTCGACGGCTATCTGGCCGTCGGCGTGCCGGGTTCGGTCGCCGGCTTCGAGATGGCGCGGGAGAAATACGGCACGCTGACGCGGCAGGACTTGCTGGCGCCGGCCATCCGCTTTGCCAGGGAAGGCTTCGTACTGGAGCAGGGCGATGCGGCCTCGCTCCAGGGCGGCGCGGAGCGGTTGGCGAGGGACCCGGCGGCGGCGGCCGTTTTCCTCAAGCCGGACGGCAAGCCTTACGCCGTCGGCGAGCGCCTCGTTCAGCCCGATCTCGCGGCTTCGCTTGCCGCCATTTCCGAACGCGGTGCGGATGCCTTCTACAAAGGCGCGATCGCGGACGCCATCGTCAAGGCGAGCGGCGAGAAGGGCGGCATTCTGGCCAAGGCGGATTTCGAAAACTACGCGGTGCGCGAGCTCAAGCCGGCGACCTGCAATTATCGCGGCTACGAGATCACGTCCTCGCCGCCGCCGAGCTCCGGCGGCGTCATCATCTGCGAGATCCTCAACGTGCTTGAGTTCTATCCGCTGTCCTATCTCGGCTCTGGTTCGGCCGAGACGGTTCACGTCATGGTCGAGGCGATGCGCCACGCCTATGTCGACCGGAATTCGGCGCTCGGCGATCCCGGCTTCGTCGACAATCCGGTCGCAAAACTGCTCGACAAGAATTACGCCAGGGAAATCCGCGAAAAGATCGATCCGTTCCGGGCCGGCGTGTCGCAGGAATTGATGCCGAAGGGCTTTGGCGAGAGCAACGAGACGACGCATTATTCGATCATCGACAATGACGGCAACGCCGTCGCGGTAACCTACACGCTGAACGGCTCTTTCGGCGCCGGCGTCGTCGCCGACGGCACGGGCATCCTGCTCAACAACGAGATGGACGACTTCACCCAGAAACCCGGCGTGCCCAATCTCTACGGCCTCGTCCAGGGCGAGGCGAATGCGATCGCGCCGAAAAAGACGCCGCTGTCGTCGATGAGCCCGACCATCCTCGCCAAAGACGGCAAGCCGTTCATGGTCATCGGCAGCCCTGGCGGTTCACGCATCATCACCATCACGCTGGAGGCGATCGTCAACGTCATCGATCACGGCATGAACATCCAGGAAGCGATCGACGCGCCGCGCACCCACCACCAATGGTTACCCGACACGGTCTATATCGAACCCTTCGGCCTGTCGCCGGATACCGAAAAGCTGCTTACCGGCATGGGCTACCATCTCGATCTCGCCGAGGCGAATTGGGGCCAGGCGGCCGGCATCCTGGTCGGCGGCAAGAGCCTGGCGGAAATCGAGAAGGGCGGCGGCGCCCGCTACAACGGCGCCATCGACAGCCGCGCCGCATCCGGTGAGGCTATCGGGTATTAGACCATGGTCTCAAAAGGCGGAACCGGTTTTCGGATAAGGTCACGGTCAATAGGAAGATTCGCCTTGCTTCAGGTGACCAGCGCGATGGTCGACGCAATCAGCATCAACGCCGCGACGCCGACGAACAGGGCGTAGATGCGCGGCCGATCGAGCAGGAGCGCGTTGCCGGATATCCATGCCGCGGTGGCGCCGCCAAGCGCGAAAAAGAAGGTGCTGCGGCGCCCGAAGCTCAAGCCGGCGGCCATCAGGCCGCCGATGATCAGGGCGCCGAATACGATGATCACGGCTACCGCGTATTTTTCGAAATCGTTGCTGCCGGCGCTCGGGCCGATCGCGTTCAACCTCGACAGATCGTCCGGATCGAACGGGCTGGTCGACCCATATTCGTCTTGACCGACAGGCTCATGCATCATTCGTTCTCCGCAAACCGACAGCAAATCATCAAGCCTCGCCGAGCGCAACCGCTCGCCGAATGTGATCGGCACGGTGTTCAACACTTTCTGGCGGCGGCTTGCCAGAGATTTTTGGGTTCGTGCTTTGATCGCCCCGCTGCTCGGTCGGGTCAAGCGTTTTGCCCGAGTTGAATCTTCAAGCCGCCCTGGCCAAAGACTGCGTCGCCTGAACGGAAGCTCCAAGCACCGCCTGTGCGGTGTCGGCCTGTCTTTCATCGACATGCGCCAGCACCAGGATCACACCTTGTGCGGCATCCGGCTGGCCCGGCTGCTTGCCGATACGGGACAATGTCGCGAAAAGTCTGCCGGCAACGCCGCCCAAGACTGCACCGACGAGGGCCGATGCCAGCCATCCCGCGCCGAGGGGATCGATGCCGGGCATATCAAAGGCGCCGAGGCCGGCCAACAAACCGGCTGCCGCACCAAGGACGGTACCCGTACCTGGATCGCGCAAGACGGCGCCGATTTCATCATCGTAGGGTCCGATGACGCTGATCTTCTGGCGAGCAATTCCTGCTGCCTGAAGCGTTTCGACGGCACGCGCCGCCTGGTCATGGGAATCGAAAAGTCTGCTGATTGTTCGCATTGAAACTGCCTGTGAGGCCCCCCGGCCCTCGACGGTAAAGCGGGTTCCAGCTGAGCGACAACGCCGAGGAACCGCCTGACGCAAACGTCACCCGCCGCTCATTTCCGAGCGACGGGTGACGGCTGCCCGAGTTTTCACGTCACTCGATGACCTTGATGATCTTGCGCGTGCCTGGGTCGACGACAACGGTGCGGTTGTCAATGACGACATAACGATATTTGACGTTCGGGACCTCATGAAGCTCGACGGTGTCGGGGAGCGTCGAGCCGATGTTGAGCTCCACCCCAGGGATTTTCACCGAGGCCAGCGGCTGCTTTTTCACATACTCCCTGATGACGGTTTCCTGCTGCGGTTCGATGACAACGTCTTGCGCCGCAGCGGCGCCGACACCTGCCAGCAGCAAAAGTCCCGCCGCCGCGGTGGAAAGATGCATTCTCATGGTCGTCTCCTTTGCGAACTCGGTCCGCTCTTCGCGCCAAGGCTCATTCGAACGGAAGCCAGCTGAAAACGTTCCGTCGACGGGGCTTCGGTCCCACCCGGCGGGGACCAATCGACGTGTTGCCGCAGGACCTAAGTCTGATCCTCGCGGGCAAAGGGTAGGTTTGTCGCGAAGCCCGGAACCGCCGCCGCTCAAACTCGTTGCTGGCTGCACGTTCCGGGAGGATTCTTTGGAAAATGTCGACGGTTGCTCGCACCGATCTTGGCTGTTTCCATTCCGATCGAACCCGGCATCTGCGCAGCCCTGTCCCTTCCTGCGCCGATGGGGTTCGCGCGTCACTTTTGTGGCGGGCGAACCCCCAATTGCAGCGTGCTTCTGACCAAAGTTGACCCTGAGGCGAGGAGAAGAGACGAGGAGAAGAGAAATGGCCGATGACAAGAGCAAGCGAGACTTCAGCGACCGCAACCGCGTGTCGGCGGATGAGTATTATGAAGTCGAATATTTCGCGCGGGAAAATGGTGTCTCGCCCAGCCAGGTGAGCAAGCTGATCAAAAGGACCGGTGGCGACCGGATGATCCTCTCGCAAGCGGTGAAAGCATTGCGCGAGCGCAAGTGAGACGGCGGCGGAGCCGGCGGTTGGAAAGGCACTGATCACGATCTGCCGAGAATTCCGGTCAGCTATCGACAACGTGCCCGGATGCCGCTGCTTCGGCCAAGCCAATGCCCCTTTATTTCTTCGATTCCGATGAAGACGGAATCGTCTATTCCGACGATCAGGGAACGTTATGTGACGATTTCCCGCTGGTCAGGAAAGAAGCCCTTCGCACATTGGGCGAGATGGCCAGGGATGGCCTTCCTCACCGTAGGATCACAGTCAAGGTCCGGAACGACCATGACGGTCTGGTGCTTGAAGTGGCTTTGACTTTTGCCGTCGAAACGCAGCATTTCGACGAACGGATTTTCCAGATCAACATGCGCATGAGTTGACGGCCCGATCGTTATCGTGCCGACCATGAGATTTCTGGTGCAGCCGGCATCTTCCCCAAGGGAACATTAGAAGTCTCTAATTGTTATCTTAAGCAGCGGGAACCTCCCGGGTTTCTGCTGCAGATCGGGGTGCAACCCGGTCGGCCCGCGCCCTCCGCCAGAGGCGCGGGCTTCGTTTGTTTAGCCGATGCGCAACGCCATGCGGCGGCAGCATATTGGAAACCTGCGGGAGCATAAGTAGCAGAAGTCGCTACCGCGGCGCCCTGGCGCCCAGGCAACGGAGCCCGTCGTCCGACAGGGCGGCGGGCTTTTTGATGCGGGCCGGGTCATCGCGCAACCGGTGGAAATCCAATGCATGTCGCGCAAAAGTGTGAAGCGGTTTTGCGTTAACGACATGCATCAAGACAAGAACCTTAAGCGCCTCGCATGAGGCCGGTCGAACGCGACGCGCATTAGCTGGGAGAGATGGCCGGCGCTGCTTCGTGAGGCGGCAGCGCCGGCCAAGCGGAAATCAGGTCCGCCGCAGCCAGATAGTAGCTGCGTTGGCGCGGCGGGTAATTGCGTGATCGCGGAAGCCACACCATTGCAGACCACTCGCACGAGCCCGGCCTGTGCAGCGGCTGACCCGAAGCATTCATTCATTCTGACGATGCACCGGACGCCCGGACGGCGGAAATTGGACGCCGCGCTCGCTCTCGATTCAGCGGCCAGCGGTGTTCCCTGCCGATTTCGGACGAAAGGCCATTTCACCCTTGTTGCGCCTGGATTCTTATCAGATCGTGGCAAGGATTGCTTTTCCCTCCGCGTTTGCCGGCGTTCTGCTGTTCGCCCTTTTGCCGGAGCAGCTCCTGCAGGGTCTTGGCCTGGCTTTCACGTTTGGTCACGACAAGCTCAATCACGCCGCCGCCTTCGTCGTGCTGGCGGCTCTCGGAAGTCTCGGCTGGCCGGAACACAAGGCGAAGCTGATCGTCCTCCTCGTGCTCACGGGCGCGGCGATCGAGGGCCTTCAGGCCGTGCAGCTGATAGGGCGCCACCCGGATCTATTCGACTGGGTGGCAGACTGCGCCGGAATGGCCTTCGGGCTGACAATTGCAGGCTGGACAAAGCGGCTCGCCGGCGGATTGCCATAGCTCGAAAGCGCATAACGGAATCGGCGCGCCCGTGCTGCAATATGGGGAAAATGGCCGGCGTCACTTGGGGGGCGCGTTGGGGTAAGTTGCCTGACGGACGCCGGCCAGGCGGAAAAATCAGGTCCGCCGCAAAGTAATGTAGCAGCGATGGCAAAGCGCGGCAGTAGCGTGATCGCGGAAGGTCCGCCTTCTCGCCTCCGATGCGGTGACCCGTTTTGGGTCAATAATTCTGGCACCTGAATTGCGCTGTAAGCAATGCCGGGGAACACTCCGGCGATCGTCCCCGAATATGGGGCCTCGCCGCTTCGCAAATGGAGCGGCGGGCCTTTTTGCCGGAAGTCGCCAAGCCTTCGCTGGCCCCATGGTTTCACGCCAGATAATACTTGCAGATCATCGACAATCCGCTCGGCACGAGATCGTCATCCGGCCGACCGAGCAGCCGTAAACGCTGCCGAAGATTCGCCGACGGCCAAGCGGGGAGATCTCGGCATGGGCCGTCACGGACCGGGCGCCAATCGAAGCTTGCTCAGTGGTAGGAGCCGGGCCGGCCCCGATCATGAATCCCGAGGCTGAGCTCGCCAATCATGCTCTTGCTGGAACCCTAGAAGCTCACGCAGCTTGCGATTTGAGATTGGCCCCTCAAATTGCTCTATCGAGCGTGTAATCGGCGTGCCTGGTGCATGCTTCTTGAGAAACTCTGCCGTTGGCGCATCGGCAACGATATTGTCGTTGACGGCATTGAATATCTGGAACCCCAAACCGTCCTTCTCGATGCAAAGATGCACGATCTGGCCCAGATCGCGCGCGTCCATATAGGTCCAGCCATCGCGCCGCCGTTTTGAAGCGTCCGCCAAAAACTCCGGAAAGCGGGCATAGTCTTGCGGCTCGACAACGCCACCTATTCGGAGCGCGTAAATGTCGTATCCGGTGCGGGAAGCGAAGGAGCGTGCGATCTTCTCGCCCAAGACCTTGGAAAGACCGTAGCTGTCGGTCGGATCGGTATCGTAGTCCTCTTCCACCGGAAACGATGTGAAATCGCGTTCGCCTTCGGCAAAACACACGCCATAGACCGTCTCGCTGGACGCGGTGATGATCTTGCGGATGCCGAGCTTGGTGGCGGCCTCGATTACATTGTAGGTCGACAGCACATTGGCGGCGAACATGGCGTTGTCCGGTCGCAGGAATATTCTCGGGATGGCCGCGAAATGGACCATGGCGTCGACTGGGCCACGGCCTTTCCCGCCAAAATATTCGCCGAAACCGAAATGCAGCGTCAGTGCATTGTAGGTCTCGCCGGCATCGGCAAGGTTGGTGATGATGGTGTCGACGCCTGGCACATCAAGTGCGTCAGGTCGAGGTTCAGGACCTGATGCCCACGCTTGAGCAGGTAAGGTATGACGTGACGGCCGATCTTGCCGCTGCCACCGGTGAAAATGATCCGCTTGCCCATGATTCCTCCAACGGACTTCTATCGGCGAGCGGAAATCTGGCCAAAAGGCATTTCCGCCCGGTCAAGAGCTATTCAGTCGCGCGCTATTCAAAGATGCCGTAGCCGGGCACGGCGTATTTGTGGACGCCATCCATGTCGAGATCGACGCCGATGCCGGGCACGTCGGGCACCACGATGTGGCCGTCTTCAACGATCGACCTGGCGCCGTCTGGCAGGCGCACATAACTGTCCCACACTTCCCGTTCTTCCAGGGCATGCCACTCCAGCACCAGGAAGTTCGGAACGCTCGCGCAGACATGGCACGTCGCCATTGTGCCGAGCGGCGTCGACACGAGATGCGGCGCGAACGGCACATAATACATCTCGGCGAGATTCGCGATCTTGCGGCTTTCCGCGAGGCCGCCGCATTTCGGCACGTCGGGCATGATGACGTCGGCGCCATAATTCTGGAACAACTCACGAAAACCCCAGCGCAGGTAGAGATTCTCGCCGACACAGATCGGGGTCTTGGTCCGCATGCGGATCTGCTTCAGTGCCTCAACATTTTCTGCCGGAATAGGTTCTTCCAGCCACAGAAGGTTGAACCGCTCCATCTCCCCTGCAATGCGGCTGGCGCTGAGCACGTCGTAGCGCGCGTGCAGGTCGATACAGAGATCGATGTCAGGGCCGATCGCCTGGCGCACCGCGGCCACGCGTTCCACCATGAAGCGCAGCTCCGCGCCGTTGATGGTGTGGTTTGCCGCGTCGAACTTTGCCGGATGGCGCAAATTGTCGATGTCGAATTTTAGCGCCGTAAAGCCCTCGTCCACCATGCGGCGCGCGCGCGCCGCGCATCCTTCCGGCGAACCGGTTTCTTCATCGCCGTCGCCGCAATCGGCATAGAGCCTGATCCGGTCGCGGAACTTGCCGCCGAACATGCGATAGAGCGGCTGGCCAGCAGCCTTCGCCGCTACATCCCACAGCGCCATCTCAAGCCCGGTCAGGGCAATGAGAAAGACGCCGGCCTGGGCGCCGGAGAACACATGGTCGCGGCGGATCTTGTCCCAGCAATATTCGACGTTGCGTGGATCCTGACCGATGAGCTCCGACTTGAGCTCCGAAATTAGCCCGACGATCGCGGCCGCGCCCGCATCGGGGTTCGCCTCGCCGTAACCGGAGATGCCGGCGTCCGTGTCGATACGGATCAGAGTCGCCTTGCCATGATAGGCGACGACCGCCGTCTTGATGTCCACGATCTTCATCGAACCCATCCTCCAATGATGGCGCCGCGCTTCAAACGCACCGTACGGGCGAATTGAACTTGTCCGATGAGCATATAAGATGAGAAGATGTGGCGTAAACCCCCTTTGAGCGATTACGCAGAAATGCACTTTGAAAGCACTGGAACCGTAGATCGCCGGGAATTCAGCCAAGCTAAAACCTACTTGTTAGACGAGCATATAAGCGTATAAATGAGTGGCAGCAAGGCGACAAGCACAGCCATGCATGCCGCAAACCGGAGGAACAGGATGCAACAGCGACAGCTAGGATCGTCGCCGGTCAAGGTGTCGGAGATCGGCCTGGGGACTTGGGGTATGTCCGGCGCGTTTTGGGGCGCGGCCGATGACGAGGAATCGATCCGGGTGATTCGCCGCGCCCTGGAGCTTGGCATTACGCTGATCGACACAGCCGAAGCCTATGGACATGGCCATGCCGAGGAGGTCGTCGGCAAGGCGCTGGCCGGCCGCCGGGACAAGGCGATCATCGCGACCAAGGTTGCGCCCAACCATCTCGAACCTGCAGCGATAGAGGCGGCGCTTGATGGCTCGCTGAAGCGGATGCAGACGGACTATGTCGACGTCTATTTTGTCCACTGGCCGAATTCGGATTTTCCCATCGGCCCTACCATGACGATGATGGAGAGGCTTCGGTCGTCAGGGCGGATCAAAGCGGTTGGCGTCTCGAATTTCAGCACAGCTGATATGGACAGCGCCCGCCAGCATGGCGTCATCGACGTGCTCCAGCCTCCTTACAACATGCTGTGGCGCGAGGTTGAGGGGCAAACTCTTCCCTATTGCCGCAAGCACAATATCGGCGTCATGCCTTACAGCGGTCTGGCCCAAGGGCTGCTCACGGGCTTGCTCTCGCCGGATACCAAATTCGTCGAGGGAGACGAGCGGCGCACCACCGTGCTGTTCCAACCGGGCACCTACGAGCGCGCCGTCGGAGCCGTCGATGCCCTCAAGCCGATAGCGGCCAAATACGGCAAGACGCTGCCGCAGCTTGCGATCCAATGGCTCACCAGCAGGCCGGGTGTGAGTTCGCCCCTTGTGGGCGCGCGGACGGTCAGGGAGCTTGAGGAAAACGTCGAGAGTGTCGGTTGGAAGATTTCCGACGTGGACGTCGCGGCCATCGACAAACTCACCGCCCCCATCTGGGCGGAAATCAAGGACAAAGGCGACATGTTCGGACATCGCGCAAGGCAGCGTCAGGAACAGGAAGCCAGAAGAGCTTAGTTCGGTCGTGTCCTCCCGACACGCAGGCGGCGCGGTCAGCCACGACAGCTGGCCGCGCCTGTAGAACGTTGCTTAGCTCGCCATTTCCTTGTCGGGCATGGCGACGGCAGTGGTTGCCTTCAGGTGGCGGCGCATCGCCTCTTCGGCGCGTTTCGCGTCGCGTGCGACCAGCGCCTCGTAGATCGCTCTGTGCATTTCCGTGGCGGAAGGAAGAGCATGCGGCATCTGGTTGCTGATGCGTCTGCTCGCCGCTTGCCACCACCGTGACGAATACATGAAGCGGTCAAGGATTCTGTTCCGGGAAGCGCGGCAAATTTCCATATGGAAATCCAGGTCAAGCTTCAGGTAGGCGTCCGGATTATCCTCGCTGGCGGACATCGCCGCGAGCAGGGTGCCGAGACGTTCGAGGTTTTCCTTGGTCATGTGTTTGGCCGCGATGGCGGCGATGGCGGGTTCGATGATTATTCGCGTCGCGTGCGCTTCCGCCAGGAGTTCGCGGACCTGTTCGGGCGGCAGCCAGTCGATCAGCAATGGACTGAGATAATCCCATTCTTCGGCAGGACGCAGCACCACGCGTCGTCCCTGTGCGATCTCGATCATGTCGAGAGAAGCTAGGATCTTGAGCGCTTCCCGCGCGACCGCGCGCGAAACCCCGAACTCCTGAAGGATCTGCTGTTCCGACGGCCCCTGGCTGCCGGCGACGCCGCCGGTGGCGATGCGACGCGCGAGCACGCCCGCCACCTGCTTGGGCAAAGTTTGAAGCTTGACCTCCATGGAATCGACCATTAACATCCACTTGTCTGATAAGCTTATAGGCTGATGGTTGGATATGCAGTCAACTTATCTCATGAATGCTCACTAACCCATAACTCCGCCCGCGGGAAGGGACGTTGGACTCTCAACTTCAATATCCCAGCCCAAGACGTTCGAGATCAGGACCATTGCGCGTCGGCTGACCGCGCTCATCGCATTGTGTCCGGCCGTCTCGACGGCTCGCGACGCACCGATTGCGTGGTTTGCGGGTCGCAGAGCCCGCCGGAAGGAAGGCAGGATGAAAGCAAAGGCTACCGCCGAAAGTCTCTGAGGCCATCGGCCTCGGCAGGGCAGGGCGTGATCCGGGCTGTGTCGCGGCGTGAGGAGCAAAGCCACACTGCGGCTCAAGGGAAAACCTGGCCGTCGTCGCTCGACCCCAAAAAAGGGGCCGACCAATTACAAACAAGGAGGAAATTGTGATGTCCGGAAACCTATCGAGACGCAAATTCCTGGCCGCGAGTGCCGCGGTGACGGCCGGCTCGCTTGCTACGCCGTGGATCGCTAGAGCAGAGGCGAACGAGATCACCGCGCTGCTGATCACCGGCGGCCCGCTCTATCCCAAATACTGGGAGAAAATCGTTCAGGATTTCACCGCCAAGACTGGCATCAAGGTTCGCTACGATCTGCTGGAATTCACCCCGCTGACATCGAAAGTCGTCACACTCAGTGCCGCGAAATCGAGCCAGTACGACGTCTACAGCACGCACACCGCCCAGATCGATTCCTATTTCAACCATTTTGCGCCGCTGAACAGCTATTTCAGCGACTCCGAACTGGCTGACTTCTATCCGGTTGCGGTCAAATACCTACGCGATCCCAAGACCGGCACTCTTGCCGCCATCCCGCGCAATATGGATGCGCGTGTGCAGTACTACCGCAGCGACATCTACCAGGAGAAAGGCCTGAAGCCGGCCGAAACCTGGGATGATCTGGTGGACGTCGGCCTGAAACTTACCGGCAATGGCCACTATGGGCTGGTCGTGCCGGGGCAGGGTGACCCCGCGCAGCGCACCTTCAGCGATCTCCTGTGGCAAGCCGGCGGGGACTGGGTCGATCAGGCCAACAAGCCGGCTTTCAATTCCGAAGCCGGCATCAAAGCCCTCACGTTCTACCGCGACCTCATCCAGAAGCACAAAATCGTGCCGCCGGACGCGGTCGGCTACCAGTGGAATGAAAATTCGACCGAATTCTCGTCCGGTACGGTCTACGCCAATTTCGACTGGCCAGGTGCCTTCGCAACCTTATCCAATCCGGAAACTTCGCGGGTCGTCAGCAAGTGGTCGACTGCACCCTACATCAGGGACAAGGCAGCGATTTCGTGCGCCATCTCCCATGCCATGGCTCTCAATGGACAATCAGGACGCAAGGAACCTGCCGTCGAATTCATCAGATATACGGTCGGTCCGGAGGCGCAGCGGCTGCAGTTCGATCAGTTCACCAACTTCCCCAGCAGTCAGGCGATCGCCAAGGAAGTGATTGCAGCGGCAAAAGGTCCCCAGGCCGTGTGGCTGCAGCAACTCGAGACGACGATAGCGAACGGCAAGGAATGGCCGAAGCTGGCTGGATTCTCGAAAGTCTGCACCTTGATGTTTTCGGCTATCGAACAGGCCCTGACCGACCAGGTCTCGCCGAGCGACTCGCTCAACCAGGCGGCGACTGAGGCGGAGGAGATCATGCGTCGGGCCGGAGCATACGACTGAGGATGCCGCCCGTCGCGCAGCACCAGGTCCCGGGGCGTCGGCGACGTTCGCCGCTGCCCTACACCTGGCAGAGGGGGTACCTCCTGGCCAGCCCCGCGCTCCTCGTCATGCTCGCCATCCTTATCTATCCGCTCGGATATTCTTTCATAATGAGTTTCTTTCGCTGGGATCTGAGCGGCTCAGCGCCATTCGCCGGAACTGGGAATTACACCGACGAACTCTTCGGCCGCCAGTTCAATCAGGCTCTGCGAAATCAGATCATCTTCAGCGTCGTTTCCATCACGGTGGAAGTGGTGGCTGGAATGGCGATCGCTGTGCTCGTCAACGGCAAATTGCGGGGAATGCGGCTCGCGCGCACCTTGCTGCTGGTGCCGCCGATGATCGCGCCCGCCGTCGTGGGGCTGAATTTCCGTTGGCTTTTCAACACCCAGTACGGGCTCGTGGACGCGCTGCTGCGCATGTTCAACCTGCCCGACATCCCCTGGCTCAATCATCCGACCTGGGCTCTTGTCTCGGTGATTGTCGCCGATGTCTGGCAGAATACGCCGCTGATGGTGCTGCTATTTCTTGCCGGTCTGCAATCCTTGCCGCAGGAGCCGCTCGAGGCCGCCACGGTGGACGGCGCCACGCCATGGCAGCGCTTCTGGCACATCGTGCTGCCACTGATGCGTCCGGTCATCATGATAGCGCTGATGCTTCGCATCATCGACACGTTCCGGACCTTCGACGTCGTATGGCTGATGACGCAGGGCGGGCCGGGAGGCGCCACAAACCTACTCACCGTCTATTCCTATCTGCTGGCGTTTCAGGCGGTGGATTTCGGACACGCGGCGGCGGTTTCCTACATCGCGCTGGGAATGTCGCTGTTCGTGCTCGGCCTCCTCTACGGGGTGCCGTGGCTGATTGCGAAACGGAGAGCGATATGACCGAAGCCGCGATCGTCAGCGCGCGTCCCAAGCCACGGCGCCGTCGCCGCCGGATCACGGCAGGCGCCGCCGGCCAATATCTAGCGCTGGTTCTGACCATCGCCCTCACCGTCTTTCCGCTGGCATGGCTGTTCCTGACCTCGATCCGCAGTTCAGCCGACATCTTCTCCGTCCCGGTGCACATCATCCCCGAGACCGCGACGATGACGCAGTACGTCTCCGTCTTCACCGAGTACGACACGATGGGTTATGTGTGGAACACCGTCATCGTCTCGGTCGCGACGGTCATCTTGGTCCATCTGCTGGCCATACCCTGCGCATACGCCCTGTCGCGCTTCAGGATGCCGGGCGTCATGCTGATTTTTGGCCTGCTTTTGATCATGCGCATGATTCCGGTCATCGCGCTCGCCATCCCGCTCTTCGCCGTGTTCGCCGCGCTCGGCCTGCTGGATACCATTTGGGCGCTGATCCTGAGCCATACGGCGGCTAAACTGCCCGTCGCCATCTGGCTGCTGCTGGGCTTCATCCAGGATGTGCCCAAAGAGATCGAGGAGGCTGCCCAGTCGGACGGCGCCGGCACGGTGCGCACCCTGGTCCAGATCGTGGCGCCGCTGGTTGCGCCTGGCATCGGGGCCAGCGCGGTCATCACCTTCCTTTTCACCTGGAATGACCTGCTGCTCGCATTGACGCTGACTTCCAGCAAGGCCGCACAGACGCTGCCAGTCGGGCTGACCAACTTCGTCTCGCAGTTCGGCATCGACTGGGGAGCGATGTCGGCGGCGGGCGTCCTCATGGTCATCCCGACCTTGGCGTTTGTCTGGTTTGCTCAAGGCCTGTTGGTCAAGGGTCTCACGACCGGTGCAGTTCGCGGCTGAATTGAGATCATGAAAAACTTGATCGAAGGGAGGATGAAACGTGGAAGTAGGCCAGGCAGCGGCAATAAAGGACATTTCTCGGCCACCGAGGCAGCTGGTCGACGCACTTGCAGCGATCGGTTCAGCGACCTTGGCCAGCGAGCTTTATCACAAGATGGGTATTCGCGATCCGCACATCCGAGGGCCGCGGCCGCTAACGCCCGGCCGCACGGCGGCCGGGCCGGCTCTCACCCTCCAGTGCATGCCGAAGCGCGAGGATCTCTACAACGAGACTGAGTATGAGGAGCCCGAACGCCAACTTCACCGTCACGTCCTGTACCCCACGCAGCCGGGCGACATGGTGGTCGTCGATGCGCGCGGCGACCTTGGCAGCGGTATCTTCGGTGAGATGATGTTGACCTATTTCGCCGGGCGTGGCGGGGCCGGCGTGGTTGTCGACGGGTGTATCCGAGATTCTGCCCAGGCGGCTGCCTTGGACATCGGCATCTGGGTGAGGGATGTCACGCCGAATTTCCACGCCCAGACCAACATCGTCCCCTTTGCCGTTAACGTCCCCATTGCCTGCTCGAACGTACTCGTCATACCGGGAGACATCATCGTCGCCGACGATGATGGCGTCGTCGTGGTACCGGTAGCCCTTGCCCCAAAACTGGTTGAGCTCGCCGGCGAACATATCGAGTGGGAGGAATTTTCCCGCACGCGCTTGGCCGAGGGAGGCGACCTGCGGAAATACTACCCGTTGAGCCCCGAAGGCGAGGCCGAATACCGCGCCTGGCGGCATGCTCAACGAAAATGAGTAGTGCCCGGACGGGAGGAAAATAGGTGTCTGCAATCCAGATAGATCAGCTCGGCAAGAGCTTTGGCGCCGTGGAAGTTCTGCGCGATGTGACGATCGAGATCGCCAGCGGCGAGTTTGTCGTCCTTGTCGGTCCCTCAGGCTGCGGCAAGTCAACCCTTCTGCGAATGATCGCCGGCTTGGAAGAACAGACGACAGGCGAGATCCGCATCGGCGGGCGGGTCGTCGACGAGATGCCGGCCAAATCGCGCGACATTGCGATGGTGTTCCAGAGCTACGCGCTTTATCCGCACATGAGTGTCGCGGACAATATGAGCTTTGCGCTTCGATTGGCGAAGGTCCCCAGAGAAGAGATTGTCGCGAGGGTGAAAGCGGCCGCTGAAATCCTCGGCCTGCAGGATCTGCTTGGCCGCATGCCACGCCAGCTGTCCGGCGGTCAGCGCCAGCGCGTCGCCATGGGCCGGGCGATCGTGCGCGATCCAGCCGCCTTCCTGTTTGACGAGCCGCTGAGCAACCTCGATGCCAAGCTGCGTGTCAAGATGCGCGCCGAGATCAAGAAGCTTCACCAGCGGCTGGGCCGAACGAGCATCTACGTCACTCACGATCAGACCGAAGCGATGACCCTTGCCGACCGTATCGTAGTGCTGAACCGGGGCCGCATCGAACAGATCGGCACACCTTCAGAGCTCTATGAGCAACCCGCCAACCTGTTCGTCGCCGGTTTTATCGGATCCCCGGAAATGAACCTGATCCCGGGCCGGATCGACAACGGCGCATTCGTCGCCGAGCAGGGTCTCCGCTTACCCTTACCGGAGGACGGCCGGATGGGGGACAGGGAAGAGGTGGTATACGGAATTCGTCCGCAGCACATTGCAATCGGCGGGAACCACGCTCGGGCGGAGGTTCAGGTGGTCGAGCCGACCGGCGAGGCCCAGGAACTTACCTTGAATGCAGGTGGCGTCGACCTCATGGCCGAGGTGCGGGATCAGCCCCCGTTCAGACCTGATCAGGAGATTGGCTTGGAGATCATGGTCTCCAAGGTGCATCTGTTCGATGCTCGAAGCGGCATCAGGATTGTTTAGGGGCTGGCGCTGACGGGCTTCCGGCGAATCTCGGCATCGACCTTGGCCGGCATTGTCGAAGAGGTCGGTGAGGCGTCAAAGGTTTCCGACGCGTAGGCACCGAAAAGCACGCCGATCAGCGGCGTAGCTGATGACGGTGTGCTTGCCCCATTTTCCCCCCCCAAGTGTTTATTCTCACAAGAGAAATTCTAACGCGCACAAGCTTCGGTGCTTGACACAGGTCGCGACAACTGGATAAGTGGATACACAGATACGCTCTGATTGGACCAAGGACATGGCAGCAGACGCAATCGAGCCGCTGGGCATCACGACCGCCGAGGAGGAGGCTTATCGCCACATTCAGCGTGCCTTGAGGATGGGGCGCTACCGCGCCGGGGACCGGCTTATCCCGGAAGAGATCGCGACGGAAATCGGCATGAGCCGCATGCCGGTTCGCGAAGCATTCCGCCAGCTGGCCGCGGAAGGTCTTGTGGTCATTCGCCCGAACCGTGGCTGCATCGTCGCCGGCCTTACCCTCGATGAGATATACGAAACGTTTGAAATGCGCTCGGTGCTCGAAGGGCTGGCGGTGAGGCTTGCCATGCCGCACATCGATATCGAAGTGCTTGAAGAACTGGAACGCCAGCTCGACCGCATGGAGCGCGCCAGCCAGACCGGCAGCAGCGACTGGGTCGTGCGCCATCAGGCCTTCCATTTGCAGATTTGCCAATTGAGCAACCGACCCAAGCTGGTCCGGCAGATTGCCAGCCTGCACGTCGTGATCGAACCCTACCTGCGCATCTGGTTCGACTATGTCGACAAGCCCGCCAGCGCGCGCGCCGAGCACGAGATCCTGATTGAGGTGTTGCGGTCAGGTGATGCCGGCAAGGCAGAGATCGTCATGCGGGATCATATCGTCGAGACAGCGCCCCTTCTGGCCAACTTCGCAAGTCCCGGCCGCCGCTAGAAAACGCCATCTAACTCGTTGAAGCCGGAAGATAATCCGGCACGACGAAAGGGAACTGCCATACCGGCAAAAAAGAGGAGAATGACATGAAAATTAGCCGCATCGCAGCCATTGCGTCGGTCTTGTTCGGCCTGGTCCAGGCCGCCGCCGCACAAGAAACACCAAAGGCAATTACCATTGCCACCGAAGGAGCCTACGCGCCCTGGAATTTCACAACAGCCGACGGCAAATTGGACGGCTTCGAAGTCGATCTCGCCAATGATCTGTGCGGGCGAATGAAGATCGAGTGCAAGATCGTCGCACAGGACTGGGACGGCATGATCCCCGCGCTGACCGTTGGCAAGTTCGACGTGATCATGGCGAGCATGTTCATCACTGAAAAACGTCTGAAGATCATTGACTTTACCCAGCCATATGCGGTGGATCCCTCAGGTTTCGCGGTCGCAAAGGATAGCGAACTGGGCAAGGTCGGCATTTCCAACGAGCGGTTCAAGCTGGAGAATGAAGCCTCTGCGCAGGCGGCAATCGACAAGCTCAAGCCATTGCTGAAGGGAAAGATCATTGGAGTTCAGGCCGCAACGGCGAACCTGGAATTTGTGAAAAAATACTTCTCGGACGTCGCTGAGATTCGCGAATACAAGACCACCGAGCAACACGATCTCGATCTTGCCGCGGGTCGCATCGACGCGCTCTTCGCACAGCAGACAGCGCTGGCCGCCACGCTGGGCAAACCGGAGTTCAGCGACTATACGCTTGCCGGGCCGGGATTTGTCGGGGGGCTCTTCGGTCTTGGCTCCGGTGCCGGTATCCGCAAAGAGGACATCAAGCTGAAAGATATGCTCGACGGGGCCATCGACGCCGCGATCGCCGATGGCACGATCAAAACCCTGTCGCTTAAATGGCTCAAGAGCGACGTCACTCCAGTCAAGTAGGCGCTTGTCGGCGAACGGCCATTCCTGACCCGTTCCGGAGCTGAGCCGTTCGCCCTGCCGGGGGTATCGATGGTTGACGCATTCCGGCTACTTGGTTTCCAGCACGGAGGTTGGGGGGCTGCTCTTCTCATGGCGGCCTCGGTTACAGTGCTTCTGTCTGTGCTGGGCTTTGCGCTTGGCGCTGTATTCGGTGGGCTGGCAGCGGCCGGCCGTCTCCGCAACTCCAAGGTATTGAGGTTCTTGGCCCTTGGCTATTGCACGGTTTTCCGAGGCGTGCCCGACCTTCTGACCATTTATCTGCTTTACTATGGAGGAAGTGTCGCCCTGACCTCGCTTGATCATAGCCTGGGCGGGTCCGGATTCGTCGGCGTTCCGGCCTTTGCCACTGGAACCTTGGCCATCGCAATCATCTCGGGCGCCTATCAAGCCGAGGTCTATCGAGGGGCTTACCTCGCCATCGACCAAGGACAGCACGATGCCGCTTGCGCGCTTGGCCTCAACCGGCTGCAGCGGCTGCGACAGGTTATTTTTCCCCAGCTCCTGAGCTACGCGCTGCCAGGTCTCGGCAACGTGTGGCAGTTGGTTCTGAAGGACTCGTCGCTGATATCGGTAATCGGCCTCGTTGAACTGATGCGCCAGGCACAGATCGCTGCAGGTTCGACCCGTGAACCATTCATCTTCTACATTGCTGCAGCCTTGCTCTATCTGGCTATCGCTTCCGTCACGGGCCATGCCTTTTACCGTCTGGAACGAAAGGCGCCGTGGCGCGTCCGGTCGGCATGATAGATTTCAGTTTTTTCCTCGAAATCCTGCCGAAGCTCCTCGCCGGCCTGCCGCTTACGATAGAATTGGCCCTGACTTCCATTGTTGCCGGCTTCGTCCTTGCCGTCACATTGGCGCTTGCCCAGCAATCGGAATCGCCCTTCGTCGTTTTGCCGATCCGTGGCTTCGTTGCCGTGTTCAGGGGCACGCCCCTGCTGGTGCAGATTTTTCTGACATATTATGGCCTTGGTCAGTTCCGGCACCAACTGTCGGCAATTGGATTATGGGCCGTTTTCCGCGAACCCTACTGGTGCGCAATCATCGCGCTGACACTCAACACCACCGCCTATGGCAGCGAAATCCTCCGCGGCGCGGTTCAGTCGGTGCCACGCGGCCTTGTCGAGGCGGCCCGGTCTGTCGGCCTGTCCACCTGTCTGACCTATCGGCATGTTATCCTGCCGCTGGCCTTTCGCCAGGCTCTGCCGAGTTACGGCAATGAAATCATCCTGATGATCAAGGGCACGTCTCTGGCCTCCATCGTGACCTTGATGGAGGTGACTGGAATTGCCCAGGGATTGATCTCCCAGACTTACCGCGCCTTTGAAGTCTTCATCTGCGCGGGCGCCATTTATCTCACTTTGAATTTCGCGATCATCCGTGCCTTGGCGGCACTCGAATACTGGATGTCGCGGCATCTGCGGCACCGCCCCTCGACGATGAGCGACGCCGCCTCTTGAGCACGATCAGAAGGGCATAGCATGCGAAATTTTGAGAAACCAACGCGCTCGGTCGTCGTTTCACGCGAGGCCATGGCCGCTACCTCTCATCCGTCGGCGACCCTGACGGCGGTGGAGATCATGGCGACCGGCGGCAACGCCATGGATGCCGCCATCGCAGCCTGCGCAGTGCAATGTGTCGTCGAGCCAGCCTCGACCGGCATTGGAGGCGATTGCTTCGCTCTTCTGTCGCGAAACGGATCCGGCGAGGTCATCGCCTATAACGGATCGGGCAGGACACCCGCCGCCCTCACAATTGACTGGTTCCTCGAACGTGGCATGGCGGAGGTAGCCCGCAATTCTCCTGGCTCCGTCACCATCCCGGGAGCCATCGATGCCTGGACCAGGTTGCACGCTGATCATGGGCATATGCCCTTCGATCAAATCCTGGCCCCCGCTATACGTTTCGCCGAGGAAGGCTACGCCATTTCACCGCGGGTCCATCGTGACTGGGCGTTGGAGGAAGAACTTCTGGCCTCCGATGTGACCGCGAAACGGATTTTCCTGCCAAACGGCCGCGCGCCAGGCGTTGGCGAAGTGCATCGCCAGCCTGAGTTGGCTGCAACGCTGCGGCTGATCGCCGAGAAGGGACGAGAGGCCTTCTACACTGGCCCTGTGGCCGAAGACATGGTCGCCTATCTTCGTGGGCTCGGCGGATTGCACACAGTCGAAGATTTCGTCTCGGCAACAGGCGAGTACGTGACCCCGATCAGCACGGCGTTTCGAGGCTGCGATGTGTTCGAATGTCCGCCGAATGGCCAGGGTGTGATCGCATTGCTGATTCTAAACATCCTCTCGCGCTTCGAAGCCCACGGCGACCCGCAATCCGCGGACCGGCTTCACCTGGAAATCGAAGCGACACGCCTCGCTTACGCCGCGCGTGACCTGCTCGTCGCCGATCCTGATGCGTCCGAGGTCCCGGTGGCCGACATGTTGTCGAATGCTTGGGCCGATCGTCTGGCGGGCATGATTGACCTAAAGCGCGCCCGCGCGGACCTGCCGGCGTTCGATATGCCGCTGCACAGCGACACGGTCTATATTTCCGTTGTCGACAAGGATCGCAATGCGGTCAGTTTCATCAACTCGGTCTTCGACAGCTTTGGCTCGGGCCTGGTCTCGCCACGCTCCGGTGTCGTCTTGCACAATCGCGGGCAAAGCTTTTCGCTTGACCCCAGGCACCCCAATGCAGTGGCGCCGAACAAGCGACCTCTGCATACCATCATACCCGGGATGCTTGCGAGAGGCGGCCGGGCAGAGATGCCTTTCGGCGTTATGGGTGGCTACTACCAGGCAATGGGCCACGCGCACCTGCTGACGAAGGTGCTCGACTTCGGGATAGATCTGCAGGAGGCGATCGATCTGCCGCGGGTCGCCCCTGTCAGCGGCACGATGAAGGTCCAGGCCGAACACGGGCTCGCTCGCGAAACCGTAGCTGAACTTAGCCGGCGCGGTTTCGAAATCATTCCTGCCACGGACCCGATCGGCGGTGCGCAGGCCATCCGCATCGATTGGGCAAACGGGACGCTGCTGGGTGGTTCTGAACCGCGCAAGGACGGCTGCGCCCTCGGTCTTTAGAGCGGTTGTGGCCGGAGCGGAATCCAAGATGCTGAAGGCGTTCTTCATCGCCATTTGGCCGGCGAGCAGGAGCCTCTGGCGCCATGGTCCAGATAATTCTTGCACGCCATCGACAATCCGCTCGGCGCGAGATTGTCACCCATGTCTAGGTATAAACTGTTACCTATGTCTCCGGGCCGTACAGGGAAAAAATGGTGCCCAGAGGCGGATTCGAACCACCGACACGCGGATTTTCAGTCCGCTGTCGGTGATTGATATTGTTCAGATTTTAGGCCGAATGTCGCGTTTGTGTCGCGTCAAGCCAAAACCGCCCGCTCGGCCTGAACTCGTTGCCCTGTTCAGCGCCCAAACGCGCGTGCGGTGGTGCCGACAGTCATTCAGATGGATGATGGTATGGTTCGGCACTCATAGTAAGCACTGATCCCCAGGCAATTTAGAGACTTTCTGAGGTCCATGTTCCCTATGGGCGCAAGCGGCGCGACGACGGAGGTGTTGGCGCAGGCGGCGGGGTCGGCGTCGTCGAGCCTCGCACGCCTGGAAGCCACGACGACCGACGTCGACCAACGGGCAACCGTGGGGTGCTCGATCGATCAGGAGATGGCACGGGCGACGAGCCAGTTCGACAGCGACAGGCGTGTCAACCAGCCGCAAGCGCAGGCGATCGAGAAGCAATTGCAAGTTCTCAAGTCAACCGGCAACGCTGTCGCGGCTCAACAGGCGGGACTGCACGCCATGGAAAGGCAGTCTTCCACCGCATCGCATCTCCTCCAAAGCTTTTTGCGGCGTCAGCAGGATGCCAGCGAGCGGGGTCAACTCGGCCAGGCGGATGCCAGAGTGTTTACGCTCGCCACACCGCCGGAGCGGGCGAGCTCGCTTCATCCGATCTTTCTGCTTCCTGTTCGGGAGATCCCTACATGATTATCGAGTTGTTCGGTCCGCCTGGTGCAGGCAAGACGACCCTTCTCCGCGCCCTTTGCCGTGAGCTGGCGAAACACGACATCCGTGTGAAGACAGTCAATGGCTATCGCCGGATTGATTTTGTGTCTGTCGGCAGCGAAGTCGATTCGGTCGAGGATGAAAGCCCGGAGACACGCCATGGTATCCAGCGTCTGGTGCACAAGCTCGCCACCGCGAGTCCGGTCTTGTTCTCGACCCCGCCGAGCGAGGGGGACGCTGCGCGGCTTTTGGCATCGATCCCTCCAAAAAGCCGAATATGGGCGTTGCGTCTGAAGATCGACGTCGTTTTGCTCTTCGAAGCCTGGAATACGGCGAAGGCCTCAGAAGGGTACTTCATTTTCGAAGAGGGCATCGTTCAGGCGTTGTGTGCGCTCGTCCTGTTGGGACGAAATCCAAGTATCGACATGGTTCGTAATTGCCTGACGTTCCTGCCGCGACCGGATCTCCTCATTCAAGTCGACGCGCCCGGGGAAACGCTGCGCCACCGCCTCATTGAGCGGTATGCGCGGCAGCCGTACCTCGAGCGCCTTCTCGAAGTCGGAGTGGTCAGGGGCCTGAAGCAAGCGGATATCGCGAGGGAGATCGGCCAATGCCTGCAAGACAAATGGCCGCTGATGCGTGTCGACGGCCTCGACCCACGCAATTTCGAACAGGTCGTCGCGCGCATCGTGGGGCACGGATTGCCCGCGACGGCATGCGTCGGGCCAGACTAGAGGCGCGAGTTGCATGGTGTTCACGGTGAGATCGTTCGTTGGCATTCGCAGATTTCTGCGGGCGCAGCGGCGACCGTTCGGGAGCGTCCATGAGAACCGTGCACCCGCTCGTCGGGATTACCGAGCAAGCCACCAGACGGCTGGGTACGGTGCCCATTACTCCGACACGTACCGGTCCGGCTACTATGCAGCTCTGTGGTCGGGTATCGAAAAGCCTTTGGTCGAACGTATTCTCCTGCCTGTCGGCGGGCCGAACCGGAAATGCCTGGACTTCGCATGCGGCACAGGCCGCATAGCAAATATCGCAGCTCCATTTTTTGGTGAAGTCGTCGGCGTTGACATCTCCCAATCTATGCTGGCTAGCGCACGGGTTCCGAAGAACGTGAAATTGGTCCGCGCTGATCTTACGTTCTCTCCGCTTGCCGAAAGGTTCGACGTGGTCACGGCATTCAGATTCTTCCTCAATGCTGAAGATGAGCTCAGGAAGGATGCACTGTCGGCCATCAGCGCGCATTTGAACGAAGGTGGATTGCTAATCTCGAATATCCACATGAATGCGACCTCCCCAATAGGGCTGGTCTGCCGCATTCTGAACCGTTATGCAGGAGGGACAGTCCGCCACACTTTGAGCATTAAAGGATACGAGCAGACGCTCATTGCAAATGGCTTTATTGTCGAGCGGATAGTTGGGTACGGTTTTTTGCCGCGACCCGGGAAATTGCTGCCAAGACTGTGCGAAATATTGATGGTGCCGTTTGAAAGGACCTGCGCAAGTGCCAGGATTCCGGCGGAGCTTGCGCAGAATTTCCTGGTGGTTGCCAGAAAGCGGTAAAGCCGGCGGGCACATGAAATTTGAAACCGAGCATTTGCCATGAGGCTGGTCTTTGTTGAAGTTCATGTCGCGTGGAGTTGCCGACAGTCGCAGGAAACCCTTGAAACTCAACGGTAACAGTTCGCAACACGGCGCGACATGAAATGCCGTAAGTCGCCAAGCTGGCGACACCGCAAGCCATTGACTTTATATGAGGAAGTAGTGGTGCCCAGAGGCGGATTCGAACCACCGACACGCGGATTTTCAGTCCGCTGCTCTACCAACTGAGCTATCTGGGCCTGCTCCGGCGGGCGGCAATCTGCACACCGGGTTCATGAAAGCGCCGTCGGCACCCCTTGAAAGCGCGTGGGTTATAGCACGGGAATCCGGCCTGTCCAGCGCTTAGAGCATGATCCCGAAAAGTGGAATCCGGTTTTCGGAAAAGATCATGCTCAAACAAAAAGCATGATCCCGAAAAGTGGAATCCGGTTTTCGGAAAAGATCATGCTCAGGCAAAACGCCAGAACCTGTTCCATCCGACTCTACCCGGATGGAACAGCTTCTGGACATTGAGTTCAGGCGGGAAGCGACAGGCAGTCGGCAAGGCCGATCATCGGTCACAATCGCGGCCGCGAAACCGTCCCGAGCTTGTGGAAAACTGCAGGCGGACGGCGCTATTTCTGGTGGTCGTCGTCGTCCTCGTCGTCGCGGCCCGGGATGACGTAGACGCCCTTCAGCCAGCGGTTGAGGTCGATGTCCTTGCAGCGCTTCGAGCAGAACGGGTAGGTTTCGCGCGCCGATGGCTTGCCGCATTCGGGGCAGGGCCGCTTGGGTCGCAGCGGCGTGACCTTGTCGTCCGGGCTCATATCCGCGCACCCGCCAGCCAGTTGACGTGTACCTTGAAGCCTTCGCCGCTCAGCAGCGCCACCGTCTCGTAGAGCGGCAGGCCGACGACGTTGGTGTAGGAGCCGACGAGCTTGACGACGAAGGCGCCGGCAAGCCCCTGGACGGCATAGCCGCCGGCCTTGCCGCGCCATTCTCCCGACGCGATATAGGCGTCGATCTCCTCGCGCGGCAGCCGCTTGAAGCGCACCCTGGTCTCGACCAGCCGCAAGCGCTGCTTGCCGCCCGGCGTGATCAGGCAGATGCCGGAATAGACCCGGTGCGAACGGCCGGACAGCAGCCCGAGGCAGTTGGCGGCATCGTCGAGCGTCTCGGCCTTGGGCAGGATGCGCCGCCCGACGGCAACCACCGTGTCGGCGGCCAGCACGAAGCTCGGCAGGTAGTCCGTCTCGGTTTTCAGCGAGACCAGCGCCTTCTCGGCCTTCTGCGTCGCTAGCCGCTTGGCCAGCGACCGCGGATGCTCCGCGCGCAGCGGCGTCTCGTCGACATCGGCCGGCAGCACGCGATCCGGCTCGATGCCGGCCTGCTGCAACAGCTCGATCCGGCGCGGCGAACCCGAGGCAAGCACGAGCTTCTGCAAAATGCCCATCGCGATCCCGGCCGGGTCCTTGAACTTACTTGAAGCGGTAGGTGATGCGGCCCTTGGTCAGGTCGTAGGGCGTCATCTCGACCAGGACCTTGTCGCCGGTCAAAACGCGGATGCGATTCTTGCGCATGCGGCCGGCCGTATGGGCGATGATTTCATGTTCGTTTTCGAGCTTGACCCTGAACATCGCGTTGGGCAGCAATTCCGTCACGACACCCGGAAACTCGAGGACTTCTTCCTTCGGCATTCGATACCTTTGCTTGGATGGGTACTTCCAGCGCCCCGGCCGGAAAGTTGCGCGGAACCTATATGATAAACGTCCGCTTGTGAACACGCTTAATCCGCGGCGTTTTCAGCCTCGTTGCCGAGAAAACGGCGGCCGATCCGCGCCTTCAGCCGCTCGCGCACGTCGCGATAGGCAGCCATGATCTGTTCGCGCGTGCCGCTGACGCCGGTCGGGTCGGGCATCGGCCAATATTCGACTTCGACGGCCAGCGAGCGGGTGAGTTCGAGCGCGGTGTGGTGGGCTTCCGGCGCCAGCGTCACGATCAGATCGAAATAATCGTCTTCGAGGTCGTCCATCGTTCTCGGGTGCCGTTCGCCGAGCGACAGCCCCTCTTCGGCCAGCACGGCATCGACGAACGGATCGCGTTCGCCGCCGCGCACCCCGGCCGAGGCGACGAAAGTGGTAGGCGGGAGCACCTTGCGCGCCAGCAATTCGGCCATCGGCGAGCGCACGGCGTTCATGCCGCAAACAAACAGGATCGAGCGGGGCAGGATCGAGCGGGGCAGCGGGGCGGCCAGTTTAACCTCGCCAGTGCAGCACGCAAACCAGCGTGAACAGCCGGCGCGCCGTGTCGAAATCGATGTCGATCTTGCCGGCAAGCCGGTCCATCAGCGTCTGCGAGCCTTCATTGTGCAGGCCGCGCCGGCCCATGTCGATCGCCTCGATATGGCTGGGCGTCGCGGTGCGGATGGCGTCGTAATAGCTTTCACAGATCATGTAGTAATCCTTGACGATGCGCCTAAGCGGCGTCAGCGACAGGATATGGGTGACCACGGCTGCGCCGTCCTCGCGCGCCACCGCGAACACCAGCCGGGATTCGGCCAGCGACAGTTTCAGTCGGTATGGCCCGGCACCGTCGTCATTGACCGGCTGGAAACGGTTCTCCTCGATCAGGTCGAAGATCGCCACCGCCCGCTCATGCTCGACATCGGGCGTCGATCGGCCGATCGTCTCGTCGAGCTCGACATCGATCAGCCTGGCGCGGGTTTCGTCGTAGTCGGACATTTCTACATGTTCAGCCGGATGGCGACGGAGCGTCCATGCGCATCGAGTCCTTCCGCCTTGGCCAGCGTGATCGCCGCCGGCGCCAGCGCCCGCAACTGTTCCGGCCCGAGCTTCAGGATCGAGGTACGCTTGACGAAATCGAGCACCGAAAGCCCGGACGAAAAGCGCGCCGAGCGCGCCGTCGGCAGCACGTGGTTGGAGCCGGCGACATAGTCGCCGATGGCCTCCGGCGTATGCCGGCCGAGAAACACCGCACCGGCATTGCGCATCCGCGCCAGGAAAGGCTCTGGGTCGTCGATGGCAAGCTCGACATGTTCGGCCGCGATGCGGTCGACCAGCGGCAGTGCTGCCTCGATCGTCGGCACCAGGACTATGGCGCCGAAATCGCGCCAACTCGCCGCCGCCGTCGCGGCGCGCGGCAGGTTCTGCAATTGGCGTTCAACCGCCTGTTCGACCGCGTCGCCGAAGGCAGGGTCGTTGGTGATCAGGATCGATTGCGACGACACGTCGTGCTCGGCCTGGGCCAGCAGGTCGGCTGCGATCCAGTCGGGGTCGTTGCTGCCGTCGGCGACGACCAGCACTTCCGAAGGCCCGGCGATCATGTCGATGCCGACCGTGCCGAACACCTGGCGTTTGGCCGCCGCGACATAGGCATTGCCGGGGCCGACGATCTTGGCGACGGGCTTTATCGTCTCGGTGCCATAGGCAAGGGCTGCGATCGCCTGGGCGCCGCCGACGCGGTAGATTTCGGAAACGCCGGCAAGGTCGGCCGCGACCAGCACCAGCGGCGGCACGTCGCCGCCGGAGGCTGGCACCACCATGGCAATGCGCTCGACGCCGGCGACCTTGGCCGGCACGGCGTTCATCAGCACCGAGCTCGGATAGCTCGCCGTGCCGCCCGGCACATAGAGCCCGACGGCCTCGATCGCCGTCCAGCGCGAGCCGAGCTCGACGCCGGCGGCGTCGGTATAGCGATCGTCTTTAGGCAGCTGCCGCTGGTGATGGGAGCGGATGCGCTCGCGCGCGAATTTCAGCGCCTCGACCGTCTGCGGATCGGCTGCATCGTAAGCCTTGGCAATGTCATCCTTGGACACCGCAATGCCGAGCCTTGTCAGGTCGCCGCCGCCGAATTTCTGCGTGTAGGCGACGAGCGCCGCGTCGCCGTCGGCGCGCACCTTGGCGATGATCTCGCGCACCACGGCGTCGACGTCGGTCGAGACTTCCCGCTTGGTCAGCAGGAACGCGGCAAAGCGCTGCTCGAAATCGGCGTCGGACTGGCGAAGCGTGATGGCCATCGGCTCAGACCCTGTGGACCGGGCGCGACGTCGCTTCCCAGGCACCGCCGACATCGGCAAGCCGCGCCTCGATGCATTCGACATCGAGCATGATGGCGCCGCCTCCCGCAAAGATCAGCTCGACGATGCCGGCCGGCTTGTCTAGCGCGAGAAAGCTGATCGCCAGCAGCGACAGCACCTCGTCCGGTTTGTCGCGGGCAATGCCGCTGGTCTTGGCGGCGAGCACCCGGTCGAAATGCAGCACCGCTTGCCGCCGCTCATTGTGCTGGCGCAAGAAGCCCGATTTCGCCTCCCAGACGAAGCGGTTCATGGTCAGCACGAAGCGCTTGACCGAAGGCAGGTATTCGAGATCGCTGACCTTCATCACGGCATCCTGGACATGCGCCGAGATGATGCTCAGATCCTGATCGTCGAGCGCGACAAGCTTAAGGCCATTCATGCGGAATTCGCACCTGCGAAGGTTTACATTTGGCCTTCTGTTAGGCGGTCTTGGCGATCCGCGCAACCGGACCGCAAGCCTTGCGGAAAGGCTTTAGCCCGAAATGCGCTCGATCTCCGCGCCGCAGCCGGACAGCTTTTCTTCCAGCCGCTCGAAGCCGCGGTCGAGATGATAGACGCGGTTGACCGTGGTCTCGCCTTCTGCCGCAAGGCCGGCGATGACCAGCGACACCGAGGCGCGAAGGTCGGTTGCCATGACAGGCGCGCCCTTCAGCTTCGCCACGCCGTCGACGATCGCCGTCTGGCCGGACAGCGTGATGTGGGCGCCGAGCCGGGCGAGCTCCTGGACGTGCATGAAGCGGTTTTCGAAGATCGTCTCGGTGATGCGCGACTTGCCCTTGGCCATCGTCATCAGGCCCATGAACTGCGCCTGCAGATCGGTCGGGAACGCCGGGAACGGCGCCGTCGTCACGTCGACCGGCGAAATGCCGGCGCCGTTGCGCCTGACGCGGATGCCGGAATTGGTCTGCGTGATCTCAGCACCGGTCTGCGAAATGATGTCCAGCGCCGTCTGCAACAAGTCGGGCCGCGCGCCTTCCAGCACGACGTCGCCGCCGGTCATCGCCACCGCCATCGCATAGGTGCCGGTCTCGATACGGTCGGGGATCACCCTGACGCGGGCGCCCGACAGCGCCTCGACGCCGTCGATGGTGATGGTCGCGGTGCCAGCGCCGGAGATCTTCGCACCCATGGCGTTGAGGCAGTCGGCAAGGTTGACGATCTCGGGCTCGCGGGCTGCGTTTTCGAGCACCGTCTCGCCCTTGGCCAGCGAGGCCGCCATCATCAGCACATGGGTGGCGCCGACCGAGACTTTCGGGAACACGTAGCGGTTGCCGACCAGCCGGCCGTTCCTGGTCTTGGCGATGACATAGCCGGTATCGACGTCGATGTCGGCGCCCAGCGCCTGCAGGCCTTCCAGGAAGAGGTCGACCGGCCGCGTGCCGATGGCGCAGCCGCCGGGCAGCGACACCTTGGCCTCGCCCATGCGGGCCAGCAGAGGGCCGATCACCCAGAACGACGCCCGCATCTTCGACACCAGCTCGTAAGGCGCCGTCGTGTCGACGATGTTGCGGGCGGAGAAATTGATGGTGCGCGAATAGCCCTCATGCTGCTTTTCGCGGCGGCCATTGACCGAATAGTCGACGCCGTGATTGCCGAGGATGCGGATCAGCTGCTCGACGTCGGCCAGATGCGGCACGTTTTCCAGCGTCAGCGTGTCGTCGGTCAAAAGCGCGGCGATCATCAGCGGCAGCGCGGCGTTTTTCGCGCCCGAGATCGGGATGCTTCCGGCAAGCTTGTTGCCGCCGACAATTCTGATGCGATCCATGAAGAGCGTCCCCTCGGCCGAAAAGCCGGTTTAAATCGGTTGAGTCAGTTGCGGCCCATCTAGACCATTGGCCGGCTTGGTTCAAGAAACAGGCTATTTCCCCGCGTTGGCCCACGATACCTTGGCCAAAATACCGGCGACCAACATAGCCGATTCGCGTTAATCCTTCTGCTTTGCCGCCTGCAGCCCGTCCGGCCGCTGGTCGGCCCCGCCGGTTCGCCGTGAGCGCGATTGCGCCTTGCGCTTCTGCAGATTGGCACGCAACTGCTCGGCCAGCCGGTCCTTCCGGCCAGCCTTTTTTGGTAGACCATCCTTGTTCGGAGAAATTGTCTTGTCGTTCATCGTCCCGTCCCCGGCCGGCGACCCGCCCGTGCGGATCAAGGGATAGCCAACATTGTGGCATGGCCATGTCCGGAACAATCGCCTGGTGCGGCCTTTCAACCCGTCTTTGTCTTGGCCTTGCGCTTGCCGGTTCGATATGGCAGAAGCCCCGCCATCGGCGGCTGCGGTAGCTCAGTGGTAGAGCACTCCCTTGGTAAGGGAGAGGTCGAGAGTTCAATCCTCTCTCGCAGCACCAGATCGTTTTCGCTAGCGCACCTTCCAAGGCCGCTTGACCTGCTCGATGATGATTGTGCACGGTTGGCGAGGTTGCCGAAAAATAGGCGCCCCGCGACCTGCCGAGTGCCACGCGCGCAGGCTTGTCAAAAATGATCGTCTTGCACGCTCACCTCCCGAGTCTCGAACGCGACTCAATCCTCTGTGATGTGATAGCTTACCGCCATGTCGGATCATATTCTGCCTGGCCAGAAGCAGCCCAAGCTGATCGTCGTCGTGGCGTTCGATCGTGGCGAGGACGGCGAACTGTTTCCCACCTTTGGTCCGGCTGATCAGCAAAGCGAGGAACGCGCCATCCGCACCGCTAAGACGCTCGCAGGGAAGCACGTTGGCGTAATCGCATGGAGCCGTGACGCGAACCCGGCGCTTGGTGACTACGGCCCGCCGACCGTGCTATTCACCAGCGGTGACGTGCCGGATATGGAGTAAATTCAGTCGGGGTCTATCTCACGGTGCTCGATGGGACGTGCTTTACAAGGACGATGAGCCTTTTTGCTCGATTCATCCTCGCCCTTTCAGTCTGCTTGATCTGTCTGCCTTTGGAATCCAAAGCGGCTCCAGGCTCCACAGCATCCCGCGATGTGCAGGAGGCCGAGGCGTGCAGTCCTCTAAACAAAGCCAACGAAAGAGTATTAAGGACGCCCGCCATTCAGGTTACGGACCACTTAATTAGGTATGGTGACCAACCTGGGTTTCTGCATCAAGAAGAGATCTACATAGGCGATATGGTATACTCACGACGCCAGCCTTTTGGGCGCTGGATCGCGACGGCACGTCCTCCGGGCAGCGACTTGAATCCGGACGGGACGCCGATAAACCGAACTTGCAGCCGCGTCGGTGAAGAGAAGTTGGACGGCATAAATACCGTGGTCATCAGATATGATAAAATGATCAACGACCAACACCAGTCGTACCGCTGCACCACTTGGCTTGAAACTCCAAAATACAGACCCCTAAAGATGGTGTGTAAAGGACCCTTTGAGTGGACAAGATATTGGTTCTACCGGACCGACATTAAGCCGCCGATGCCACCACCGAAGTGAGCGCCTCTCGCCGTTTCACCTCTCAAGTTCCGTTCATGCCGCATCATCGCATCCGCGATGACCTCGCGGTGGCGTGTATAGATGCCGGGGCTCGACACAATTGATGCAGGCGTGCCGAAGACGCACGGTTGATCGTTCCAAGCGATTGTGGGGGGACGGTCCATGTGCCAATTAATTGCGGTACACTGACGTGCCCGATTTGGAGAGCCTCATTTGAAATGCGCCGGCAAATTGATCGTCGCAACAGCACTGCTGATTGCTGGCTGTCAAAGCGATGGTAGAACCCAGTTTGAAGCAGGCAGAGCGAAACTGCAGAGTCCGGAACAGAGGCGCGCTGCAATTCAGCACTGCCTCAAAGGCGTAACATCGAAAAAGAGATGGGTTCGAGGACGACCTCCTCCCGGAGGCGTGAAGTGGTGCACCGACTTTGTCAATGCTTGGGCCACCGGCCGCTGGACCTATAACGACTATCGCAACGGAACTCCGAAGACCGGCTATGACTACAGAAGAGACAAGATCGTGAAACTTCCCGCCCCATGAAGGCCTGGACCGTCGTTGTCAGGCCTCGCTGGAAATATGAGCCCCGAGCGGGAAATGGACGGCTATGCAGGTCAGGCGAACCCAATCCGATGGCGTTGGGGTCAAAACCCACCACGCTGAACGACCCGAGTTCGACCCAGGGCAGACATTCACAGCTCGTTGACCGACTGTCTGCAACAGGTGGAGAGCGGAAGTACCACCCCGGGAAATGTCGCCTCTAGCTATAGCATATGTACCGCCTTACGGGGCGGACCAAATTTCGGGCCACCCTAGTGCGCCTGCCGCCAAAGAAGACTGTTCATGATGCCAAACCGTCTCGGGAGAGTTTTCAAGTATTGGAACTAGGTCGTCGCGGTGGCATTGGCTGCGATGACGAGTGCCAGCAGAGGAACGCGTGGCTCCTCCGGTCGTCAAATGGGTAGCCGACGGCCCCGTTTAGGGTTCGAAGCAGTCTTGCCCCCAGGCTACTGTGTCTGACGTGAGTCCAACGGTCCTGCCGTCCAAGATCGGCCCGCGCATGGCAGCCAGAGCCGCTCAGGCGGGCGCTCGAAAATGTCTGAGGTGCCAAGGTCGGCGCACAGCTCCGCTCGCATGCGCCATGATGCGTGCGGGGAAAGGCTTCTGGTCTGCCCCTGCTGCAGGCGGCTTAGCAAAGCTTGCAGCCGGGAACAACCACTCAACGACTCGCGTTTCTGCCAGGGCCCGCTTCTTTTGCAACAGGGCGGCGGGCGTCGAAGGCTCGCAAATGTCGCGCCGGCGTTTCAATAGCACTCGCCTCAGCCCTCACGATTTGGCTATTTGTGAACGCGTGTTTGATCAGGTTTGCGCAGATGAACACATTGACCTTTTAAGCCTGGATGCCGAAGCCTTAGCGGTGATGATTGTCGCAATCTTCCGAAACTTGACTACCAATGAGCGCGAACTGCTGGAGGAAGTTAGGTCTCTTCGTCGCTCAAAAGGCAGAGAGAAGGCGCACTAGCTTTGCGGCGTTCCGAGGTGAATTGGTCTAATCCCGCTTTGGCACAGCCGTTTGGCATCTGAATTGCCCATTGAGAATCGCCAGAGTGTAGCCACCGAGCTTGCGAAGGGGATGGAAATGGGCTTAGCCAAAGACTTATCGGATGTCGCGCTCACATTCGAATGTCCGGATTGCTCGCATCCGGCGGTAAGAAAGGGCTCTGCACTCAGAACAATCGCGCACTTCAAATGCGACGGGTGCAACGCAAAGGTGCGGATCACCTATCCGCAGAAGCTAGCGATTTTTGAAAAGCACAGGCTATTGGCCGCAGGCGACCGCCGCCAGCGAGGCCAGGAACACTACGGTGCCCGCAACATCGATCGGGCCGATGCGGCCGAAGTGGCTTCGCGACCTCTGCCGCGTGCAGCGACGCGTGCTTAAGCCTTCCTCATCCGCGCGGCCTTCGCCCTTTTTACGCATGTTGACCGTGAGAATGCCGTCCATCGGAATAATTCGGGCGAAGGGCTCGTTTGTTCCTTAGACGATGCTAAAATATAGCAAAGTGTCCGAATGTCACTTCATGAAGCCCGCCAGACAGGCTGCGGCTTGCTCTGGCCTAACCTCGAAGGGAACCAGGGATGAAAACGGCTGTTTCAACCTCTTTGACAAGACGAAGTGTTGTTGCCGCGCTGGCGCTGGCCGCCGCGTCGACGGCGGTATTGCCCGCCGACAACGCACTCGCCCAGGCCAAGAAAACCACAGCTGACAAAAGTCTGTATGAGCGGCTGGGGGGCGTATTCGCCATCGCAGCGGTGATCGATCATTTCAGCGACGCCGTCGTGAAGAACCCGATCGTCGGCAAGAAGTCGAAGAACCCACAATTGCGCAAATGGCACACCAAGAACCTTGAAAGGTTGCCCGGCCTCAAGTTCATGCGCACGCTGTGGGTCTGCGACGTTTCTGGCGGGCCCTTCAAGTTCGTCGCCACCAAGCCCGGCACGACGCCGCTCGGCCTCGAGGAGGCGCATCGCGACCTGCGGATTTCCCCCGCGGAATTCGATGAGGTCGCAGCGGAACTCGGGCGGACCCTGGATCATTTCAAAATTCCGAAGCCTGAGAAAACCGAAGTCTTGGAAGCTTTCGCCGCCCACAAAGACGAGGTCACCGCCGGCAACGTCAAGCGGGGCTGAAGCGCTTATATCGTGCGGGCGGATGCATTCGCATGGCGCCAGCGTCGCCCTGAATGCAGCGCGGCCCTGACCTCGAGGTCAGAGGGGCCTCGGGACATCGTCGACCCACCTCTACGAACCTTGCAGCTCAAGGTGAGAACGCGGAATTTTCGACAGACGCCAGGGAAGGTTCGGCCTGGACCTCCTCCGTCACGACTTCGAAGCGGGTAAGCCGCGAAAAACCGAAACTGGTTGAGATGGCGACGTCGGTCGCGTCGCGCCCGGTTGCCATCAATATCCGCCCGATGCGCGGGCGGTTGTGGCGAGGATCGAATGTGAACCAGGTGCCGGCGAGATAGGCCTGGAACCAGGCGCTGAAATCCATCGGATACGGCGCCGGCGGTACCCCGATGTCACCGAGATAGCCGGTGCAGTACCGCGCGGGAATATTCATGCAACGGCATAGCGCGATCGCCAAATGGGTAAAGTCCCGACAAACGCCGGCCTGGTCGGTGAAGCTGTCGTGAGCCGTCCGCAGCGGGTCGGCTTTCTGGTAGTCGAAGACGATGTGATTGTGAACGAAATCGCAGATCGCCTGGACACGCGCGCATCCAGGCGCGGTATTGCCGAATTTCGCCCAGGCAAAATCTCCAAGACGATCGGTATCGCAGTAGCGGCTGCCGAGAAGAAAGACGAGCACTTCGTCCGGCAGGTCCTTGATCTTGTGCTGCACAGCCTGCTCGGCGACCGCATCGGGCTCGCCGCTATCGTAGATATCGAAGGTGGTTGAGATCGTCGTCAGGCCCGAGGGCGCCTCGATCCTCGTGCAGGCGTTGCCGAAACCGTCGACGTAGCCGCGTGCTTCGACGGGACGATCGAAATCGATGACCTGTTCCGTCAACAGATCGACCCGGCGCGATGGATGGATTTCGAGCGCCAACAGCATCGGCGTTGGCTGCGGACATTCGTAGGTAAGGGTGTAACCTGCGCGGATCCGCATCGACGCTCCGATTGTTGTCATTCAGCAACCGGGCAAACTCCGCGTCGGCCAAACAGTTCCGGGAAAACATCAGCGGATGCTAATTTTCCTACGCACCGATCTCCTTCGCCACATTCACCTCGACGGTCATTGCAAGAAAGCTCGACGCGCTTCCCGAATAACTCCCGGAAAGCGGAATGGCTTGACGAGGATGCCGGGCCACGGCCACCCTGATCAAATCCCGATTGCCGACAATGCCATTGGTGGGGTCGAACTCGACCCAGCCGGCACCCGGCAGGTAGACCTGGCACCAGGCATGCGTCGACCCGCCGCCAAGAACCGTCGCGCTGTCGCGGCTCGGCACATAGACGTAACCAGTCACAAAACGGGCGGCAAAGCCGAGCGAACGAACCGCCTCCATCATGAACAGCGCAAAGTCCCGGCATGTGCCGCGACGCAGGTGCAACGTCATCAGCGGCGGCTGCGTCCCTGGCTCGCTTCGACGGGAATACACAAAGCTCTCGTGGATGGCATAGCAAAGCGTCATCAACAGATTGCCGGTCCCGGTGTGCCCTGCGGCACTGAGGAACTGTCGTGCCCACTTGCCAACCTCGTCACTGTCATCCTCGTATTGACGTTCCATCGTCTGGGAGAGATCTGCGGCTTCGTCGGGATCGTAGGAAAACGGATAGTGAAGCGCAGCTTCGTCGATACGGAAATCGGGCGCATGCTGCGGCGTGTGGTCCAGCCGAATGTCTGTCGCAAAGCGCAGTTCTTTCGCGGGGTTCTCGAAATCGATCACCGCCACGCAGTTTCCGAAAACGTCATGGATCCAGCGAACCTCTTTCGGCTCGGGATCGACAGACAAGGCGTGGTCCAGGAGTCTTTGATCGAAGCTGTCGCGCGGTCTGAACATCAGCCGATGCTCGCCGAACCTCACCGGCCGGCTATAGCGATAGACCGTCGTATGCTGGACTGAGAAGATCGGCATCAGTTTTGGTCGACAAGTTTACCTGCGATGTTGGCGCAATCATATAATCTTTTCCACGCTCATTCGATGGTTCCTACTCGGAACCTGCGCGAACTGTTTCCGCTCTGATCGACCCTTCCGGCAGCGGCCGCATGAGTTCAGCCTCGGACTTCGTCAGATGGATCCATGCCGCCCAGTCCGATGGCGGGAGCACAACCACTTGCCGATTGTGATATGGCGCCACGTCCGGCCCCGGATCGGTCGTCAGCATCGTGAACGTCGGCGGCTTGTTGCCGACACCCTCGCGCCAAAGCCCGGCAATCGCCATGAACGAATGGCCATTCAGCGTGAACTTGTGCTTGGCTTTCGGATATTTCGTTCCCGTGAATTCGAAGAATGCCGACGCCGGGACGAGGCAGCGTTTGCTGTTGCCGAATTGTCGACCCTCCGAGCGAAAGTTGAATACAGGTCCGCCTTTTGGTCCGGCCGGAGGAAAGCCGAACGTCATCGACGCCAGTTCGATTGTGTTGCCGGCAGCCCGCATTACAGGCGCGGGGTCGTTGATGTGGATGTCATCCGCCTGCGGCAGATCCAGTTCGGTTTGATGGCTGGGAATATTGAGCGCCAGCAAAGCCATCATCCGGCAGTACTCGGCCCAGGCGATGTGCTGCTCGTAGTCATTGCACATTAAATGGCTCCGGACGCTCGATCGAGATCAGTTTCAATATAGCGTTTTCGGTTCGCGCCGATTGCTGCCGGACTTGCCCTATTTGGGCCG
The DNA here is from genome assembly GCF_040319365.1 of Mesorhizobium sp. M0923. Taxonomy (NCBI): domain Bacteria; kingdom Pseudomonadati; phylum Pseudomonadota; class Alphaproteobacteria; order Hyphomicrobiales; family Phyllobacteriaceae; genus Mesorhizobium; species Mesorhizobium sp. M0923. Next base: position 15,644 of record NZ_JAMYNW010000004.1, on the reverse strand, counting down.
GCGTGCGGCGGCGATGGCCTGCAACAGATTGATGCTGTTCATGTCGGGTTCGCTGGATGCGGCAACGGCAAGTGCGGCGGCCTCGGCTATTGTCGCGACGTCGTCGCTGCTGATTGTTCCGCGCTTTTCCAGCAGATTTATAAGTTCGACAACGAGAAGAAAGGCGTTCACGCCATATCGTTCGGCTTTGAGCTCGAACTCGCCTCGAGCCAATCTCTCCGCGTCTCCTTCAGCCCGTTTGTCCATCTCGGCGTCCTCTCCTATGGCGACAAGCTGTGAACGCTTAGCACGAATGGTTTAATCCTTCGAACTGGCCACACCTTTCGCCAGTTGCCGATTGCCCGAGCTTGGCACCGTGTCGCCGGCGGCAAGGGCACGGCTTCAGCCAAGGATGAGACCTGCCAATAGAACCGTAAGGATAAGGGACAGCACGACGGCAAGCAGCCCGCATGCCTCCAAGGTGTTGGTTTGCCAAACTTTCGTCGGGCGCCTCCGGTTTGAATTCCCGTTTCGCGAAACAAACTTCATCGGGCACCAGATTGGACGCGGAGCCGGCTTGAATTTGTGTAAGCGCTCGTCTTCATCTGTCCGGAACGGCAGATGCGCCGCGGCATCTCCACGGAACTCCGAAGCACTGCCTGCGCGGCGCCGGCCTGCTTTTCATCGACGCGGGCCATCACCAGAACGACACCCTCTGCGATCTTCGGCTTGCCCGGCTTCTGGGCAAAATTGGCGAAGGTTCCGAGAAGCCCGCCGCCAAAGCCGCCCCACGCCGCACCGACCAGAGCCATGCCGGTCATCCCCGCGGGATCAATGCCCTGAGCTCCAAAAGCGCTAAAACCGGCCAGCAGACCAGCCGTCGCGCCAAGTGCGGCCCCTCCGCCCGCACCCCGCCAGAGACCGCTCATCTCATCGTCGTAATATCCAGCAACGCTGATCGGTTCATCGTTGTCATTGTAAGATCCGACCACGCTGATCTGCCGGCGACGAATCCCGCCGGCCTGAAGCCTGGCAACAGCACGTGCTGCCTGGGCATGGGAATCGAACAGTCGGCTGATCGTTTGCATTTGCGCCCAAACCCGACGCTCGTTCGGAACGTCGGGCTTCTCCTCTCTGGCTTGAACTCTTCCGCCCAGACGCATCTTGGTCGCGCCAAAGCTCACTACAACGTGAGCCAGCCGGCTACGTTCCTCAGCCGGGGCTTCGGTCCATTCCTGGAGCGTCTTGCTTGGGACCTAAGTCTGACCAGCTTGGGTGTGCTGAGGCCATGCCGACCGGGCCGCCGGCTCGAAGAGAGGGCTCAGATGTGCTATCGCAGACCCAAAAAGCTCAAAATAGCGATTACGATCACGATGGCGCCGACCAGCCAGATAATGTTGTTCATGATTGCACTCCTTCGCCTCCGGGCTAGGCGCACGTCGGGGTGAAGCCCGCCACGCAAGTAGAACATTAGATACGGCTAAAGGTTCCTCCCGGGCCTCGCTGTCGAAAGGGCCCGCCGCACCAGTCGGCACGGCGGGCGACGCAGAGTTCACCCCGGTGGTGGGGCAGCAGACGGCGTTGCGTCCAAGACTCAGCTGATGCTTCTGGACCAGTCATCTACCTGGCGCTCTGCCTCTTCCTTGGCGATGCCATATCGCTCCTGGATACGTCCCAAGAGCTGGTCTCGGTTGCCTTCGATGCGATCAAGATCATCGTCGGTGAGGTCACCCCACTGCTCTTTCGCCTTGCCTTTGAACTGCGTCCATTTTCCCTTGATTTGATCCCAGTTCATGTGTTCCTCCTTGCTTCCTGGGGCCCGCACTAAAGCGGAGCGCGGACCGATCGAGCATTTCGATGTCGGTAACGAATGAAGATCAGCAGCCGCTAAAAGTTCCGGTGCCGGCGCAAAAAGCCCGCCGTGTCAGTGCCGGACTGTGAGCTGATGTTGATGATGTCCAGAGCTTGATGCTCGTTCGCAGCACCATCTTATCCCGTTGAAGGCGCTGAGCTTCTTGCTGGTTGGCCTTGGCTGGCAAGCCTCGAAAGGCTGCCCAGCAGCATTGTTCTGTCCTTGCCGATCATCAGCACGCCGCTGTCGGGCGCCAACAGTGCCGAGAACGGCAGCATCGCCGCGCCGATCGGCGAAGCCTCGGGGCCGAATTGTCCCGACACGATTTCCGGCGCCACGATGCCGATGGCGCTGATCCTGTTGAACTGGGTCTGCACCTTCGCCAGCAGCTCGAGATGGATCGGCCGCGGCAGGATGCTGTCGAGGACGATCGCCTCGATGTCGATCACGGAGGTGATGGCGATGATCGCCTCGACCAGCGCATTGGCACAATCGTCGATCCATTCCGACAGCGGCTCGCGCGCCCCCGGCGGCAAGGGATCGAGTTCGCGCGCACGATTGATCTCGACGCCGCGCGATTTGAGATGATTGACCAGAACATAGATCGAAGCGCGATGCAGCAGGCTCTGGTAGCGCGCCGGCTTGGCCGCCACCGAATCGAGGCTTGAAGGCGAGACCGGCAAAGGACCGAGCGCGGCGCTGTTGCCGTGCGGCCCGGTGTGGACCTTGCCGCCTTGCACCAGTCCGCCGCCGACAAAGGTGTCGATCGAGATATGCATGAAGTCGCGGAACCGTGCGCCGGTCCCCTGGATGAGCTCGGCGAGTGCGGCCGATGACGCGTCGTTTTCCACGAAGACCGGGGTCTTCGGTTTTGTGGCGAAGAATGTCGTCAGATCGATTGCTTCCCAGCGGCTACCGAGGTCGTCGGGAAAGCCGAGTTCCTCGCTCCAGCCGCCGAGGAAATATGGCGAAGCGATGCCGACGCCGACGATGCTGGCATCGCCAAGCCCCTCGACCAGCTTGTCGAAAGTGGCCAGCGACATGTTGCCGGCCTTGAGCACCAGATCGGGGTCCGGAAAGCGATATTCGTGCGACTCGCGCGAGCGGACCTCGCCGGCGAAGTCGACGAGCACGGCTTCCAGCGCGCGCCGGCCGATCTTGATGCCGACGCTGTAGATGCGCTCCGGTGCAAGTCGGTAGAGAGTGGACGGCGACCCCCGTTGTCCGAACCTTTTTCCCACTTGCTTTACGAATCCCGACGATTCCAGCCCGTCGACAATGGTGGCGACCGCGGCCGGCGTCAGATTTGCGGCGCGCGCCAGATCGGACTTGGATGCCTCCTTCAGGCGGCGGATGGCATCGAGCACGAAGCGCTCGTTATAATGCCGAACCTTGACCGAATTGCTGCCTTTTCCGGACAAACCGGCGCCTCCCCATTTCATTGCCGCGGAACTGCTCTAGTCGCCTGCAGCTTTGAAGTTGCCGCAGTCGAGCGCTCCAGCTGCACCCGTGCGCGAAGCGACAGTGCCCTTCGGGGCCACGGAAGTCAATTTTCCAGTTGCGGCGCCGGCCCATTTAATATAGCAAATTGAAGAAACAGGACCAGGGAGGAAGGGTGCTGCACTTGGGCGCATTAGGCGAAGCCGATGCCATGGTGAAGAGCGACGTGGCGGTCCCCGTTGCCCTGGTTCAGGCGACAAAGGCCTTCGGCGGCACCATTGCCCTCAAGGACGCGTCCTTCGAATTGCGCCCAGGCGAGGTGCTGGCTCTGCTTGGCGAAAACGGCGCCGGCAAGAGCACTTGCGTGAAGCTGCTGGCCGGCGTGTACCTCTCTACCGGCGGCCATATCGAAGTCGACGGCAAGCCTGTGGTCTTCCATTCGCCGCACGATGCCCAGGCTGCCGGCATCTCGGTCATGCACCAGCATCCTGGTCTTTTCCCGGATCTTTCGGTGGCGGAAAACATCTATCTCGGCCATATGCCGCGCGATCGCTTCGGCGGCATCGACAACGCTGCCGTGCTTGCCGGCGCGCGCAAGGTGCTGGCGACAGTCGGCCTCGACGTGCCGGCCGAAACCCGGCTCGGAACGTTGCGCACCTCCGAACAGCAACTGGTCGAGATCGCCCGCGCCCTGTCGCTCGACGCGCGGGTGCTGATCATGGACGAGCCGACGGCCGCCCTGTCGCAGCGCGAGGTCGAGCGGCTGTTCACCGTCGTCGCCGACCTGCGGCTGCATGGCGTGGCGATGATGTTCGTCGGCCATCGCATGGACGAGATCTTCCGCATCGCCGACCGCATCGCGGTGCTGCGCGACGGCCGCCTCATTGGCATCAAGCCGAAGGCCGAGCTTGGTCGCGCCGCCGCCATCGGCATGATGGTCGGCCGCGAAGTGACCGACCTCTATCCGGAACGAAACCACGCCACCGGCGCGCTGGTGCTGGAGGCGAGGGGGCTTTCGCATGCCGGCGGCTTTTCCAACATCGACCTCAAGCTCCACGCCGGAGAGGTGCTCGGGCTCGGCGGCCTGGTCGGCAGCGGGCGGACCGAGATCGCGCGCGTGCTGTTCGGCATCGACCAGCCGGATGCCGGCGAAATCCTGATCGACGGCGAGGCCGCGCACTTTGCATCGGCACGCGACGCCATGGATGCGCGCATCGCCTATGTCTCGGAAGATCGCATGGGCCAGAGCCTGGTGATGGACTTTTCGATCCTCGACAACGCGGTGCTGCCCGTGCTCGACAAGGCAGCTCGCTCCGGCTTCTACGGCACGGACCGCGCGATCGATCTGGTTTCGGACTGGCTGAAGCGGATGAAGCTTCGCTTTTCCGGCTACGGGCAGCCGGTAAAGGAACTGTCCGGCGGCAACCAGCAGAAGGTGGTGTTGGCCAAATGGCTGCGCACCGAGCCGCGCGTCCTCATCCTCGACGAGCCGACGCAAGGCATCGATGTCGGCACCAAGGCGGAAGTGCATGCGATGATCGCCGACCTTGCCGCACAGGGCATGGCTATCATCCTGATCTCCTCGGAAATGCCCGAGCTCATCGGCATGTGCGACCGCATCATCGTCCTGCGCGAAGGCCATCGGACGGCCGAATTTGCCAGGGGCGAAGCCACCCAGGAAAAGGTGCTGGAAGCCGCGACGAAGGCCGACAAACGCGCCGACCCGGCAGCGCAGGCCGCCAGCGAAGAGAAAAGAAAAGGACCGCTCGACATACTGAAGCGGCGGGAGTTCGGCCTGCTCGCCGCGATGCTGGCGGTCGCCATCCCGGTCACCATTATCAATCCGCGCATGGTGAGTGCGGCAAACCTGACCGCCGTGTCGATGGATGCAGCCCTGCTGGTAGTTGCAGCACTCGCTCAGATGCTGGTGCTGATCACCCGCAACATCGACCTTTCGATCGCCGCGGTGATCGGCTTGTCGGCTTACATGGCGGCGAGCATGGTCCAGGCCTATCCAGGGCTCGACATCGGCATCGGCCTGATGACCGCATGCGCGGTCGGTGGTGTCGCTGGCCTGATCAACGGCCTTGTCGTTACGAGGGGAAAGATCCCGGCGATCGTCGTCACGCTGGCCTCGATGTCGATCTTCCGCGGCTTCAACTCGATCTGGGCAGCCGGCGACCAGATCAGCGCCGACGAAGTCACGCAAGCCTGGCTCGACATGACCGGCCTGAAGATCGCCGGCGTGCCGCTGATCGTCATTATCGCGATCGTCATCCTGTGCCTGGGTTATGTGCTGCTCTATCGCACCGCCATCGGACGCGAACTGTTTGCCGCCGGCTCCAATCCCGACGGCGCACGTCTTATCGGCATCCCCGTCGACCGGCGGATTCTGCTGGCCTTTGGCATGGCCGGCCTGCTCGGCGGCCTGTGCGGTGCGCTGTGGGCATCCCGCTATGCGACCATCGATGCCCGCGTCGCGCTCGGTTTCGAACTCACCGTGATCGCGTCGGCGGTGGTCGGCGGCGTCGCCATCCGCGGTGGTTCGGGCACGCTGCTCGGCATCATCCTCGGCGCGCTCACGCTGCTCGTCATCAAGAACGGGCTGACGCTGGTGCGCGTCGACCCGCTGTGGCTGCAGGGCGTCTACGGCCTGGTGATCCTGGTCGCCATCGGCATCGACACCTTCATCGTGCGGCGTGCCGAGCAGGCAAGACAGGCGAGGGCGCGGTGAGAAAGTTCCTCCGTTCGATCGACTTCTGGGATCTGCTGCTGGCGACCTCCTGCGTGGCCATCTTCCTCTACGCGGCGATCGTCGTGCCGAATTTCGTCTCCGGCTTCAATCTCTCGCAACTGGCCGCCAGCGCCTCGGAAAAGGCGCTGCTGATCCTGCCGATGACGCTGCTCATCATCACCCGCGAAATCGACCTGTCGATCGCCTCGGTGCTGGCGCTGACGTCCGTCGTCTTTGGCTTGCTGGTACAGGCCGGCGTGCCAACGCTTGCCGCAATCCCGCTGACGCTCGTCGCCGGCGGCCTGCTCGGCGCTTTCAACGGCTACCTGGTCTCGGGCCTTGGACTGCAGTCGCTGGTGGTGACGCTCGGCACGATGGCGCTCTATCGAGGTATTGGCTACATCCTGCTCGGCACCGGTTCGGTCAACATCCTGCCGCCCGCGGTCGTGGATTTCGGCATCAACAATCTGCCGGGCACCGAGATACCGTGGACCATCGTCCCCTTCCTGGCGCTGGCGCCGGTGTTTGCGGTCGTGCTGCAGAAGACGCCGACCGGCAAGCGCATCTACGCGCTCGGCGGCAGCCCCGAGGTGGCGCGCTATTCCGGCATAAACGCGCGCCGGGTGGTGCTGAACCTGTTCGTCGTCTCGGGCGTCGTCGCGGCGATAGCCGGCATCGTCTATACCGCGCGCCTTTCCAATGCCCGCGCCAACAATGCGCTCGGCATGGAGCTCGACGTCATCACCATCGTGCTGCTCGGCGGCGTCAGCGTCTTTGGCGGCAAGGGCCGCCTGACCGGCGTCATGCTGGCGTTGGTCCTGATCGCCATCATCCGTAACGTGCTGGCGCTGAACCAGATCGGCGGCGACGCGCAGGGCATGATCATTGGCCTGCTTCTGATCGGCTCGCTGCTGGTCGGCAATTACTGGCGCTCCACACAGGAGCTGCTCAGCAGATCCCGCGCAATGCGCGAGACAAAGGGGTGATCTCGGGCCCCTTCCTTTAAGCCCGAATTTTGACGGAGGAGTCATAATGAAAGCGTTTAGATTAGCCCTGCTCGCATCCGCGGTTCTGCTCGCGCCAACCTCGCTGGCCTTCAGCCAGGAATGCGCCAAGGAACCCGTAACGGTCGGTTTCCTGCCCAAGCTCGACACAGACCCCTACTTCAAAGTGGCTTTTGGAGGTGCACAAGAGGCAGCCAAGGAAATTGGCGGCACCGCTACCCAGGTCGCCCCATCGCAGGCGACCGCCGAGGCGCAAATCGAATTCATCAACAGCCTCGTGTCGCAGAAGGTCGGGGTCATCGCAATTGCCGGCAACGACGCCAATGCCGTCGCGCCGGCGCTGAAGCGCGCCGTTCAGCAGGGCGTCAGGGTGATTTCCTATGACTCCGATGTGGCCGCCGATGCTCGCGCGGCATTTGTCAATCAGGTCAAGGGCGACAGCCTCGCAGAAATGATGCTGGAAAGTGCATTCGCCCTCAGCGGCGGTGAAGGCGAATTCGCGATCCTGTCGTCGACGCCGACGGCGACCAACCAGAACGCCTGGATCGACTTCATGAAGGCGAAGATGGCCGCCGAGCCGAAGTTCTCCAAAATGAAGCTGGTGCAGGTGGCCTATGGCGAAGAAAGTGAACAAATCAACCAGCAGCAGGCGCTGGCGCTGGTCCAGGCGTTTCCCGATCTCAAGGTGATCATCGTCCCGGCAGGCATCGGCCTTCCGGCGGCCGCGCGTGCGCTCGAGGAGGCGGGCATGATCGGCAAGGTCAAGCTGACCGGCCTCGCGCCGGCTACTCTGATCTCGAAATACATCAAGGACGGGGCGGCCCAGGATATCTGGTGGAACGTCACCGATCTTGGCTATCTTACCTACCAGACGGCCCAGGCGCTTGCGCAGTGCAAGATCACCGGAAAGGAGGGTGAGAAGTTCACGGCAGGCAGGCTCGGCGAATACACGATTGGCGCCGGCGGCGAACTGATCCTTGGTCCGGCCAAGATCGTGACCCCTGAAAATCTGGCCGAGTTCAAGTTCTGATCCTTAAGAGCTCGAACTCTGGCGGGGGCGCCGGTCCATCCGGCGCCCTTCCTGAACCTCTCGAATCAAAACAGTGCGGGGGCGGCAATGAAGATATTGCTTGCAGGCGAAACCTTTGCGGCGACGACGTCGGTCGCCGTCGGTAGCGATGTGCTTACAAGTGCGACCTCGACAAATGGCGCGACGGCCTTCAATGCCGCGCTGGCCGATGAGCGCATCGCGGTCACGCAGATCGGCGGCGAGCGTTGCGGCGCGGAGTTTCCCTATGACCTCGATGCGCTCGCCCAATATCGGGCGGTGGTGATCTCCGACGTCGGCGCCCTGACATTGCTGGTGACGCCGGATGCCCGCGCCGGGCGTGTCGGCGTCAACCGCCTCGATCTGCTCAAGGCCTATGTCGAACGTGGCGGCGGGCTGATGCTGGCCGGCGGCTATATGGGTTTTCAGGGCATGTTCGGGACGGCGCGTTTCCACGACACCCCGGTCGAGGACGTGCTGCCGGTCCGTTGCCTCCCCTACAGCGACGGCATGGAGGTCCCGCAAGGCCTGCAGACCTCCATCCTGCAGTCATCCCACCCGATTTTTTCCGGGGTGGAGGGGCCGTTGCCGCCGATCCTCGGCATGAACAAGCTGGAATTCAGGCACGACGGTTCGTCCCGGCTTCTGGCGACCTGCCACCACCGCGGCACCGACTGGCCGCTCCTTGCCGTCGGTAGCCATGGCCGCGGCCGCACGATTGCCTGGGCAACAGATATCGGCCCGCATTGGCGCTCGCAGAATTTCCTCGGATGGCCGTTCTACGGAAAACTGATGGCGAACATGGTCCGTTGGCTCGCCGGCAATGAATGAGAAAGCTGGACACCAGGTTTGACCGATGCAGTTCGCCTGCCGGCGCGGCCGATGCCGCGCGAGGCGCCGGTGACAGGCACCACCTTGCCGGCCAAGTCGAATTTCGGCGTGAACTCATTTGTCATGCGATTCCACCTTGTTCTTCAAATCGGACCGGCTGCCGTGCCGAACCGAATAGGCTCGCGTGAATTCGGCGCCCAGCAGAAATATCTCGGCCGAATAGTAGACCCACAACAGCACGACGAGCAGGGCGCCGGCCGCGCCGTACGACGATGCGAAAGCGCTGGTTCCGATATACCAGCCAATCAGCGACTTGCCGATGGTGAACAGAAACCCGGTGACGACGGCGCCAAGGCCGACATCGCGCCATTGCAGACTGCGGTCGGGCAGCACCTTGTAGATCGCGGCAAACAGCAGCGCGATCAGGGCAAACGAGACAATCCCGTTGACCGCGCTCAGGATGATGGTGCCGAACGGCAGATAGGCGTTGATGACGTCTCCGAGCGCCGAAATCGCGGCGCTTACAACCAAGGACACCAGGAGCAGGAAACCGAGAGCGGCGACCAGGCCCAGGCTTGCAATGCGTGCCCGCACCAGCCGTGAGATCGTTGCTGCCCTCGGTTTGACTTTCCAGATTTCGTTCAGCGCCAGCTGCATTTCGCCGAACACGCCGGATGCGGCGACGAACAGCGTGACCAGCCCCAGAATGCTGGCAAGGGTTCCCGCTTCCTTCTGCGAAGCGTTTTCGATCGTCGCCTGCAGCAGCTCGGCACTTTGCGGTCCCATCAGGCCGGCGATCTGTGCCGAAAGGGCGAGTTGTGCCGCCTCGTGCCCGAAGGCCATGCCGGCGATAGCGACGACGATCAGCAGGATCGGCGCAAGCGAGGTCGTGGCATAAAAAGCTATCGCCGCCCCATGGCTCAGCGCATTGTCATCGATGAAGCCGAGGACGCTCTGCTTGAGGAGCCTCCAGCTCTCTGCTGCCAAATTCCACATGTGGGCCTCGCATGCTGTCAACAAACAAGTAGCGGCGGCGCAGCGCTGGGCGAGGGAGGGGCGCGAAGATCGCAACGGAGCGGCACGACAGGCCACGACAAGAACACCTCTTGCCCGAACACTTGCCAAGCGCCGGCCATCATGATGCCATGGCGCTGTGGAAGATTGCACGCTGGGTTGGGGTGGGCGATGTTGTTTCCAGGTGCAACAGGGCGCATAGGCGTGGCGTTTGCCGCGCTGCTTTTGTGCGCGCTGGTTCCTGCTCGGGGCGAGGAGCCGAAGGCGCTAAAAGGCGTCGCGCTCGTCATCGGGCAGTCCGACTATGAGCATGTCGGCAAGCTGCCCAATGCGGAAAACGACGCCCGCGCCATCGAGGAGATGTTCGACAGGCTCGGCTTCGAAACCGATGTCGCGACCAATCGCGACGCACGCAAATTGCGGCGCGACCTCGAAGGCTTCGTCGACGATGCCGAGGGTGCCGACGTCGCCATTATCTACTATTCCGGCCACGGCATCGAAGCCGGTGGCGAGAATTTCCTGGTGCCCGTCGATGCCGACATTGCGGCGCTCGAGGATGCCGGCGAGAAGCTGGTCCCGCTGTCGTCGATCGTGGCCGAACTGAAGGCCAAGGTGCCGGTCACCATCGTGCTGCTCGATGCCTGCCGCAACGACCCGTTTCCGCCGGGCACGCTTTTGAAACTCAAGCCGGGTGAAGCGGGCAAGCCGATCGGCGCCGGCGGCCTCGGCGAAACGCGCAGCGTCGTGGCGCTGAACGACAGCGCGCCGGCCAAGGGTTCGGCCGACGACAGCGGTTCTGGCAACGACAGCTTGGGCCAAGTCATCGGCTTTGCCGCCGAGCCCGGCAAGGTGGCGCTCGACGGTCCCGCCGACGGCAACAGCCCCTACGCGGCAGCCATATTGCGTCACATCGACACGATGGGCGGCGAGGAATTCGGCACTGTGCTGCGCATGGTCGGCGAGGAGGTCTATCTCAAGACCGGCGGCCGGCAGCGGCCCTGGGTCAATGAGAGCCTGCGCCGGCTGCTCTATTTCGGCACGCCCGCCGAGGTGCCGAAAGGCGAGGAGGGCGAGATCCTCACAGAGCGCCGCCGGCTGCTGCTGACGATCTCGACGCTGCCCGACCCGCAACGCCGCCAGATCGAGACGATCGCCCGCGACGGCGGCGTACCGATGGACGCGCTCTACGCCATGCTGAAGACGCTGGGCACCGAGACACCCAGGGATGCAGCCGAACTCGACACATTGCTGCGCGGCCAGACCGAGCGGCTGAAACAGGTACTGGCCGAGCAGGCGACGCTGAAGAGCCAGGATCCGGAAATCGTCCGGCTTTCAAAACTGGCCGAACAAGCGGTGCAGGAAGGCGCGCTGGAAGCAGCGCAGAAAATCCATGAACAGGCCAAGGCCCGCGTTGGCGAACTGTCGAAGACCGTCGACCAGGCTGAAGCCGACCTCAAGGCGCGTCGTTTCGAGTTTGCCGAGGTTTTCGGCGACAGCGCCAAAACCTACGAAATCTCCTTCAGCTATCAGGCGGCAGCCCAGGACTATGCCAAGGCCTATGAGCAGGTCGAGAAATGGGACGACCATGAAGCCTGGTTCTACAAGGCAGCCGAGGCCCAGGCGCTCTCCGCGCATGGTTCTTTCTCGGGCGACAACGCCTTTCTGGTGCAGGCGGTCGCTGCCTATGAAAAGGCGCTGACCTATGTGTCGCGCGAAAACAGCCCGCGGCAATGGGCGGCCACGCAAAACAATCTCGCCACCACACTGTCGACGCTGGGCGAGCGCGAGGCCGGCCGCGAAGACCTCGACAAAGCGGCAGCCGCCTTCGATCAGGCGCTGAGCGTCTACACGCGCGACGCCAATCCGGACGACTGGGCCTCGACGCTAGGCAATCTCGGCACCGTCTATTGGCGGCTCGGCCAGCGCGAGAACGGCACGACGTTGCTCGACAATGCCGTTGCCTCGTTCCGCGCGGCGCTCGAGGTGCAAGTGTCGAAAAAGCTGCCGCTCGAATGGGCGGCGACTGAGAATAATCTCGGCATCGTGCTCTCCGAACTGGGTGAGCGCCAAGCCACCAGCGACAGCTTTCGCGCCGCCATCGAAGCGCATCGCGCCGCGCTGACCGAATACCGCAGGGAGCGCGGGCCGCTCGACTGGGCGTTGAGCCAGGTCAATCTCGGCGCGGCCTTGTTCCGCCTCGGGGAGCGTGAACAAGACGTACCGACGCTTGAGCAGGCCGTTGCCGCCTATCAGGCGGCGACGGAGGAAATGACGCGCGAGCGCGCGCCGGCGCAATGGGCGACGATCCAGAACAATTTGAGTTCGGCGCTGGAATCGATCGGCCAGATCAATGGCGACATTGCTACGCTTCAGCGTGCTCGGGAGGCGGCAGAGGCCGCACTGACGGTGTGGACGCGCGACCATGCGCCGGCCAGCTGGGCAAACGGCCAGTTGACGCTTGGCAATGCCTTGCAGCGTCTCGGCGCCAGGCAGGCCGGCAATGACGCGCTGCTCAAGGCGGTCGCTGCCTATGAGGCCGCACTTTCTGAATATCCGCGCGAAAAGCTGCCGCTCGACTGGGCTTCGTTGAACCAGAATCTGGGCTCGGTCTATGCGACGCTTGGCGATCGGGACACCGGCATCGACTATCTCCGGAAGTCGGCGTCCGCCTATCGCGAGGCCTCGCAGGTCTATACCGTCGCCGCCGCGCCGCTCGAATTCGCCTCAATAGAGCACAGTCTCGGCAACTCGCTGTCGACCTGGGGCGACCGTGCTCGCGACAAAGCGGTCCTTGAAGAAGCGGTCGCCGCCTATGATGCAGCGCTCACCGTGCGAACCAAGGAGAGCGCCCCGAAGGACTGGGCGAAGACGCAGTACCGGCTGGGCGCAGCACTTTCCATGCTCGGCAAGGCCGATGGCGGTTCGGACGAGGCGCTCCAGCGCTCGGCGGTGGCCTATCGCGCGGCGCTCGAAATGCAGAGCCGTGACAGCGACCCCGACGCTTGGGCGGCAACGCAATGGGGTCTCGGCCATGTGCTCCTGGTTCTGGGCGACCGCACGCAGGACGGCGAAGCGTTCAACCAGTCGGCGACGGCGCTTGAAGCGGCGCTGCCCTTCTACGACCTCGCCACGGTGCCGGAAGATCACGCCCAGCTGCAGAACGAACTCGGCAGCGCCTATTACTACCTTGCCGGCAGCGCCAATGACCCGTCGCTCTACCAGAAGGCGGCGGCCGCGCATGAAAAGGCACTGGCCGTCTATGCCACGCTGCCCGACCGCTCGCTCTGGGCTTCGGTCGAAGGCGACCTCGGCAATGTCCGCATGATGCAGGCAAACGCCAGTTCCGACCCGGACGCCATGGCCAAGTCTGTCCAGGCCTATGAGGCGGCACTGACAGTGATAAGCCGCGACAGGGATGCCGACGAATGGCTGCGCAACCAGACCAATCTGGCCAGCGCGCTTTCGACGCTGGGCTACTGGCGCGACGACGTTGCCCTGCTGAAGCGTTCGGCCGGCATCTATCGTTCGATCCAGAGCGTGCGCTCGCGCGACCGCGCCCCCGAACGTTGGGCCAGCACGCAGGCAAGCCTGGCCAATGTGCTTGGCATGATCGGCGCGAAAGAGCCTTCGCCGGCTTTGTTCCACGAGGCGGTCGCCGTCTACCGAGCATTGGCAGACCAGGTCGACCGCGACCGCGACCCCGAGCGCTGGGCGAGCATGCAAAACGAGATCGGCTATCAGCTGACGCTCGCCGGCCGCGCCGGAAACAACGTCGCCAAATTCGAGGAGGCGGTGCCGATCCTGCGCGAGGCCATCGCCGTGCAGAAGAAGATCGGTTCGGTGCCGGGCATCGCTTTCACCGAGGACAGCCTGTGCGACGTGCTTACCGATCTGGGTGCTGCTCGCAAGCAGAAGGCAATGGCCGAGGAAGCGATAGCCGCCTGCCAGCATGCGCTCGTCATCTTTCGGGATGGCAAGATGGACGACCTTGCCGCCGGCTCCGCAAAGAACCTTGCCGAGGCACAAGCCTTGCTGGCCGAATTGCAATAGCGCACAGGAAAAGGTGGCCGCGGCCGGTTTCGATTGGCAAAGGGTTGCCGTTCCCTGCTATTCCCGCTTCAAATCAAAAAAGCAGTGGACGTTTCCAGCATGACCAATGTCGCCTTGACCGGGCTTGCCCGGGATCTTGCCAAGCGCGCGGCGGAAGGCCGCCCGGTGCGCATCGGTGTCATCGGGTCGGGCGAGATGGGCACCGACCTGGTGACACAAGGCATGCTGATGCCGGGCATTTCGGTTTGCGCGATTTCGACCCGCCGGCCGCATACAGCGCGTGACGCCATCCGCATCGCCTATGGCGACGAGGCAATGGCAGCCGAAGCGGACAGCGCTTCGAAGGTCAGCCAAGCGATCGAGAGCGGCAAGATCGCAATCACCTCGAACGAGATGCTGGTCACCAATCCGCTCATCGATGTTGTCATCGATGCCACCGGCAAGCCCGGCGTCGCCGCCGATTTCGACCTGATGGCGATGCAGCACGGCAAGCATCTGGTGATGATGAATGTCGAGGCCGACGTCACTATTGGCTGCTACCTCAAGCAGCAGGCCGACCGGCTCGGCGTCGTCTATTCGGTCGGTGCCGGCGACGAACCGTCGAGCTGCATGGAGCTGATCGAGTTCGCCTCGGCGCTCGGCTACACCATCGTCTCCGCCGGCAAGGGCAAGAACAACCCTCTCAACCACGACGCCGTTCCCGACGACTACCGGGAGGAAGCGCTGCGCCGCAACATGAATCCGCGCATGCTGGTCGAGTTCGTCGACGGCTCGAAAACCATGGTCGAGATGTGCGCCATCGCCAACGCCACTGGGCTGGTACCCGACGTTCCCGGCATGCACGGCCCCAAGGCCGACCGTGACGAGTTGGTCAAGGTGCTGATCCCGCGCGAGCAGGGCGGCATCCTGTCGAAGAAGGGCGTTGTCGACTATACCGTCGGCAAGGGCGTGGCGCCCGGTGTCTTCGTCATCGTCGAGGCGACTCATCCGCGGATCATCGAGCGCATGGACGATCTGCATATCGGCCACGGCCCCTATTACAGCTTCTTCAGGCCCTACCATCTGACCTCGCTGGAAGTGCCGCTGACGGCCGCCCGTATCGCGCTTTACGGCAAGCCCGACATGGTGCCGCTGCCGAGGCCGGTGGCCGAGGTCTGCGCCGTGGCCAAGCGCGATCTGGCGGCAGGCGAGACGTTCGACGCGATCGGCGAGACCTGCTACCGCTCCTGGACCATGACCGTCGAGGAGGCTCGCGCCCACCACGCCGTGCCCGTCGGCCTGCTCGAAGGCGGCAAGGTGCTGAAACCGGTGAGGAAAGGCGAATTGCTCACCGCCGACAATGCCGCGCCCGACCCGACGACCAGGCTATTCGCCTTGCGCCGGCTGCAGGACGAGATGCTGTATGGGGCGGGTTAGGTGCGGTGCAGAAACTTTGACGTCGGCGGGACAGCGCCCCTCTCTGTCCTGCCGGACATCTCCCCCACATGGGGGGAGATCGGACGTCACGCCGGCTTTCGCCAATCTCCAACATCGCAGTTCGTGAGCGGAGCGCCCAAACTGCCAATCTCCCCCCTTGTGGGGGAGATGTCCGGCAGGACAGAGGGGGGCGCGAAGGATCGCTACAGAGCGTTTGCTATTGCCCCTGAAACGCACGGCCGACCCACGCCTCGACAGCTGTTACTTCCCCAGCTC